>JAIRNP010000113.1 GCA_031258005.1 Treponema sp.
ATGACCTATGCGGGACGGCTAACGCCCGAACTGCCCTGTTTCTTGCTCTTGGGGGAAGCCGAGTGGAAATTGTTGTATGGTGTGGCACATAAGACCAGGAAAGAACCGAAGAAGCCGTATACGATGAAAGAGGCGGCGGAAACAATGTTTCCGAAGATTATCTGGGGTGGCTGGGAGGTCCGAAACGTGCTCCCAGTGATGGGCCTCCTGGGGTGAAGACGCTATGGATAGGGCTCATGAAACTCTCTATCCTGCCGGCATACCGAAAGTACCTCGCGTGAATCCGTGGGTCAAGTTTAGCGCAGAGCGGCGGGGAATTAAACCCCAAGCGATTAAAAAAAAGAAGAAATGATAGAATAGGTGAACAAGGATTATCTTGAATCCCATAAAAACATCACAATCCGGGTTGAAATGGACGAAAAGTGGAGTTTTTATCATGATAAGACGCGTCAAATCCGGCTGTGGTGGGCTATTGACCATGAGAGTGGTGAAGTTATTGCTTTCTGGTTTGGGACGAGGGAACATAAGAATCTAGATAAGCTGCTGGAATTGCTTAGGCCGCTTAACAGAGGGAAGGTGTATACCGATGGAAACTATGCGTAGTATGAGCGTTTTTCGACAGAGGTTTTGGTTGTGACGAAGAAGAACACGCAAAAGATAGAGCGGAAACAGCTATCGTTGAGGACATGGTGTGCGCGATTAGTGAGGAAAGGGATTCGTTTTTCGAAGACAGAACAGATGCACAAGATCGTGGTTGCCCTGATAATAAATGTCTGGTTTTGGGGGAGAGTATGCTTGATCCAATAATTCCAGAACATTATCGAAGAAGGCGGTTTTGATGAATTACCGGAATCTTTTCGCATATGGGCGATTATTGTCTTGAGATCTGTTACCTGCGCTTCAAGCTCGCCTATCCGGGTCTCAAGCAGTCTGATGGTTTCGGCCTGTTGCTCAATGAAAATTGCCTGTTTTTTGACCGGTTCTTGTATATTTTCTCCTCCCATACGCCATTTTTACCATGTTTTACCACTTTGTACAATATCCCACGTGAACGGTTACAAAATAAAGAATGGGCCTGTCCAGGAAGTACCATTTCTGGCAGCCCTTTTGTTGTCCATGCGGCTTTTTGAACGTTTTCCGGGCCGTTAGATCTTTTTGCGGATTGGGGTTCCCTTTCAGGCCGGTTTTTGGTTGTTATCTGTTTCAATTTGTACCCCCGGGCAAGCAGTCCCCATTCCGGGGTACCGTTCTCCCTTCCCCGTAACAGAACCCCCCTGAATCCCGGGTTCCCTTGCAGTTGTCCAAAGACCACCGACCCCTGTTTCCTCAACGGTACCTACCGCTCGTCGTGCAGCGGTTGTGTTGCCTTCCCGTTCAGCCGTAGCCACCAGGCGTTCCGGTCTAGCACCCGGTCCCCGTTCGCCTGAGTACCCTGCTTGTTAAGCCGGCACTCCCTACCACGTTCGCCTGCATACCGCTCTCCCGCATCCCTGCTTCCCTCCCGCGTCTCCCGATAACTCAGCCGTTATACGTACTACGCCGCTGTTCTCTGCTCGTCCCCCTGCTCCCTCTGCCGGCGCTCCGCTTGCCGCTTCCTGCCCTGTTCTTTCCGGTCCATCCCCTCCTGCACCGCCGCCTCCATCCCCGGGTTTTCCCCATACGGGTCATGCGCTGCGCTCCCCCGCATCGGCGCTGAGCGCCTGCCGCTTCTCCCCCAGCCCTTGCTCCTGCCTCTTCACCGGGGCTTTCACGGTTCGGGTGTCCGCAGGCTGGGGAACTCGAGCATACCCACACACCAATCCCTGCTCCCTTCCGCTCGGCACCCTGTAGCCGGGTTGCACCTGCCCCTTGCCCATAGCTTCTTCCTGCATCCTCATGAACGGCGCCTCCGGATCCGTCTTCCAAGCGCGGTTCCGTTTCCCCCCTATCCTCTTCGCCGTTTCATACCTCCCGTCCCTCGGCAGTTCCTCTTCCTTTACCCCTTTCAGGGCCTGCTGTAGTCTTTTGGTATTTTCCCCCTCCACCGCCGCTTCCCGCTTGGGAAAAAAGTCCGCTATTTTGCCCTCCTTAAAGATTTTATTCCGAATTTTATCCGCCGTTTACCGTTGGACTTGAAAACTATACCATAAGTCCCGGGTTTTATGCAATAGGGGAACGGAAATTTACCGTAAGCCTCGGGTCTCATCATTTTTCAGCATAGTCAAAATATCTTTGGGGAGGGGCTAAATATTTTGGAACATGGTCCAAACTTTTTGGAGAGCGGTCTAAAGGTTCTGGAGAAGGGTTAAAAATATTTGGAGAAAGGTCAAAATATTCTGGAGGGAGGGCCTTTTACTTGAGATTTAGGTCTTTTTTACGGAAACCCAGGACAAAAAGCATATTGCCGCAGAAACGCCGATATGGTATACTCAAAAAACAATGGCAAACTACATGGACATACAAAAAGAAGAGACCCTCAAAGCGATGGTCTTTCATGATTATTTTGACAAGGCAAAATTCGCCTATGAACCCAACATCGGGAACATAGATTTTGTCGTAACGGACGCGAAACTTGCCGCAGGCGGACTGTTCAAGGCGCATTACCTTTGGGCGGAAGCCAAAAAAGGCGAAGTTGACGAAGTGTCCATGATGACGCAGTTGGTGTTGACCTGCAAGAAAACCTACGATTCGGGGGAGTTCATGCCGCCGCCGTATCTGGGCTGTTTTGACGGCAAGAAAATCGGCTTTCTGCCGTTTCATGACATACTGCCTATTTTTGCCGAAAACGATATAAACTGGAACGCCGCGCCCAGCAATTACCTGTCCGATGATTTTATTAAGACCAGAAAAAAAATAACAAAACTGCTTGCGAAAAATTTTACCGTGTATGATTTTGACGAAGACAGCGCGGAAATAAAAAGTTTTATCAAGAACAATTTTATTCCGGGCGCCTCTTCCATAAAAAGCCCGATAACCAAAAATAATTTTCCGCATATTTACAACCGATGGGTTACGGAAGTAAAACCTACCATTAATATATCCGCTGAGGAATGGCTTGAATTTAAGAATTCAGGCGTTCTGGATTGTGATTTTTTCCGGGCCGACATGATGAGCAAAGACGGTACAACTATTACCGAAAGATTAAAAATTGTGCTTGGTAACGATAGATATAAATTACAGGAACAAATAAAAGGCCGGTTATTTTCTTCTGAAATTGATTTTACCGATGGCGGCGCCGCCTACCGCCGTTTCTGGAATAAATATGAACGCCCGCCCGCCGAAGAATACCAGCAGTATATCATAGACCGCCGCGATTTGCTCGTTCCGCAGAATATACGGGAAGTCAAAGGATCATTTTTTACGCCGCAAATCTGGGTGGAAAAATCGCAGGAATATATAGAAAAAGCGTTAGGGGTAAACTGGCAGGATGAATACATTATTTGGGACTGCGCAGCCGGAACCGGAAACCTTTTGGCGGGGCTTGCGAATAAATATAACATTTGGGCTTCCACCATAGACCAGCCCGATGTGGACACCATGCACGCCATGATTGACGAGGGTTTAAATTTACTGCACGACCATGTATTTAAATTTGATTTTCTGAATGACAAATTTGATAAACTACCGGAAGAATTAAAAGAACTTGTAACCGACCCGGAAAAAAGGAAAAAACTGATTATTTATATCAATCCGCCCTATGCGGAAAGTTCCGGCGGTCCCGGCGCAAAGAAAGGCGTAACCACAAGCCATGCTACCCATTTTGAATACAAAGATTGTCTGGGAAAAGCGGCGAATGAACTGTTCGCGCATTTTATGACCCGTGTATATGTGCAGTTAAAAGGCGTTCATCTTACGGTGTTTTCTACATTAAAATACCTTAATTCTTCCAATTTTGCGAAGTTCCGTGAATGGTTTGCCGCCGTATTCAAAAAGGGGTTTATGTGCAAGGCGAATACCTTTGACAATGTTAACGGTGAATTTCCTATTGGTTTTTTAATTTGGGATATAACAGGTGATGAATTCAAAAACCGTTTTCCCAAAGCGGTCAAACTCGATGTGTTAAACACGGATGGTTCGTATATTTCAAAAAAAAGTTTCTATAATGGACAAGTATATATAAACAAATGGATTATGCCGTTTAGCGCGGAAAAAAATATAATAGGCAGCCTTTATTTTACCAGCAATGATTTTCAGCAAAACAATCTAGTTTATATTAGTTTACAAGGAACGGGAAGTCATCTGTCCTCTATTGCAATCAATGAATCCAATATTTTTATTGCTTCTATTTATTATTCAGTACGTCATTGTTTAGATCATACGTGGATCAACCACAACGATCAATTTCTAAATCCGTCCGGGAACGATTATAAAAAAGACAAAATATTTCTTAAGGATTGTTTGATTTATACATTATTCGGTAATAAAAACCGTATTTCCTGTAAAGACGGCGTAAATCATTGGATTCCTTTCTCCGAGCAAGAAGTAGACGCGAGGGGAAAATTTAAATCTAATTTTATGTATAATTTTATTAAAGATGTAAAATTCAGCAAGGAAGCAAGAAAAGTATTAAATTCAGGCCTGGAATTATGGAAATATTACCATGCAAAAACCCAAAACAATAGAACCGTTTCCGTAAACGCTTCTTTTTATGACATTCGGGAATATTTTCAAGGGCGTTCCCCTAACGGTAAAATGAACAATAAATCTACGGATGAAACCTATAACAAAATAATTAAAACATTGCGGAATAATGTGAAACTATTAGCCCAAAAAATAGAGCCGAAGATTTATGAATACGGGTTTTTGAAATAACTATATGGAGGAAGATCTTGATTATGGACGGCGAATTGAAGGAGGAGGGATAAATGGAAGAAGGGTCTTTTACATGAGACTTGGGCCTTTTTTCCGGAAACCCGGGGCAAAAAAATGTCGCATAACTAGAGGGGTATACGAACTCTTTCGTATACCCCTTTTCAATAGACTAGAACCTCTTACCACACCAAGCCATGTATCAAGACCTTCCTTGGGTGTTTGCCTGTCTCATCAGTTGAGTTCTTCATGGGTACTTTCCACCATGTAAATGATTCCTTCGCATATATTGGTAATATGATCCCCCAGGCGTTCCAGAAAACCAGACGTCCGCAGAAGCCGGACCGCTTTCTTTATCAGTTCTGGATGGTCATGCATAAGCCGCAAGGTTTCCTCGGTCAGGGCCTTGTGTTCCGCGTCTATGCGGTCGTCCAAGGCCGCCGTAATCCGGGCTGCCTGGGCGTCCTGGTTCAAGTACGCGGTGATGGATGCCCGGAGCATCTCGGTCCCGGTAGCGGCCATGCGTTCAAGCCGTTCCAAGGATCGAAAGGCCGGTTCCCCGGACAGTTTGAGCGCTGCCTTGGCGGTGTGGACCGTGTAATCCCCGATCCGTTCCAGGTTACCCGCCAGTTTAATGATACTTACCAGTTCCCGCATGTCCCGGGCTACAGGCTGCTGGGTAGCGATGAGGATCCCCGCCTGGTCTTCAATTTTAAGCTGCATGGCGTTTACCACCGTGTCCGCGGCTTTCACTTCCTTGGCCAATTCATCGTCGTTGTTTTTCAGGGCTGTAATGGCCTTGCCCAAATCTTCCTCCACCTGAGAGGCCATAGCCAATATATCGTGGCGCAACCGATTCATTTCTTCCAAAAAAAACATTTTCGTATATAGCTCCTTTGTCTATTGATTTCGATATGCGTGATCCCTTTGTTCCTCCTCTTGTGAAGGAAGTTTGAAGAGGGGTAAACCACCTTGGAGGGTTAACCGAAACGGCCGGAAATATAGGCTTCAGTTCGGCTGTCCCGGGGGGTGGTGAATACGGTTTTGGTGTCGTTGTATTCTACCAAATCCCCGAGGAGGAAAAACGCGGTTTTGTCGCTCACCCGGGCGGCCTGGTGCATGGCGTGGGTTACGATGATGATGGTATACTCCTTTTTCAGTTCCCCCATCAGCGCTTCGATCTTGCCCGTGGCCAAGGGGTCCAGGGCGCTGGTGGGCTCATCCATCAGGATGATCTCCGGCTGCATGGCAATGCTTCGGGCAATGCAGAGCCGCTGCTGCTGTCCTCCGGATAAGCCCATAGCCGAGCGTTTAAGCCGGTCCTTCACCTCATCCCAGAGCGCGGCTTTTGCTAAGGACGTCTCCACCAGTTCGGCCAGGATGCGTCTGTCCCGCTGGCCCTGCATCCGGGGGCCATAGGCGATATTATCGAAGATACTCATGTTAAAGGGGTTGGGTTTCTGAAAGACCATCCCCACTCGGCTCCGTAGTTCAGTTACGTCCATGCCGCCGTAGATATCTTTACCGTCGATGAGGGCAGTTCCGATAACCTGGCAAGAGGGGATAAGATCGTTCATCCGGTTAAACACCCGGAGGAAGGTTGACTTTCCGCACCCTGAGGGGCCGATAAACGCGGCGATTTCCCGGGGATGGAGGGTAAAGGTGATCTTTTTCAAGGCATGAAAGGTCCCATAGAACACATCCAGTTCCTGCACATCCAGTTTCGGGTTTTCTTTCTTTTCCATTGTTTTCTGCTCGTTCATACACGCATACTCCTGTACTGATTAAGGCCACGGGAAACCAATTTTGTGGCAGTATTGATGAGGATGACCAGGATGATAAGCACCGTTGCCGTGGCAAAGGCAATACCAAAATCCTCCGGGTTGATCGCCTCTTTGGTGAGGTAATAGAGGTGAATCGTGAGGGTACGGCCTGAGTCAAACACCGATGCGGGGATGTTCCGGGTGATGCCTACGGTGAGCAGCACCGGTGCAGACTCCCCCACCACCCGTCCGATAGCCAAAATGGTAGAGGTAACAATCCCGGGCATGGCTGAAGGGAGGACCACGTAACGGATGGTCTGAAACTGGGTGGCCCCTAGGGCAAGGGAGGCTTCCCTAAAGGAAGCGGGGATGGTCTTTAAGGATTCTTCGGTGGTCCTGATGATTACCGGCAGGATCATAATGCTCAAGGTACAGGATCCTGCAAGAATGGACTGACCGAATCTCAGGAACCGGCAGAACAGCAAAAGCCCAAAAAGCCCATAAATAATTGAGGGGATCCCTGAAAGGGTTTCTATGGCCAGCCGTAAGACCCGGACAAGGCCGGAATTACCGGTATACTCGTTCAGAAAGAGGGCGGTTATCAGGGCGACGGGTAAGGCGATAGCCAGGGATACCAGGACTACATACAAGGTCGTTACCAACATGGGAAAGATCCCTCTCGGATTTGCCCGAGCTACGAGGGAAAGGTTCACCTGCCCCGAAGCGCAGACCAGGATATACCCCAGGATAAAGGCCAGTACCCCCAGTACCAGGACTAAGGATGTAACCATAAGCCCATAGAGCGCTGCATCTTTGAGGCTGCGGCTTTTTTTCATTTTTTTCTCTCACTTCTCATGGCGCAGGTTTGTAATCGGCTCGTCCTCTTTCTTTTCTCTCTTAGGCCGACCTTCGGCGGAATTGGAGGTGACAACCCCGCTGGCGGGCTGAGGTACAGTACCCCCGTATTCAGCAGCAGAATAAGCATGAAGAGAACCACTCCGAGGGAAAAGAGCAGTTCCCGGTGCCTCCCTTGAGCGTAACCCATTTCCAAGGCAATCGTAGCGGTCAGGGTACGCACACTATCCAGGGGGCTATGGATAAGCTGGGCGGAATTCCCCGCTACCAGGATCACCGCCATAGTTTCCCCTACTGCCCGGGAAATCCCCAGCATAACCCCGGCGATAACTCCAGAACGGGCCTGGGGCAGGGCCACAAACCAGAGGGTCTGCATCCTGCTTGCCCCCAAGGCCAGGGAAGCTTCCCAGTGGGATCGGGGAACCGCGCGAATGGAGGTCTCGGTAATGGTGATGATAGTAGGGAGGATCATCACCGAAAGCATGATGATGGCGGAAAGCAGACTGTTCCCCGAAGGTACTGCAAAGATCTGTTTCACTGCAGGTACGATTACCATTAAACCGAAAAAACCATAAACCACCGAGGGAATCCCTGCCAGGACTTCTATCCCTGCCCGGGCTAGAGCCGCAGGCTTATCAGGCATGAATTCCCCGAGAAAGAGTCCGCAGAGCAAAGCCGGGGGCACCCCCAAGAGAACCGCTCCCAGGCTTGCGAGAACCGTACCGATGATCATGGGAAAAATACCGTAGACCTTCTCGTAGGTGGGATGCCATTGCGTACCGGTCAAGAACCGGGGGAGGCTATAGGGCGCTTCAGGCAGGATGAAGTGAACCTTAGGACGTAATCCCGGCAGTCCCGGATAGCTTAGGGTATAGACCGCAGCTTCCGGAGTGGAGAGTTCTCCCCCGGAGTATGCGGTAAACCGGAGCATCTTGGCCGGGTCTTTTTCCGCAGCAGATACCATAGCTTCTAGGAACCGTTCTCCTTCAGGATCTGAAAAACGCAGCTCCAGAGACGGGGTTGACTGGGGAACCCGTATCAGGGGCGTATCCTGGTACCATACTCCGTTGACCTGGATTTCCCGGATGTTTTCCATAACCAGCCGGATATCTGGATCCGTGGGAAAGAGGAAGGGTCCTGCCCCTTGGACAAACACAAAGATCAGGATCCCCCCCAGGGCCAGGATGGAAAAGCCGGAAACCAGGCTTACCAGGTGCTTAAAAAAGAGGTCCGTGTTCCGGCGATGCAGCATGATCCTTGCCCCTTAACCCGTTACGGAAATCCAACTTTTCTTGACGATTGCCTGCCCTGCAGGAGACAGGATCCACTCCAGAAACTGCTGGGTTTCCTGGTGTACAGACGCGGCTTTGGTTAGAAGAATAAAGGGGCGGGCAATCTTGTAGGTCCCATTGATCACGTTGGCGCTGTTTGCCGGGACCCCTTCAATTGCCAGGGGCTTCACTGAGCTATCCACCGAACCCAGGGAAATATACCCGACAGCGTCAACATTCCGGGAAACTTCAGCCTTTACCGCACCGGTTCCGTCAAACTCAATGGCACCTGGTACCAATTCGTCTTTAAGCGCGATAAGTTCCTCAAAGGCCCCCCGGGTTCCAGACCCGGGTTCCCGGGAAACCACCGCAATCTTCCCCTGCTTCTCCGGGGTAACTTCGCTCCAGTCCTGTATCCTGCCCGAGTAAATATCCCGGCACTGGGCTATAGAAAGCCCTGTCAAGGGATTAGTCCCGTGGACTATCACCGCGATGCCGTCTATGGCGATGACCAATTCCCTCAGGCCCGCTCCTTTTTCTACCGGGCTCAGTTCCCGGCTGGACATTCCCACTTCACTGGTTCCAGCAGCCGCGGCGTTGATACCATCGGAAGATCCCGTACCATTGATGTTGATCTTCACATTATTCCGTACCCGGGCGTAATCCGCGGCCAAAAGCTCCATCAAGGGCGTAACCGAGGTGGATCCCGCTACTTCAATGGTGTAAGGCGCGGCCTGTGCCTCATGGCTTGCTGTGCCTCGGTCTTTCGATCCTCCGGAAAAAACCGGCCCGAGACAAACCGCGGCCAAACAAAGAGCCGCTCCTATTCGTTTACTATGCATTACATGCTCCTCATATAACAGTAAGATTGGCTTAAACATATACAGGCCCGGTTAAAATATGATGAGGATTAGGTTAGTTTTCAGTTGAGATAGGTGGTTCCCTAAGGGCACCCTATATGCAACGGGGACTTACAATGAAATGGCTGGCGGTTCTATTGGCAGCCTTTGGTATCGGAAACGGGGTACAGGCCAATGCAGTAGCTTCCCTCATCAATGAGACCTTCCCGTATCGGGGGCAAACCGCTGCAGAAAAAGGCGGCGAACCCGGTGAAAGGGGCAGCCCCTCTGCAAACCCCTCATAAGCCTAGGAGCTTAGTTACCCCAGCACCTCTGTCGCGGGCGTATAGGGCAAGCCATGGGTTTCTGCAACCCCTTTATAGGTGATCCTGCCTTTATACACATTTAAGCCCTCAAGGAGGCCGGTATCTTTTTTAAGCGCCCCTTCAACCCCCAAGTCCGCAATCGAAAGACCATAGCCTAGATTGGCGTTTACGAGCGCATTGGTTGAGGTATTTGCCACGGCTCCAGGCATATTCCCCACACAGTAATTGACCACCCCATCTTTGACAAAGACCGGATCATCATGGTAGGTTACCCGGCTTACCTCGCTGCATCCTCCTTGATCAATGGCCACATCCACGATGACCGCACCTTTTTGCATGGTTTTCAAGTGCTTTTCACGAATGAGTTTTGGAGCGGCTGAACCGGGAATAAGCACGGCGCCGATAACCAGGTCCGCTTTGGACAGAAGTTCATCAATGTTTTCGGGGGTAGAGTACACGGTACTGATCCTATTGCCATAGATATCTTCTAGGTACTCAAGGCGGTCGAGATCAATATCCACCACCGTTACATGGGCGCCAAAGCCCGCGGCGATTTTTACTGCATTGGCCCCCACGATCCCTGCGCCTAATACCACCACTTCTGCAGCAGGAACCCCTGGTACTCCCGACAAGAGAACCCCTTTACCGCCGAAAGGCCGCTCAAGGTATTTGGCCCCTTCCTGGATCGCCAGGCGTCCCGCAATCTGACTCATAGGCTTGAGGCAGGGCAACGCGCCCTTCCGGTCCTTGATGGTCTCAAAGGCCACACCGATACATTTCTGGCGTAAAAGCGCTTCAGTCTGGGGACGATCCGGCGCCAAATGGAGGTAGGTAAATAGAATTTGCCCTGCCCGGATGAGCGCGTATTCTGCTTGCAATGGCTCTTTCACCTTGACAATCATATCGCTTTCACCGAATACATCCTCAGCCCGATCCACCAGTTTACAACCTGCTGCCCCATAGTACTCGTCGGGGTAACCTGAACCTTCTCCGGCGCCTTTTTGAACCAATACCGTATGACCATGGTTTTTGTAGGCTTCCGCGGCTTTCGGCGTTAAACCGACCCGGTATTCATGCTTCTTAATTTCTTTAACGGTACCTATTTTCATGTTCTGTCTCCAGGAAAACAACTGCCTATGAACTCTTGAGGAGAGATACATAGTACTTGCTCTGTTTTAATTATACAATAGAGTTATTCAAAAACTAAAGTTTTTGAATAACTTCCGCTTAAAAACAGCGCCTGCTGGCAAGAAAGGGAGGCCCCCGGCTCTCAGGCCGCAGGCGGGGCCGGTTCCAGCTTCCGAACACTCACCATGACGAGGCCTGCCCCTATGATAGCGCCGAGGGTATCTGCAAGCCAGTCCCACACATTACCGTCCCGGCCTGGTACAAAAGACTGATGTATCTCATCACTGATCCCATAGGTGGCGGCAATAATAATAACCCATACCATACATCTGACAGGACTCCTTTTCCACTGCCGCCGAGAAAACCACAATCCGAGGGTCCCTGCAAACACCCCATAGGCAAGCAGGTGCTGAACCTTATCAAACCCCAGAATACCCTTGGGGGTGGGAAGTACACTTTGAGATGAGAGAAACCAAATCATCCCGCTTATAAGCAACGCGGGTATTTTACATACAATTTTTACCACAAGCTATGTTCCTTGAAGGGTAAGCATATATCTGGCAGTACTATTCGTCAATCACGCCATCCCGGAAACTTTTTTTGCCGGCCAAATAACGTCGCCGGATATGGGGGAAAGACTTTAGGGAAGCTCTGGAAACCCCAGTTGGGTTTCTTTAGAACAAGGTAGGCAATCAAACCTGAAATGCGCATTAATGCTCATGTGAAGCCGTTCCAAAACTTCAGTTTTTGGAACAGGCTCATGTATCCGAATAATTCGTGAAAATGAGCGTTCCTTCACGGAACCTGAGTATTCCATTGAAGTCACGTTATTGTATCCTACAATCCCTTCATGTGCCTTGTTTTATTGCTTCCATAATTGGTACTGTAAACTATGAGTATATTTGAGGCTATAATCCTGGGCGCAGTCCAGGGTATCACCGAATTTTTACCGGTAAGCAGTTCAGGTCATCTGGTGCTGCTCCAGAAAATCTTCCATATATCAGAACCGGCTCTTTTATTCGACACCCTGGTCCATGTAGGCACCTTAGGGGCGGTGTTTATTGTGTTATGGGCTGATATCTGGAATATCCTGCGCCGTCCCATCCAGAGACTCACCGGCCTCCTTATAGTGGCCACCCTACCCACGGTCCTTATAGCCCTGGCTTTTAAGGACTTCATTGAAGAAGCCTTTGCATCCGCGGCCTTTCTGGGCTTTGCCTTTCTGGGTACCGGGGCGCTCCTCATAATCGCCGAGAGACTGTCCAAAAGACCGGGTATGGCAAAAACAGAAAGGACCATGCAGTGGATCGATGTCATCATCATTGGGTTCCTTCAAGGGGTGGCGATCATCCCGGGGGTATCCCGTTCAGGGTCCACCCTTTCCGGCGCCCTTTCCCGGAAAGTGGACCGGAGTTTTGCCGCTCGTTTCTCTTTTCTCCTTTCCATCCCCGCAATCCTGGGTGCTCTGGTTTTACAAGTCCCCGGGGTGCTCGGAAACACCTCAGGAGATACGGGGGGTATTGGTACCGCAAGCCTCATAGCCGGGACGCTGACCGCAGGGGTGGTGGGATTTTTTTCGATACAGGGTATGCTCAAGCTCATTCGGAAAGGATCCCTCTTGGGCTTTGCCCTGTACGTCGCGGTTCTGGGGATGCTGATTTTGGTTGATCAGTATGGGACCCATTTCTTTTTTTAAGGTGACTTCGCCCCTGGGCTACCCATGAAGTTGCTGAGGCTGAGGATGAGGACGAACCCAGCGGGCCATCGCGTTAAACAACAGGGTATGATCAAGCGGCTTGGTAATATGATCGTTCATCCCCGCCTCAAGGCTTTTTTCCCGGTCCAGGGCTAAGGTATGAGCAGTCAAGGCAAGGATCGGAATGGTATTGGCGCTTTGCCGGATGATGCGGGTCGCGGTGAGCCCGTCCATTTCAGGCATCTGAATATCCATAAGCACAATATCGTAGTCATGCTGGGCTACCATTTCAACTGCTTCCTGTCCATTGGAAGCAATATCCACCTTAAACCCTTCCAGGGTAAGCAGTTCACTCGCCATGATCTGGTTAATCTCGTTGTCTTCTACTAAGAGTACATAGGCGCCTCGGATCTGGTCGGGAATCATCGGTATAGGATCCGTTCCTGTTACCGGAGGTGTCTCTTCCTGCTCAGACCTTACACTCAAGAGGGCATCTATATGACTGTAGAGGGAAGCGATACGGACCGGTTTATATAAAACCTGACAGGATACATCCGAAGCAGTGATAAAGGCCTCCTCCTCCGGATCCTTCACGAAAATCAAGAGACCCGGCCTGGATGTACCGGAGTATTGGAGCAAAGCTTTCCATCGTTCTAGGGTCTCTTGGATATGAGGCCGCAGCTCTGCCCAGGAAATCAGGAGTACGTCAAGAGCCAAGGGAAGGGTCTGTTCCCACGTATCCTTATCTGTACTATACCCCAGAAGATTGCAGCCCAGGATCTGACATTGCACGCTCAAGACCGCATAATCCTGCTTATCATCCATCAAGGCAAAAACGCGCTTTCCCGCGACTCGGTGATAGACCGGCAGTTCCTCCGGGGAAGCCTTACCGAAACATCCGGTAAAGGTAACTGTGGTGCCCTTGCCTACAGCACTTTCACAGGCAATTGAACCGCCCATGAGGGTAACGAGGTTTTTACAAATCGTAAGCCCCAGACCGGTTCCGCCGTACCTGCGGGTAAGAGAGGAATCGACCTGAGCGAAGGGAATAAACACCTTGGCTATTTGTTCTTCGCTCATACCGATACCCGTATCGCTTATGGAAAAACCGAGCTTCACCTGGACGCTCTCCGGGGGTTTGTCCATGAAGACCTTTAAGGAGATGCCTCCCTGGGTGGTAAATTTGATCCCATTATCCAGGATGTTCACCAGAATCTGGGTGAGCCGCAGGGGATCTCCGATAAGGGTGTCAGGGATACCCGGTTCTTGGGCGAAGCTTATGGTAAGATTTCGGAGGTCCGGAAGGACCGAATCAATCACTTCCCCCAGAATCTGTTGTAACGAGAAGGGTACCTGCTCAAAGGGGAGCTTACCCTCGTTAATCAGAGAAAAATCCAGGATATCGTTGATGATACGCAATAATTGCTTGGCAGACTGGTCAATAGTGGTAGTATAAAGGCGTTGCTTTTCGGTAATCTCGCTTTGGAGCAGGAGCTTAGTCATACCCAGAATCCCATTCATGGGAGTACGGAGCTCATGGCTCATATTAGCCAGGAATTCGCTTTTAGCCCGGTCGCTTTCCTCTGCCCGGTTACGAGCGGCGATCAGTTTTTCCTGGGTTTGTTCAATGGTAGTGAGATACTGCTTGAATTGGCGAAGGTCCCGGATATGGCTCGCTATACAGTAAGCTCCATCCCAGAATACCCGCAGGAGGGTAATTTCTACGGGCAGATCTTCTCCGGTATGGAGCCGGTACCACCAGTCATAGACTTCCATCCCCGATTCCATGGCTTTACGCAGATAGGCAATCTGTTTTTCGCTGCTTTTGCTGCCGTCAGGCTGATATTCTGGAGAAAAGCTGGGGAACCGTTGATATAAGGCTTCTTTTGAACTGCATTGGAACAATTCAATAGCCTGATTATTACAATTAACAATCTGATACCGATCATTCCAGAACATACATGCCGTGGGGGTTATATTCAAGATACTACGGATCTGTTTTTTTACCTCTGCACTGACGGTATCCCACCGTTCAAATCCAGTACTCTCACGTATATCTTGCAGACAGCCGCAGAGTATAAGCTTCTGTCCCGTATCACGGATGATACCCAGGGCGTGAATCATCCGATAGGTTCCCAGGCGCTGGTTGAGAATAGGGTGGATATGGTCATATCCGAATCGGTTTACCACAGCCCTTTTGAGTTCATCCGCCATAGTCGGAGTCAGGTCCTCAGGACAGAAGGTTTCGTTATATACCGCCAGCTCGTATTCAATATAGGGAACATCGAAACCGTAGATATCTTTAATAAAAGCATGCCCATAGACACAAATATGATTTGTGTCTTGATAATATTCCCAGAATGCACCGTGCCCTTCACAGGACAACAACTGCGGCGTATATGCAAAAGAACGATCTCGGAATAGGTTTTGTTTCCCTAACTTCATTTCACCCTTCTTGTGAACGCTACTCTATTTTTCTATAAATAATAAAACATTATCGGTATATTGTCGAGATTATCTTTACCGGTATATACTCTGGTATAGTCAAGGAATCAGGTGGTAATATGAAAAAAGCAGGGGAATTGCTCTCATTTTTTTTTGATGAAAAGACCCTGGATAAAGCCCAAGGGTATTCGGAACTGTTTGCTTCCTGGGCTTCTGTGGTGAAGGCCCATAGAATTCCCGCTGCAGCAGACCATTCCCGGATTGTGGAACTTGAACGGCATGTACTCCTTATTGAGGCGGATCATCCCGGGTGGATTCAGCTCTTGCAAACCAAACAACGGGAATTGCTTCGGGCCTTGCAGAGTCGGTTTCCCGATATCACGGGAATTTCCTTTCGGTTGAGCCGTAAACCAGGGCCGGCTGCGGCGGTTCAAAGGGAAGTACGGGAGTACCCCTTGGACCCGGAACAGGGGAGTGTACTTAAAGAAACCCCTCAGTCCCAGGAACAAGAGTCCGCTTTGTATGATACCTTTGAGGATCTGGAACTGAAAGAAACCCTTAAGCAGTTGAAACAGGGTATTATGGATCGAAATAAGATGCGGTAAGGGTAGGGCCCTCATTCAGGCCTAGCGGGTCCTTGCTTACTGCGCGGAGTGCGTATGTGCACACAATATACCCCCTGTACCCTCTGTCCCCGAAACTGCGGCACAGACCGTTTAGGTGGTAAAACAGGTTATTGCGGAGAAACCGCAGCCCTCCGTATTGCCGCTGCATCCATCCACCGGGGAGAAGAACCCCCTCTTATCGGATCCGGTGGTTCAGGAACGATCTTTATAAGTGGCTGTAACTTAGGCTGTAGGTTCTGTCAAAATTATCAGATTTCCCAGGAAGGGATGGGGAAACCCCTCTCGCGTGAAGCCTTTGCGAGGCTCTGCCTTGTCCTGCAACAGCAGGGGGTGGAGAATATTAACCTGGTTACGGGAAGTCATGCAGTGCCGGCCCTAGCCACAGGAATCCAACAGGCCCGATCCCAGGGGCTTTCCATTCCAGTGCTCTGGAATTCTTCCGCTTATGAACTCCCTGCAACCCTATCCATCATGGAATCAGTGCTGGATGTGTATCTACCGGACCTCAAAACCCTGGATACTGCCCTGGGGGCCCGTTTCTTCAATGCCCCGGATTATCCTGAACACGCGGAAAAGGCAATCCTCTGGATGCTGGAAAAGCGCCGCCTTCGATTTAATGGGGCTCAGCGCTTGGTTTCCGGGGTCATTATTCGGCATTTAGTGTTGCCCGATTACCTTGAATCCACCAAAAGGGTCCTTCAGTGGTTTGCGGAAAAGGCCCAAGGCAGGGCCCTCCTTTCGGTGATGATGCAGTATACGCCGGTACGCGGTGCTACCCAGGGAAATCCCCGCCCCGGAAGGCTAGACCGGTATGTGCATACCCAGGAATATGAACAGGTCTTAGCGTGGCTTGATACGTTTGCAATTACCGAGGGCTTTTACCAGGAATTGGTTCCCGATACAGGCTGGCTCCCGGATTTTAGCCGGGTCCAACCCTTTTCATCGGAACTTTCCCGCGCGATTTGGCACTGGAAAGCAGGATATGGGGCTATAGCAGATCCTTAAATAGGTTTTCTATGGCCCCTTTGGTCTGGGCTCCGGTCTTTTGCCAGATGAGTTCTCCCTGCTTATACAAGACCATGACCGGTACCGACGCAATGCCGTGCCGTTCTACCAGATGCGGTTCTTCGTCTACGTTGATCTTGGCCACTTTAATGATCCCCGTATATTCCTCAGCAAGCTCATCCAGCAAGGGAGCCAGCATTCTGCAGGGTCCGCACCAGGTTGCCCAAAACTCTATCAAGACCGGGGTGGGAGATTGTAAGACTTCAGATGCAAAATCAGCCTCGGTTATTGGTATACTTTTACTCATGAAAACTCCTTGCTCCAGAATCCCCGGGTAAAAACGATTGTGCCCCAGGATCCTTCTTTGTAATATAGGGAAAACAGGGAAAAAAATCCATGCTTGTACTGAAGCCCCGGAATCTCTATAATGGGGCTTTATGAAGTCAGTTGAATTACTCGCCCCAGCAGGTTCCCCGGAAACCTTGGATGCGGCTATTGGTGAAGGGGCAGATGGGGTGTACTTAGGACTCAAGAACTTCAACGCCCGAATGCGGAGCGCCAATTTTACCTATGCCCAATTTGAAAGCGCCTTACATAGCTTGCACCGCAAGGGTCGTAAGCTGTATGTAACCGTCAACACGGTTTTTGAACAACGAGAAGCGGATCGGCTCTATCAGCTTTTACATTATTTGGCTTCTCTTGGGCCAGATGGTCTCATTATCCAAGATTTGGGGATCATCACCATGGTCCGGGAGCATTTTCCTACGCTGAAACTCCATGCCTCTACCCAGATGAATATCGCCTCAAGTCGGGGCGTAAATGTCCTTTCTAAATACGGTGTTTCCCGGGTTGTGCTTGCCCGGGAACTGAGTCTTCATGAAATCAGGGATATCCGTAGCCATACCAACATGGAATTGGAGGTGTTTGTTCACGGCGCCCTTTGTATAAGCGCTTCAGGGCTTTGCCTGTTTTCCAGTTTTCTGGGGGGCAAGTCGGCGAATCGAGGGCTTTGTACCCAGGGGTGCAGGCGGTATTTCAGCCCCAGCGCCCCTGGACATTCCCCTAGTACAGGAGGGTATTATTTCAGTCCTTCAGACCTGCAACTATTTGAACAGGTTCCTGATTTGGTAGCCGCGGGGATCCATGCTTTGAAGATCGAAGGCCGGATGAAAAGCGCCGACTATGTGGGTACCGTGGTTTCCGCGTACCGGCAGCTTATCGACGCCCTTTCCGGGAATGAAGAACAGATCCGCCAAGCCATAGCAAGCGGGATGCAGATATTACGTAATGATTTTGCCCGGGAAAAGACGGTTTTCTATTCCTTCTACGATACTCAACCTAGGCTTACCCAGGAAACTACAAGACCGGTGGACTGGCTTCAGGCAGATAGGAGCGGCGGAACCGGCATTCCCTTGGGTACGCTCCTCAAAGTGAAAGGTACAGGCTCTGAACGGCGGGGTCTCATCCCTGGAGGCGCCCTTATGCCGGGTCTTGGCGATTCAGTGCGGTTCCATCGGGCGGATGATAGGGACCGCCAATCCCACAAGGTAGGTTTTATGCAAGAGGCTCCTCACGAAGGGCAGGGGATGCGCTGGATTTCCATTCCTGAGGGCTTTGAACCAGGAGATGCGGTTTACCTCATCCAGACCAAGGATATGTCAAAGCGGTATGCTCCGGTGATTCCTCAAGGCAGGGATGCTTCCAGACGGAGGCCGGGTTGGGAACATGCTCCGCTTCTAAGCCTCCCTAAAGCCCCTCAGAAACAGAAAGGACAGACCCACTTTCCAGCGGGTCTCTACATCGCGGTTTCTCGGCTGGAAGACCTGTATATCATCCAATCATCAAGACCGGTGAGGGTCATGCTAAAGTATACCCGCAAGACCGCAGCCTATCTTCTGGAAAAGTCTAGGATGCTACCCTTTAATCCAGGGGAGATTATCCTGGTCTTGGACCCTTGTTTTCCGCAAACCCTGGACCAGGTTCTGGAGGAAGAAATACCCTTGCTCATCAGCCTGGGGTATCATCAGTTTGTGGTGAACAACCTTGGTCATTGCCCGTACTTTCGTACTACCCATGCCGCAGTAATTGCCGGTCCCTATCTCTATAGTTTTAACCGCTGGGCTTCGGCCTTTCTTTCCTGCTTAGGTCTGGATCATGCCATTACCCCCCTGGAGAATAACCGGCAGAACCTGGAACAGACCGTGGAACCTCACCGGCGTTCCTTCCTATTTATTACCCTTTTTGCCTACCCCCCGCTGTTCCATATACGGGCAGATCTGGGGGCTACCTATGGGTTTCGGCATTTTGCTGATTCCCGGGATGAATCCTTCACCCTTATCAGTAACCTTGAAGGCTCTCTGGTTATTCCAGAAAAACCTTTTTGTATTACCGATAAGATGCCTTTTCTAAAAGCCGCAGGGTTTACCCGTTTCATTTTGGATCTCTCCGGTCCTCCGCTAAAAAAAGGCGATTATCAGGACCTTATACGAGGGGTGAAGAACGGCAGGCCTATCCCCCATACGAGCCGCTTCAATTGGAAAAATGGATTTTACCAGGAACCGAGAAGTACCAATGCATAAATTTCAACCCTTTCCAGAGCAGGGGATTTGAACTCTACCGGAAGGCCCCTCTTCGGGATGAACGGCAGCCTTCCCAGAGGGCGAATACAAACCATCCCCTCCCGTCCTTTTGAGGAGCTGTGTACCCGGGGCATGGTATTTTACCTTTCAAACAGCAGGGAGAGCTTTTCCCAAAACTCGGTTAGTTTTGGGAAAAGCCTCGGGAGATTCGTCTAGGCGACCTCGTAACCGGCTTCGACCACCGCAGCCTTGAGGGTCTCCAGACCTACCTCCTCCCCGTGTTCCACTACCGCAGACTTTTCTTTAAGCTTAACATTGGCTGACTTGACTCCGTTGATTGCTTCAAGTCCTTCCTTCACGTGTTTAACGCAATGTTCACAGGACATTCCTTCAATTTTGAGGCTGGTTGTCATGGCGTATTCCTCCATAAAAAACAGTATACCCACATGAACCGGCAGGGGATACCCCAGGAATATACCCTTTTACCCAATCGTACCGCTCTATCGGAGTATAGCAGGCAGGGTATATACAAAACATGTAAATTCTACTAGAGTTAAGATGCAATTTTACCTATACACTATAAGGAGTAGCATACTCAGCATGAAAGAACGGCGATTTTTCTTTACTTCCGAATCCGTCGGAGAGGGGCATCCTGATAAACTATGTGACCAGATCTCAGATGCTATATTAGACGCTTGCTTACAAGACGATCCCCAAAGCCGGGTTGCCTGTGAAACCTTCGCCTCCACTTCCCTGGTGCTCATTGGGGGAGAAATAACGACTAAAACCTTTGTGGATTTTCAGCATGTGGTTCGGGAAGTAACCAAGGAGGTGGGGTACACTGACCCTGCTTATGGCTTGGATTACCAGTCTATGGCGGTCTTGGATATGATCCACAACCAGTCGCCTGATATAAGTCAGGGTGTTTCCGGCAGCGGTCTTGAAGAATACCAAGGTCAGCAGGGGGCCGGGGATCAAGGGATGATGTTTGGCTTTGCCTGTAACGAGACTGAGGAGTTTATGCCCTTACCCATTACCCTCGCCCACCAGATCCTGATCCGGGCTACGGAGCAACGGAAGACCCGGACGATTCCGTGGCTGCGGCCGGATGCAAAAACCCAAGTAACCGTTGAATATGAGGGGCACAAGCCCATACGGATTGATACGGTGGTGCTGTCTCACCAGCACGATGATGGTATTGCCTATAGGACCATCAAAGAAACCCTTATCGACCAGATCATCAGACCCGTCTTAGAACCCACCGGCCTCTTAGACAAAACAACGAAGTATTTCATCAATCCCACCGGCCGTTTCGTGGTGGGAGGACCCTTCGGTGATACGGGTCTTACCGGCAGGAAAATCATCGTTGATACTTACGGCGGTATGGGCCGCCATGGAGGAGGTGCTTTCTCCGGCAAAGATCCGACTAAAGTGGACCGTTCCGCAGCCTACATGGCCCGGTATGTGGCCAAAAACATCCTGGCCGCACAATGGGCGGAACGGTGTGAAGTTGAATTGGCTTATGCTATTGGGGTACCATTCCCGGTTTCGGTCATGGTGGACACCTTCGGTACTGCCGCGATTCCTGAGAACCAGATAGAAGCAGCAATTACCCGGGTATTTGACTTGAGCCCCGCGGGGATCATCGCAGCCCTGGATCTCCGGCGTCCCAGGTATCGAAAAACCGCTACCTATGGTCATTTTGGCCGCGGGGAATTCCCTTGGGAAAAAACCGATAAAGTGGCGGAACTTACCCGTGCGCTGGGTTGATTGAATCGGTTACCTGCTGGGTCAGTATGATAAGCAGGGACCGGTGAACCGGACACTTCTTCATATTGGACAAAGCCGCCACCGACACTACCGATTCTGTGTCGGGGTTGCGGTGTCCGATAACGTAAATTTTCTTTTCCATACCAACGCAATTTAAGCGTTCAGAATTCGCAGGACTTATCGGGAGAGGCGGCATTAAGTAGAGTTGTTCAATAACTGAAGTTATTGAACAACTTCCGCTAAAAATACGGTAGATTGGGCGGATTTCTGCAAGAAATTCGCCCAATCTATGGTAACGCAGAGGCGCCATCTGCCGTGTTCATTGCTAACCGGCCCTTATTTATAGTAAAATCGTACCATGCAGGATACATCTCGTATTTTTGACGGCAAGCTGTTGGATGGCGCAAGCAAAACGCGGAAGATACCGCTCAACTTGGTTTACGACTATCCTGTTCGATGGTCGAAATATAAAGTACTGCGTGATTTTGTCCAAAACTTCTATGATTCAATAGGGTATCGCGCATGGAACAGCAGGTTTAAATACCGTTACAAGTCCGGAAAACTCTCTATGAAGGCGCAGGACGTGAGTTTCAGCTATGAATGGCTAGTCCCTATCGGATCATCGACAAAGAGAGACGGCTCAAATGCGTACGCCAGTTACTTTGGCGAAAGGTTTAAAATAGCCTCGTTAAACGCCCTGCGTGAGTATAACGTTCCGGCTGTATATGACATTTTTTTGCGCCCTGAAACTGCTACGCAGTTTCAGGGCGCAAAAAAATGTGGTGAAGTGTGGCGTGGGAATGAGCGAAGCGAATGACTTAGCCACACGGAACCCCGAGCCGCCTACTGGCGGCGAAGTATATACAGACATGTTAGACGCAGTAATTTTTGCTTTTACATTCTTCCTCCAGTTAATATTCCATATAATTTAGGTAATAACTTTTTTAATATTATTCCAAATATGAATGAACCTCCGCAGGGCAAGCCCTGCGGTATCTTTAACCTTCATGTTTTATTCTGATACGGAAACAATTCAAGCTGCTTCCCTTCATGTATCTTTTGGTACTCATCAATCTTTCGTC
>JAIRNP010000120.1 GCA_031258005.1 Treponema sp.
ACATTATTATACTCACATTGTGTTCTTTGCGTATTAATTTGCTCATTCCTCCATTATAGTCGTTCTTTCAGCCGGAGCAAAGCTCCGGGGTATTAAACCGTATCGCTTCGCTAATAAACAGTCCTCATATCCTGCTTATTCCCCGTTCCACCAACCCGGGATTGCCCTGGGTCTGGGCCGCGGCGTGGTGCGGGGCGGCTTGCCGCATCTTAGCGGATGACCCTTCGGTGAATACCTACGATACGCCGGTGCACGGGATAAGCGCCGACCGGGAATTTACCTCTACCGAGCGGTAAAAGTTGCTTGAGGCGGGAATTGCGACTACCGGCTGGACAGTGCAGGCACGCTCCTGATTGAGCGGCTGGTAACCAGTTATACCGAAAACTCGGACGGCGGACGGGATACAAGCTATCTTGACGTGCAGGTGGTCGAAACAGTGGATGCGGTACGCACCTATATCAACGCTGAAGCACGGAAGCGGTTTAAGACGTGGAAACTTGCAACTACGGAAGAAAACTTTGGCAGTGGATCGAAGGTGATGTCCCCTGGGGTATTCCGTTCCTTTTTAGCCGAACTCTACAGTGAGGTATTTATCAAAGAGAAACAGTGGTGTCAGGATTTTGAAGGGTATCTTACCTCAATCAAGGTTGAGATAAAAGCGGGAAGCAAGACCCGTCTTGAGTATAGCCATCAGCCGATTCTGATAGGCCAGTTTTACGTCGGTGCAGGGTTGTTACAGTTTACATAGTACCTAGGAGGGCGACATGAAGTTAGAACGCATACAACGGGTGGTCTCAGCAAAGCTTGGAGAGTTACCCTTGCAAGAGAAGGGCGGTACCTTCAGGCCCGCGGGGGTCAAACGGGAAACGAAGATCGGCGAGGTACCGGAACATACGGGGTATACCGAATCGCAGGTATTTGCGGAGTTGACCGTGAAACTGAACGCTACCGGTAAGCTGGGTATCGAACAACTGAGCGATGTGGGGGAAGATACCCTGACGATTTACACCAGCGGCGGGAAGGAATACTATATGCCCAAGGCATGGGTAACTGAGCCAGGAAAGCTGGGGGATGCGGAAATGGAAATCACCTATAACAGCGCCACCAGTAAACGGATCCAATAAGGAATAAGCTCATGGCGAAAACCATTGAACTGAAACATCCCCTCAAGGTTGGGGAACTGGCCGTTACGGAAATTACCCTGCAACGGCCTAAAACCAAAGATTTTATCGCTATTGGGACGCTGCCCTATGATTGTGCTGAAGCGGACGCCCGCCTTTTGGCATCGGTTTCCGGCTTGCCCGAATCGGTGATTGGACAGATTGATATAGACGATTGGGCCATACTCCGTCTTGACCTTGCCCGGATCTGGGAATCCTATTTTGTTGGGACGCCGTATCAGGAAAACCCTACCGTGGAGGAGCGAGGGGAGACCTGGTCCCGCTAAGAGAGCTCTGCCACCGCGTTGCCGAAATGGTTGCCCAGATGCTGTATATGCTTCCTGGCATGGGATATGAAACGCTGATGAATATGTATGGGGAGGAGCTTATCTTTTGGCATGAGAAAGCGGTGGATGTGTATAAAACCGTACATGGGGTTGTGTGATGGCAAATAGATTGATAACTGCGATTGAATTGCGGTTGAAAGATGGATTTTCGAGAGGTATACAAGCCGCAGGCAAAGCGAGTGCAGGGTTTGCCAAGGAAACCATCGGAGCCGTCAATATGGTGGATAACGCCATATCCGGCACCGCTGCAAAACTTGCTTCCTTCGGGTTAGCCTTTTCTGTGGGAGCGGCCACAAGCGATATGATTGCATTAGACCATCGGCTCACCCGTCTTGGATTAACCGCAAAGGCATCAGCAGCAGAAATAGCTCATCTTAAACAAGAAATATACGAAACGGCTTTGGAGCTTAAAATTGACCCTGCCGGCATTACCGATGCTGTTGATGTAATCATGGAGCGGGTCGGAGATCTTGCTTTCGCGGAAAGTAACATCAGAAATATTGGATTGGCATTTCAGGCAACAGGAGAATCCGGTGAAGCGATAGGTAAGGCGTTTTCTTCCCTCGCTGATATTGGGTACTCTGAGGAGGACACGCTGCGTTTTCTGGATAATCTGAGCGCCATAAGCGATAAGGGCGCATTTACCCTCGGCGTGTTTGCCGATAACGCGCCGGAGATCATAAGCGCTTATAGCCAGATAGGGACATCGGTGGATGATTTAACCAACGCAGGAAAAGCCTTACAGATCATGATGAAAGGCATCGGATCCCCAGATGAGACGGTAACTGCGCTCAGAAGTACTATCACGGAACTCAACACCAAAGAAGATGCCCTGCTTAAACTGGGTATCCGGGTGAGGAATCAGGAAACCGGTAAACTGCGGGACTTAAATGAGGTTATGGCCGATATAGCTGCACGAATAGACCTGAAGGGGAATGCTAAGGAATTCTTTGAACTATTCGGTGCAGAGTCCATGCGGACCGTCCTCGCATTCAGTACCCATGCCAAAGATATGAACGCAGTGTTTGAAAAACTGGGAGATACCACGGGTTCACTCCAAAGAAAGTCCGATACCATGGCAAAAACCATGCAATCAAACCTACGAAACTTACAAACCGCCTTTAACCGCTTTGCGGACAGCAGCTTAACCAAACCGCTCGCCACCGTAACCGACCTGTTAAACCACCTGAATACGGGGTATGAGACTCTTACGGGAATTACGGAAGGATGTATGGTACGAGATTCATACGCGGATTAATAACCGGGAACCCCTGTTCCGTAGGCGGGACGCCCTGGTGGTGTTTGCCCAGGCGCTTCGGCAGGCTGCCGCACGGTTTGGGTTTGTGCTATACGGGTTACAGATGGTGGACGACCGGCTTAGGTTCTACATTAAACCCGCGGATGGGTTTGAACTGCCTAAGATTATGAAGTGGATAAAGCAGGTGTTTGCGCAACGGTTTAACCGGCTGGTGGGGCGGATTGGGCATATCTGGGGGGATCGGTATTGGTCGCGAGTGGTGGAGGGGGAACCGGAGGATATGCCCTCTGTGGAGGCAACTCCTGGCAGCGCCTTGAGTGGGGATATAAGGGTCAGACCCCAGTACCGGGAAAGAGTGGTACTATCCCTTTTTTCACGGTTTTTCTTATGTTCCGGTGTTCATCCACCGGGATAAGCACGCGTATAGGGCTCTTTGTTCCCCTTCCGTGGGTCAAGTTTAGAGCTTGCTCCAGGGATTCTTTAGTCGCGGTAAGGTGCGGCGGGCTGTTTCTTATCCTGGGGCCATGAGGTTTTTAGGATGTTCCCTTTCCAGGTAACCTTGAACCGGCAAAAACCCAGGATGGTGAGGAGGGTAAAATACAAGGGAGTAAAGACCACGTGTATGAGGTAGATCGCCCTTTTGGGCGGGAGGGCGGATCCGAACAGTTTAAGGGTAGCCAGGGTATTCAGGATCATCGCCAGTAGTACCGCCCCGCTCAGAGGCCAGAGAGAAGGAATGATGGGCAGTAGGAACAGCGCGAGGATACCCATAGAGATGGTGATCATCAATATCCGGAAATTAAATCGAGTGGCCGGATCCGGGCTGAACAAGCCCCCGTTGTTCCAACGAAGGGCCTGGTTCGTAAAGTCCTCCCAGGAATGTTCTACCCCGGTCATAACAAAAACCTCTTTGCCCAAAGCTGAACGAATCTGATAGGCAGAACAGTCCCGGAGCCGGGCAATGAGGGCCGCATCCTCCGTAGGAGAGACCGGTACCGTCGTATACCCCCCAATGGATCGAAGGGCCTCCTCCCGAAGGATAAGGTTATTACCGAACCCTCCTCCGGCAGCCCCAATACCGGTGGAACCTGCAAGATACATATACCGTACTGCATGATCGAAGCATTGGTACTGGTACAAGAAGCCCGGTTCCTGGGGACATTTAAACACCGGACCGATGGTAAGCCCTACCTGGGTATCCCCCATCCGGGCCAGCATGGAACGGATCCACGTGGGGGGCACTTGGCAGTCTGCATCGGTAAAGAGGAGGAATTCCCCGGATGCCGCGGCAATACCTCTTCCCAAGGCATACTGCTTGTAGTTTGGCCCGGGATTCTCCTGCAAGGGGATAATCTGAACCCTTCCTTCAGGAAAAGTCCCGGCAAAGTTCCAGAGGATCTCCTGGCTTGCATCGGAAGATCGATCATCAATAAAGATAAACTCAGCCCTGGGATATGCCTGTACCGCAAGACTCTGAAGCAGATAAGGCAAACAACGCTGCTCATTATGAACCGGGATAATCACCGAAACCCTGGGGAGCACTCCCTGGGGCGCAGGACCCCAGAGGAAAAACCCCTGAGCGCAGGCCTGTCTATCCCGCCGCCACGCCGCCAAAAGCCCGATCATCAGGGCGATATGGAGCCCTATAAAGACCAGGGCAAAGCCCGCCCGGAACAGCCCATACCCAAGCTGGATCGTCATGGATGGGGAGGCCCGCGGCCTATGTCTGTTCTAAAGGCCATGCCTTCAAAGCTGATTGCCCCCATACCCCGGTATGCCCGTTCCCAGGCGTCTTCCGGGTCAGTACCCCAGGCAGATACTCCCAAGACCCTGCCTCCAGCGGTGTACAGCCGAGAATGGTTTTCTCCGGTTTCTTTTCTTTCCGCTCCCGCGATGAAAAGCAGGGCCCCGGTTTGGGAGAAGGCTTCCTGATCCACACTGATGGGATAACCGGTCTGGTAAGAACCGGGGTACCCTGCAGTCACCGCAACCGGGGCGCAGACCGCGCCTGC
This sequence comes from Treponema sp., assembly GCA_031258005.1. Lineage (GTDB taxonomy): Bacteria > Spirochaetota > Spirochaetia > Treponematales > Breznakiellaceae > JAIRLU01. The sequence goes on from JAIRNP010000120.1 coordinate 4,778, forward strand.
CTTCCATCGGAGGGAAAAATCCCGGAGCTTTCCCGTAAGGATAGCATCGCAGAGTTGGGTAAGATCGAAATCCATCAAGGGGACGAGGGCCTGGGTTTCCGGGTCCCCCAGGCGCACATTGTATTCCAGGAGGGAACAATGGGTATCCTGGACCATAAGGCCAAAGAAGATGAAACCCCGGTAATCCATGCCTTCCTGCTCCATACCTCGGAGGCTTGGTTCCAAGATAAAACGATGGAAGTCCTCTGCCGCGGCCGCGGAAAAATCCGGAACCGGCGCAATAGCCCCCATACCCCCGGTGTTCGGCCCCAGGCCGCCTTCAAAACGGCGCTTATGATCCCGGGCGGCAATAAAGGGCAGGATGGTTCCCGGTTTGCCCGGTACCACACTCACCGCAGCCAAAACCGACACCTCCTGTCCCGGAAGAAATGCCTCCAGGACCACTGCCTTCCCGGCATTTCCCAGACTGCCCTCCTGCATAAACGACGCCAGGGTTACTTCTGCCTCAGCATACTGCTCCGCGATATACACCCCTTTCCCTCCGGCAAGGCCATCTGCCTTTATGACCAGGGGATGATCCGACTGTTTAAAATGTTCCCCTACATAGGCCAATGCCCGGGCATAATCCGAAAAGCTCTGGCTCTGGGCAGTACGGACCCCGTACTTTTCCATAAAAGACTTAGCAAAGACCTTGCTCCCCTCAAGGCGGGCAGCGTTTTTATCTGGTCCAATGATGGCTAAACCGCTTGAACGAAACCGATCAACTATGCCTGCGGTCAAGGGCGCTTCAGGACCTACCAGGGTAAGGCCGATCCCGGTCTCCCGGGCAAACCTACCTAGGGCTTCCTGTGCTGCGGCGGAAGCGATAGTTCCCGGGATAGACCGGTTTTCGCATGGTGCTTCCGCTGCGGTACCCCCGTTTCCCGGGGCCACATATACCCGCTGGACCCGCGCTGACCGGGCTAATTTCCACGCTAAAGCGTGTTCCCGGCCTCCAGAGCCGATGACTAATAGTTTCATATACCCCTGTCCTTTGCAGAATTCATTGTACCCCAATGGGCTTGGGCATTCAATGGCCCTCCCGTATCCGATACCATACCCAAGAAGCCCGGGGATGAGGTGGATAGGCCCCTCTCCAAAAGGGCTTCATGGACAGGGGTAACGCACCTTAGATAAGGCCCCTGCCCAGGACTGTAAAGCAATACCAAAGGCCACCGAAGCATTGAGGGAACCCTTGGCCCCGTAGGTGGGGATGGATACCCTGCCCAGAGAAGCATCCGCCACAGCCAGTGCGTGGGGACTTACCCCTAATTCTTCAGAACCGACGATCAGGGTCCCCTGGAGGGGGAAGGTAAAATCTGCAAGTTCGGTTCCGCCGGTTTCCAGGGCAAAGCAAGAGCTTTCACCAGAAAGGATGCTTTCGAGTCCCGTATCTGGAGAAAGCCGTTCCCACGCTACGATCGAGACGCAACCCATAGCGGTCCGTGCTGCCCGGGGATGATTCGGATCCGCACACCAGGGAGAAAGGAAGATCCTTTCCACCCCGAAAGATTCGGCGGTCCGGAATATGGCCCCTACATTGAAGGGAGACCGGATATCTTCTAGGTAGACCCACATTCCTGGGAAATAACGCCGTTTCTCCGGGTCAAGCCTGCCGGTGTGGTCGATAAAATCCCAGTCTGCAGGAGCCTGGCCGGTCTTTGCCAGAAGGAAGTGCCGAATCGTATTGAGGATACGGCTCACGTCTTGCCGCTCTCGGGGGGATCGGGTTTTTAAGGTTCTGTAGGCATCCTTGAGGGCCCGGGTAATCCCCGCAAAACCGGGATCCGGTGTGAGGAGTTCCAGGATATGTACCAGATACCCGTAGTCTTCGGCGGATAGGTCTATGCCCCGGCTCAGCCGGTATTCAGCTTCACCAAAGATTTTTGCTATTTTACGCCATTTTAGGGAAGGGGGAAATTTTTCCAGTTTATACAGAGGTATCATGGTACTCGTGTGGAAATAGCCGTTTTGAAAAAAAACTTACCTCTATGTTAGGATAAAAAAATTAAAAGGTGGAACCCGTTCATTCCACCCTGTTTATTACCGGTAATAATTACTAAACCGAAATTTACAAACCCAAAGCATCTATAATTTTATCTGCCGTAGTCTGTATAATGGTATCATTAATATATGACGGATCAGCAATCTTTTGTTTAAGCTCTGCGATACGATCCAAACGGACATCAGAAGCAGAAGCCACCAGTGCATGTGCCCGATACAACTCACTCCTTTCCAAAGCCTCTGGAGAAAGGCTGATGGAATCGGTTTGTACAGTTCGGTTAGTCTGATTATTCCTATCATACTTACCAGAAACAATGGGGTTTATAGAGCCTATCCTATCAATCATCATACGCTTACCCTACCTGTTTACAATATCGACGTACATCCATTAATAGTTTATACTTTAATGGACCTTATTTCCAGATACAAAGACTGAAAACTCGCCTCGGAGTTCATTTTTTTCCGTTATCATCGACCGGACCACTTCAACGGAACCGCGGAGGTATTCTTCGTGCACTTTAGTCATCTCTCTTCCTACACACACGTACCGATCCTTATCAAATTCGGTCAAATCTTCTAAAAGCTTAAGTATTCTAAAGGGGGATTCATAGAGGACAAAAGCAGAATCCCGGGCTAACAGTTCCTTGAGCCGGGATCGACGGCGTCCTGCCTTGGGGGAAAGGAAGCCTTCAAAGGAGATGCTTTTATCCCTCCCCCCGGAAATACTCACCAAAGCGGTAAAAGCGGAGGGACCGGGAAGGGGAATAACCTCATGCCCGGCCTGCACCACCCGCTGTACCAAGGCCGCACCAGGATCGCTTAGGGCCGGAGTTCCTGCATCGCTGGCATATCCCACGATTTTCCCTTCCCTCAATGCGGTGATGACCTTTTCCGCTGCCCTCATTTCGTTCTGAGCCCTGCAGGAAAGCAAAGAGAGATGTATCCCAAAATGACTCAGCAATATGAGGGTCCGCCGGGTATCCTCGCAGGCGAGAAGATCCAAGGTCTTCAGGGTCTCTACTGCCCGGTAACTCATGTCCCCCAGGTTTCCAATAGGGGTACCGATAATATACAATATTCCCACGGATTCAGTATACCCTTTCAAAGGATACCTGTTAAGCAGAGCTTGCCTGGGGGCTTGTTTTGTGCAAGGGCACGCATCTGTTTTCCTTGTCCCGGTGGACCTAACCCATCTGGCAGGGCTCCTGCATTTAAAAAAGTAAATGCCCCGGCCTTGGCATTAAGAAGGCGCCTATTCAAGAAATTCCCGCTCCGTGATATACTGCCTTAAACCGGCCAGGATGCTTAGCCGACTTTCCCCGGTCATTTTCATACACGGAGGCAGGAAGTGGGCAGGCTGCGCAACACGCTGCTCGACAATGCACCGCCGCTTCAAATGGCGGATGTCCTCAAGGGCCTTTTCCCCGATCCCGGTTATACGAATGCGATGTTCGCCACCGGCTACCTCGACATACCCGGCCTTGCTTTGGTGTACGATGAGCTTGCCGCCTTTCTTGAAGGCCCCGGGACTTCCTGCAAGCTGCTCATCGGGCAGGAGCCTGTTGTCCGCTCGTACCAAACCGCGGAACCGGCTGTTGTTCCCATGGATTTTCCCCGGAACTATATCCGCCGCGATTTGGCCGAGATTACATTACAGCCTGAATATGAAAAGGTTGTGCAACAGCGCGCCCCTGTTTTCCCTGGCCCTGTTTTGATGGAGCATGAAAGCTCAAGCCATGTCTTCCTCCCCTATTTCCAGGGCGTTCACCTTGGTTTCGAGCAATTTGTATCTTCCGATCAAGTATTCTGTAATTTCCACCAGAGGTTTTTTATACTCGCCAATAAAAAATGCCTTTATAAGCCAACGCCTAGGATTGCCCCAGTCGGACGCCTTACTAAAATATTTCTCCGGTGTTACACTGTCCAGAATTTCTTCTAATGGGTTTCTTAGTCTTTCTTCCATTCCATCGTTAGACCAAAAGCCAATATAAAATACATTTTCCTCGTGATAAGAACAAATGCACAACTCAAATTTATTATTGATTTCTTTATATAAACCATTCTCATCTTCGAGGTCAATCTCAAACTCGAGTTCGTTGAGCTTATCCCTGACAGGTTCTCGCAAGAGACCGCCCAGAAGATATTCCCGCCTGTTCCAAACATCGCTGATGTTTTCTGCAATGCTAATGCTTTTTTTGTTTTTGTACAATTCCCCTAGGAATTCCATATCAATGTCTTCCGTCATCTTTAGTCCTCCTGATAATGACTGTACCAATCTCATATATTCAGAAAGTATATATGTTTGTTTTTCATTGTTCCCGTCAAGTTGCAGACATGGTTTCAAAAAACCATGTACCATATCCTTTTCAGGGTGTATATGGTCAATAGCGGGTAAGATAATAAGTTTCTCTCTGATCTCAGGGATATAGTCACCGTACTCTTCGGCATAATCTTCAATTGGAGGTGAAGTATTTTTGAATAATGGAAGGTAGACTATAGCAACAACCTCTTTCCCATTCTTTTTTGCGGATCCTAGATATTTAGCCAACTGGTTTGGTTGATCAGGAGCGCCATTTATTTTATTTTCAATAATTAAGGCATATTTGTTATCTTGTATAAATATATCTATACGTCCGTCTTGTTTCGTTTTACCAAACTCACATTCTATAGAAACCGCATCAGAAAAAAAATGATGTTTTATTTTCGGATTTATTTTATGCAACAGTTCCACAAATACTTGCAAATACCCTGGGTTGCCTATTTCAGGTGTTTTTTTATCAAGTATTTTCCTCAACATTTCACTATGAAAATTCTCATACCGAAATTTGAAAAGCGATGAGAAAATGGTATCTTTACTATTTGCATATTCTTTAAGAAGGGTATCTCTTTTTTCAGACAATTCAGCATAAGACAATACCAACCTACCATGTTCGGAAACCATATGGTTCAAGGTGTTTTCAAAGGTACTCAATATAGCTGGACATTCACGTATTATCCATGAAATTTACCCCTCCCTTCTACCGGCGCCGCCAAGGACGGTAAGTGGAAAAATGACATTTAACCTTAGAAAATAGCCTACCATAGATAACGTAAATGGTCAAGTCTTTTATCCACAAAAATTATGCAATTTCAAGCCCCACGAAAAGCGCCTGGGACGCAGGGCCAGCGCATATAAATTAACCCGGTTTTGAGGCGAGTTGCGACTGAAAGAGAAGTCGTTCAAGGTACTCGTTAGACCAGGCCATCTGTCGTCTCCGCCCGATGATACTACTCTTGGTCTCCGTATCCGCACGGGCCACCGTCAAGGCCAGTTTCCGCAAAATTGCCATGTTTTCAGGGCCGTTGTCCTTCCGCAACCAGATAGGCCTTTTCCAGACGGAACTCCGTAACTCAACCCTGGACACCCTTGACGAAAAATACGGGCGCAACCTTGAAAGCTACTTCGCGGACAAACAGATCGAATATACGGGCCTGATGAAAAGACACGACACCCTGGGCAATCCAAAAACAAAAACGCAAATCGACGCGGATCATGCGGAATTGCGCCTCCTTTTTAAGGACATCCGCCATAGGGTAATAGAGCCGCTCTGTATCCGCCGCACCCGGCGCGGCATCGAACAGTATTTCAAAGACGACATGGGAAAACAGGGCCTCAAATTCCCCGCAATTCGTGATCCTGAAAAACGCACTTGCAAAATGAACGCGGAGCTTGCCCGGCTTTTCTACGATACCGTCAACATCATAGCCCCCAGCATATCGAAAACCCCTGTAGACGCCACCGGCGGTAATTTTACCCTCGACATGACTGATGAAACAAAAGTCCTGGGCTATTACCGCTACCGGGCAATCGAATATTTAGCAGACCCCAAGGACAAGGATTTTTACGAAAAACACAACCTGAAGGTACAGGGCATTTCCACCCGTCTTGCCCAGATGATGGAAATACACCTCGTGAAACGCCTTGAAAGCAGCTTTACCGCTTTCAAGGAATCCCTGCGGAACCTCAAAGGCTACTACGAAAACATGATAACCATGCTGGATGACGCCGCCGTTTTTATCTGCCCCGACCTCGACATCAACACCGAACTTTCCCCGGAAAAACAGGAACTCAGGGGCGGCATAAAAATGTGTTACAAAGAAATAGAGCGCAAGATGCAGCGCAAGGACGAGCGCAACCGGAAATTCACCGTCGGCGCTTTTGTTCCCGAATACCGGAAACTTCTTGAAAACGACAGGGCAATTATCGAAAACCTTATTGGCCGGTGGGACAGGCAGACTACCGACCCGAAACTTGCCGCCTTCCTGCGTAAAATAGACGGCGTGTTTTTTGACCCGAAGATCAACAACCCCCAAAACCCTGATGACCAGAAACCGATCATTTTTACCGAGGCCGTCCCCACGGTGAATATGCTTGCGGACAATCTTGACTCAGGCGGCTATGAAGGGAAGGTTCTCGCCATTACCGCGGACAGGATCGCCGAAAACCGGGAAACTGTGGACACCAACTATGACGGCGTTAAGCGTAGGGATTATCAAATTTTGATTACCACCGACGTGCTGTCCGAAGGCGTGAACCTCCACCGTTCCAACGTGATAGTCAACTACGATTCCCCCTGGAACTCTGCCCGTCTTATGCAGCGCCTTGGCCGCATTAACCGCGTCGGGAGCGAGGCGGACTGTATCAATGTGTACAATTTCTACCCTTCCGCCCAGGGGACGCGGAGATCCATATCATCCAACGGGCATGGAACAAGATACAGGCCTTCCATGAGCTTTTCGGCGAAGACAGCAAGATTTTCAGCAAGGAAGAAGAACTGGTAATCCACGATCTGATTCAACATGACGAAGACGAGGGATCCCAGTCTCTCAAATACATTGACATCCTCAAGCGTTTCCGCACAAAAAAGCCCCGTCGTTATGCGGAAATCGATACGGCGGGATTGAACGGGGCCCTTGAATCTATTCCTGAACGGCATACTCTGGACAGGCAGAACGAAAACATAAACATAAGAACCAGAACAACCTGGTCTCCGCAAAAACGGAAAAAAGCCATGAGCATATTGGACTTGTTCAACAACCCGGTTGGTTGTTGAACAACTCTATTGAATGACTACGCCCGCATTGCGGAACTGCCGCCTGAAACTTCCGCGCTTTTACAGGATATGCTGTTTTCCGTGCGCAACGGCAACAGCCCCCTCATCCACGGGATTGTCCGAGGCAAGCCCAACAGGCAGGCCATTTTTGCCGAAGCCGATATTCTGGCCTGGTCAAAATATGTGCACGCCGGTAAAAAAACAGAAGAAAAAGGCATTGTAACCCTTGCCGTGCAATGCGCCGAAGGGGGCGGCAATGGCTGATTATAGAACCATCCTTGAAAACGATTACCCCGGAGCCGATGCGTTTACCCAGTCCTGCCTTGACCCCGTATTCGGTCCTGTGAAAAGGGCCAAGCGTTCCCTTAATCTGTCCGATGTAGACAAGACAACGGTAAAAGATATTTTCATTTTCGGCAGTTCAAAAAACTTCGTTTTCGGCGAGATGAATTTCTTCGACGTTACCCTTATCTAATCCTCATGACACGCCCGCCCCTGCCATGCTATGCTGGTTCCATGAAGAAAATCTCCCTGACCGGTATAAAACCAACCGGCATACTCCACATTGGTAACTATTTTGGAGCTATCAAGCCCGCAC
>JAIRNP010000035.1 GCA_031258005.1 Treponema sp.
CCGGTATGGCAGTCCGCGGGTGAGGGAACCCCTGAGGCGGGACTACGGGAAACGGGTCTGCCGGAAGAAAGTAGCCGTGGCAGCTTCGCTGCCCTTGATGCGGGAACACGGGTTAAACGTCCGGGGGAGGCGGAAGTTCATCCCCAGGACCACCTCAAACCACGGATTTCCGGTCGGTGAGAACCTGCTGAACCGCCGGTTTCACGCGGAAGCGGGCGGACAGAAATGGGTGTCCGATATCACCTACCTGCGCACGAGCGGAGGCTGGGTATACCTGACGGTGGTGCCGGAGTGATGTTACCGGAGATCGAAGCTTCGCTTAGCCAGAACAAACTGTCCTCGCCGTTCACATACACGCCGCCGCCGCCTGCAATGGAAGCGCCGCTAATAGTATTGTTTTCAAAGTGAGTGCGTGTTGCGTCGCTGCCGCTGGCGGTATTGCGGAATGACGGATAAAAGCGGTTTGAGCAATTCCCCAGAGGAAATATGTCCCGGCCTAACCGGATGGAAGGTGTCCTGTCGTTACGCGGACTTTTCCGACAGCCTCGTTATGCGATGTTTTTTAGCCCGCCACTACACAATTACTATGCGCCATGGACGGCACATGACAGTACAATTTACATCTTTATATTTTCAAATTCTTCTTGCGCCTTATTTCTTAATAAAAATACTGTCTGCATTTTTTCAATTATCATTTGCATTATATCACTCTGTGGTATTTCAATAATTATATTACCAATATCAGTATCAGAAACCACCGGGATAGCTGCACCAGTTCTATACATAAACATTTGTTTTAAGAATTTATCCGTTCGCATATAATATAATAAATAATATGAGTCAATTTTTATATTTCGTATCACTCTGAAACCATTGGTACAAATACAACCATCAAAGGTTTTTGAGACTAGTGCAGTTGCGTGTTTTTTTGTTCCAACAGAATTCCCAGCAACTGCGGTAATAATATCACCTTCATTTATTTCAAAACTCGCTCTACTTGGTAAATCATGAATGTTGTAGGTTGTCGAATTGACGATCTCATAGGAATAAGTATTTATATCTGAAAGTTCAATATACTCAACTAAACCAGTCAATTTTCTCAATTTTGGAGAGCGCTTTTTTAGTATTTCACAAATTTCACCAAGTTTTACCGTGTCATTTTTGATATTGGCAATGAGATTTCTTGTTTCTGGAGAATAGTAGTCAAAATCAAACCTGCTTGCAATTTGTGTTGATTGTATCACAAAAGATTTTGATGTTGTAAATTTCTGCCCAGAATTATATTTTTTATAGTTGTGTATTAGTTCAGTAATATCTTCATCAAAAACTGGATTGCCTTTATTGTTTGAAATTATATGACCATAACTATTTTTCTTATACAGAGGAGTACCATTTTTATTCCCCTGATACCCTAGCTTGGTGATTTTTCCAAAAAAGATAGAATATTTCTCTGTATCTTCCATGTCTTTTTTTTCAAGAAATAATAACGATGTTTTTACCCCAGTGCCATAAGGAATAAAACTTTCCTGAGGCAAATTTATAACTGCTAATATTTTTGCTCTTTTCATAATATAATATCTAATATATTCTAATGAAGAATTCTCAAAATTACCGTTAGGTAAAACAATAGCCATTCTACCGCCAATTTTAAGAAGGTCAAGGCACCGTTCAATAAATAACGACTCCACAGCTTGACCATTAAGAAGATTATCACTTCTTTCAAAGCCAGCATAAATTTTGTTCCATTTGTAACCTAATTGAAAAGTACTTAACAGTGATTTTTGGTTTATTTTTGCGCCAAACGGCGGATTTGTTAGAATAACGTCAAAACCGTTTTTGTTGTTTTTATAGAACAAAAATGATTTTATAATATCCAAAGCATCAAGACTGTTATGAGCTATAATATGGCTATGCGTATTGTACTCAAGCAACAACTTCATTTTAGCGATACGAGCAATATTTTTATTTATATCAATTCCAAATAAATTATTGTTTATTATAAACGCACTATCAATATCCGTGTTGTTATCCTGAATATATTTTAACGCTGAGACAAGAAAACCGCCACTGCCGCAGGCTGGATCAAGTATTGTTTCATCTCTTTGTGGTGCAATAATGTTTACACAAAAATTAACTATCGGTTCAGGAGTAAAAAATTGTCCTCTGTCGCTTTTCGCATGATGTCCTAAAAACTTCTGAAAAGCCAAACCCTTAACATCTTGAGATGAAGCATTGAGCGATATATTTTGAATTTTTTTTACAATAAATTCAAGAGAAAGTGCTGAAAGTTTAATTTTATCGTCCACTTCAAAAACGGCATTAAATTCTTGTTTAGTTAATTCAAATAACCCCAACACGCCTGATGCATCCGTATTATCATTATTTAAGCAAAATTTATGTCCTCCACATGATTCATCATATATCTTTATAAAAAGTATTTTAACAAATTCTTCCAGTGTTTCTTGTGGTGATAAACCGTCATGGGAATAAATAAAATCATGAATTTCTTCAAATCGTTGCAGGAGATTATCTTCACGAGTCAATAGCATATCAAATAATGTGTCCATATTTTTACCCTATTCATCCTCATCGGAGATAAATACACGTATATCTTTTTGCATATCGGATTCATTTACTGCATCTTTCTTGTTTATTGTTTCATAAACTTTGTTAAAATCCTCATACCACTCCTCCGAGAAATTGAATTGGGGTTTACCGTCTTTGCCGGTGAAAACAAAACCCATTATATAATTTTGCTGTAAATGATCTTCATTATCACCTGATGATTCAAGTAATTTTGGATTTGCAAAAACAAATTTATGTTCATGATAGCGTAAGATTATATCTATTGAGATAAGATTGAATTCATCTTTTCGTGGTGTAGCCTGCGTTCTCTCGCTACTGCCGGAAGTACCGGAAACAAAGTGAGTTTCCAACACTTTTACTTTAGTCATGACATAATCAACTCTTTTTTGAATCATGTCATTTATTTCATCTCTGTTGTAACCACTTAACAAGGCAATTGCGCGAAATTTATCTGTCTCCCTGCTCGGCTTATTATTGATATACTTTTGTATTTCTTCATAATCATAAACATTATTTTTGTATTCATCAAAGAATTTGGGTAAGGTTGTTTCAATCCACCCAATAATTTGCGATTCAAGTTCTTTAGAGGGATTAATCCATGCTATTTTATCCGAATGGGTATATAAAAATCTTTTTAGATTATCATAATTATAGAGTTTGTGCCATTTTTCAGAGTTTGATTTTACTCCTTTTGATTCAATAACAAACCATGGGCTTTGTTGATTTCTTCTGAAATAGAAATCCCCATGATGCTTCGAATGTTTTCTCCCCTCCCATTTTTCACGAATTCTGTACACTTCGCACCCATATTTTATTTCAAGTTCTTTTTTAAGCAAAAGTTCCGTTATTGATCCGTGAATATATCCTCGTGCGCTCTTATTGAGTTGCAGAGCCTCCAAAAATATTTCAAGTGTAGTCCTAAAAATATCTTTTACAAATTTTTCCACTCTCTCAAAAATACTCATCATTTAGCTCCATAATAAAGGCGAAAATCCCACTTGATTCCATAGTAGAACCATTTTTTGACAGTATACCATAAGAAGTGAAAAAGTTTCAAGGCCATAAATGCCTAAAAAGAGTACTGGTGTATAGTATTTTATACGTCATGTTAGAATTGTAAATAATTTCAGGTGCCATGGACGGCACCTGCGACGATAAATTTGGGCTTAAAAAATGGCACATAACGTTCCGGCTGTTTATGACGTTTTGTCGTGGGAATGGGGTGGGGGCGCACGTCCCTTCGTTCCTACATCCTGTGGAGCGTCCTCATTGGCTCCTAAGCGGCAAAGACCCGAAGCATGGGCGAGACTATGAGCGTTTATGCTTCTTGCGGTACCGTACCTGGCGGCGAATCCACAGGGGACGGAACCATAACCAGTGCGGAAAGGGCTGGATCAGGATGAGCAGGAGGATCACCGCCAGCAGCACGACCGCTACTATCGCCAGTACGAGAATGGCCACGCAAAGGGGAGACGCTCCACAGCTTTGAACCAGGGGGACGGATCTTTCCGTGAACTCATAGGGTACCGGAGGCGGAGCAGCAGCCGGAAGGGGTTCTGCCGGGGGAACAGTCGGTACCGGGGCCGAAGGGGGCTGCTGCTGGGCCGCAGCCCGGACTGGGGCCGGAGGCTGAGCGGAAACAGGGGGCTCAGCCGGGGCTTGAGCGGAAACAGGGGGTTCAGCCGGAGCGGAAGCTGCCCGGGGTTCAGGCAGCACCTGTTCAAGGCGTACCTCGGTATACCCGGAAGCGGCCATCCCTATAGCGTCCCCTGCGTCCTTGTACACCTCGGCAACCCTGGGATCCGACACGGGAATACGACCGTTAACCGTGGCTATGACCTGCTCGTTATTCTTGAGATTCGTTACCCGCACCCGGGCGCCAAAAGACAAACTGGCATGAGCAATATGGTAGCCGCTTTTTGCTGGGTTGTATGAAGCATTTCCCGTCTGGGTTTGACCGAAACATACAAGCGGAACGAAGATCCCGATGATTAAAACTGCGCTTAAAGATTTCATAATCATGCTCCTATTTTTTTACCTTAATAAAACCAAGGGAATAGCCCAGGGTAAAGGACAACATGCCCCGGCGGTAGGTGGTTTCAACCGCATCATTAAGGGTAGTTTTGCTTAAATCCGCTGCATAGCGAATATCCGCAAGAATGGTTCCCGGGCCAAGTTTTATCGCCACCTCGAACCCCGCAGTCAAGCCTACCGGTATCGCGATGGACCGGGAAAAGGTATCTTCTGCTTCCCCCGGATTAACCCGGTAGGAGACTTCCTTCAGAGGAACAAAAGTGAAGGCGCCGCCGTAAGGGGAAAGCCTGAAATTACCGGGCCGTACGCTTAATCTGAAAAAAACCGGAACAAGCAGCGAAAAGGAGCGATACCGTTTGTTGACCAGCACGGGAGTGTACGCACCGGCACCGGAACCATTGCTTATTCCCCGGTAGACCAGATCGTCCCAGATAAAATCCGCTTCGGCCTGAAGGGAAATCAGGGAATTGAGCCGGGCCATGATAAAGAAACCCCCCTCATAGGTAAGGGAATAAGCGCCCGGAACGGTTTCTTCGGGGCTCGTGTACCAATGGCGGGAAACCCCCGACCGGATTCCCAGATTGATTATGGTATCGTCCCATACTTTTTCTGTCTCCGGTTCGACGGCCGCGCTTTTTTCGACGATGTGCGAGAAAAGCCATTCCACCAGGCCCGGCAGACTGTCCAGGCCCGTTTCCATATCCTGATACTCCAGGTCATCCGTGTAGATCATGGTGGAATCCACCACGTCCCAAAGCCACAACTGGAGGTAATACTCCCCTTCATAATTACCCGGATACACGCCGCCGGTAATGGCATACCGGATGCCGGAAACCAATTCCTTGATGGGCGGCATATCCGTAGGGATTCTGACTCCCGCGGCTTCTATGGTTTCGGCGCTTACGATCCGGCAGCGATACTTCTTGAGATCCTCCACTGCCCGCTCCACCGCACGATTAAATTCCCCTGCCGCTTCCTCCTCTCCAATGAAGGGGAAGAGCGCGGTTACCGCTTTGCCTTCAGCATCATAGCCCTCGCGGATCGAAACCTGTTGAGCCTCAAGGGCCAGCGGAAATAAGGCCAACCATAAACCGAAGCAAACCGTCATGCTTTTGTTCATTTTGAACATTCCTTTTCCTTATCTTGAGAAAAACCCGAATTCAACACCCAGGGACAGGGACAGGGCGTGCCGTCGGTAGGTTTCCATTTCGCTGCCGCTCAAATCAGGAGCTCCCAGGTCCGCAGCATACCGGATATCGGCAAAAAGTATGCCGTATTTCAAGGGGTAGCCTATGCTTAGGCCCCCCAGCAAACCGGCGGGAGGGGAAAGGGTATATGAAAAGGATGCATCCTCATCCTGGAGGCTGCCGGTTTTCATCTCTCCCAAAGGCACGATGACATATCCCCCACAGAAAGGGGAAACCCGAAATTTTCCGGGATAAAAGTTCAGCTTTGCCGTGAGGGGAACCTGGAGGGAAAAGGACTGAAAGTGATAGGTATACCGGTACAGGGCGTTACCTGCGGCATTCAGGGTGTACCGCCAATTTGACGCATGGTCCCAGGTGAAAACCGCTTCCGCCTGGAGGCCGAACAGGGCAGTGAACCGGATATCGGCCTGAACGCCGGCATCCAGGGACGGTCCAAAGGTATCGCCCCCGGTAAAAGCTGTATCCCCGGTGGGGGTATAGATCCGCAGGGATGGACCCACCCGAGCGCCGATGAAAAGCCATCGATCCTTATGGGCATTAGCCGCCGGTACCGGCTTATCCGCAACCGGTTCTTCGGCGCCAAAGCGTCCTGTTTCTATTTCTATCTGCTCACCGGCGGTCTGGGCCGAAGCAAAGAAAGAAACCCCGGAGAAAAAGAACGCCATTACCAGCGACAAAACGGTTTTTCGCATCAAGCACCTCTTTTAAGTAAATCAAAACAGAACTCTCGTTCCGGGAAACAGCACGCTCGTTCCCGAACGATCCTATCTTTTAACCAGCTTTCCTGTAGCGTCCAGTTTATATGCGGATAAACTTATCGTATCAAGGCCGTAGATAAAATTACTGAGGGGGAAACGTTTCAGGATATTCGCGCTGATTGTATTACCGGCGTTCTTGATCAAATACTTCCCCTGCCAGTCACCGTCTATCGTAGCATCTCGAGCGAAACCGGTTGAGGTGAGGTGGCTTTCAAGGCCGATACTGGTTATGGGGTTTGATCCTGAAGTAAAGAGCCCGTCAGTGGACAGGAGATTGATATAGTTCCGGTTATCCTGGGGATCATCCGCAAAGGCTAGTTCCACATCGGTGACCCGGGCGCCTTGCGTAAGGGTAAACGCATCTCCGGATCCGTTGTTCCAGCTTCCCTTGGCGTAATTCCAAACATAAACCGTGTCCGACCGGGCCGTGCCGGTCATCGTGGTGATGCCTCTGTTGCAAATACCCTTGGAACTTCCGGTGCCTTTATTATTGGTTATCGAAGCATTGCCGTCCATGTAGAAAAGAGCCCGGGACCAGGTAAACACACCGCCGCCCTGACGGGTGGACTGGTTGCCGGTAATATGGCCGTCGATCATTTGAAACACGCCCTTGGCCACATACACGCCGCCGCCGCCGTGGGGCATCACACCGCCGTAAGCAAAATTCTTCTCTATAGTTCCGGCGCTCATCAGAAAGTTATGGGGAACATCATCGGGAGAATCTGGAAGAGTGGAACCGTTCACCAGGACGCCGCCCCCTGAACCTTTAGTGGTGTTACCGGAGATCGAAGCTTCGCTCAGCCAGAACAAACTGTCCTCGCCGTTCACATACACGCCGCCGCCGCCCTGGATAGATGCGGCGCTGATGGTATTGTTTGCAAAGTTCGCCCATGTTGCGACACTGCCGCTGGCGGTGTTGTTCATGACACTCCCGGCAAGCAGATCAAACTCGCTGTCCTCCACATAGACCCCGCCGCCGGATACCGCCGTGTTGCCGGAGATAACGCCGCTCTTCCATATAACCGTACTGGCGCTGCCGCCTATATACATACCGCCGCCGTTAGTCCCGTCCCCGCCCTGGATAGTGATGTTGTCAAAGGTGATATGCGCGCCGCCGGTGATGGCAATCACCCGTTTGCCCGCCGTGCCCTGCAGGACGGCGTTGCTGCCTACGCCGGTGATGTAGATGCGGTAAGGCGCCGTGCCGTTCCTGCCGGTCCCCTTGAGGTTGAAGACGCTACTGCCTCCGGAAACAGGGGGCGCGCCGCTTAATTGAAACGTGCCATAGGACTCCACATTCGTAGTGGAGGTATCCTCATAAGCCCCGCCTTCGCTTGCGTCGTTCAGGGTTCCAATGACATAAATATGATCTATATTGTACCTGACCGCCTGATACACCGCATAAGCCAGGGTCTTAAAGGGAAGTGACTCGGATCCGCCGTTGTACTGATCCGGGTCTGTATCGCTGCCCGTAGCCTTGACGTAGTAATGATGCACATCCCGAGCAACGATCACCACATAGTTCTGGGTAGTTCCGTGCTGGGCTTTTACTTGGTAAACCGCTTCTTGATAATCATTCTGATTGCCAAAGGGAATATATGCATTACTATTATAGTAAATCCCATTAGTGGTATTATCTTTAAGTGGTGTTAGGCTTACGCCGTTATAAACAACAAAAAGTTCGGCGTTTGTCCGATCTGACAGGGTTATCTGGGGAATCAGCTTTTGCAGATCAGTCATTTCTTTATTTGCGGTCAAAGGATCCGTCTTGTAAGGCACCGACACGACAATGGGGACTTTCCCGTCCGCCCGGGGCTTTGTTCCGATGACCACCTTTGCCCGGGGCACATTGGTGATGACAAAATCGAAGATGCCCGCGTCGGTGGCGGCGTCTTTCGTTTTAACCGTAACGGTGTATGTGTTCGTAACCGTCCCATCGTCCGATGTTACGGTATATACTACCGGCACATTGAAATTCTGTTCCACCCCTGAGGCGGGAGACAGATTACCCTTGTAGGTAATCAGGGGTTTAAGGCCGGTAAGGGATGTGCCGTAAGGCAGCTCCACCGCTATACTTCCGTTGGCACCGTCGGACGGCTGGGTAACGGTACCAGCACCGGGATACCCGTCCAAGACAAATTGGGTAATTTCCGCCTCATGACTTTTTGCTTCCGTGATAGTTACCATATATAGCTCGGATGCGCCGGTCTGGGCGTACACCCTGAACTGGCGGGACGGCGTAGCTCCAAACACAACTTTTCCTCCGGTCCATGGGATTTCACTACTACCATTACCATCAATGAGTTTTATTTCCTTTCCAACCCAGGAAATAACCGGCGTCAAATTATAATTCGGATAGGTGGTTCCGGTGCCGTAGGGAACTATCACATTAATAGTTCCGTTGTCCTGATCAATGGTAGGCAACTGCGTCAATCCGGTTTCGTTAAAGGCGATATTCGTAATCAAACAATCCTCCGCCGCCGCTTCGGTTACCACCACCGTGTACTGCTGGGTAACGCCGTTTAGCCCGGTTGCGGTCCAGGAAGTGGGCTTGCTGTAGTCCCCGGAAGACCAGGAGGGATTTCCGTCGGGGCCGATGGAAGGGGCGGGGGAGGTGATCCGCGCGCCGGGGACGCATTCCACCCGGGGAGTAAGGCGGGTCGAATCCGTGCCGGAGGGAACCATTACCATGATGAGGCGGGTACCGTCGGGGCCGGGGCTGCCGATAATCGAAGCCGCGCCGGGGGTTTGACTAAATTTAAAAGAATCAATGAACCCGGAACCCGTATCGGTTCCGGTATTGGTTACGATGAGATCCCCTGAACCGTAATGGAAGACCGCGGGCGTGGTGAGGTTTGAAAAGATATGGGCGATATCCATACGGCTCACCGGCGGATAGGGATTGTCCATAGCTACCGTGGTGGTAAGCCGGTACTCCCCCGGGGGAAGGGACAGGGAGCCGGACTGCTTAACCAGCCCGGTTTCCCGTTGCACCAGGCTTATAGTCCCCTGGGCGGCTCCCGCAGTAACGCTTTCGTTCATCAGGGATATGGGTATGGGATTCCAGGTATCATCACCGGCGTACTGTTCCACCAGGAGTTCCGCCCGGGCCGGAATCTGCCCTACGCCGTCCCAGGAAAGGGAATAGAGCAAGGTCCCGTAAACCTCATCATACATATAGGAGCTGAGCTCCAGGGTTTCGCCTGCTGTATTCTCCGGTGATACGGTAACTTTCTTCCGTATATCCGATCTTGTGGCCAAATCCCAGGTCCTGGCCACCGGTTTGTCCCCGGTAAAGCCCGCAGCGGACATATAATAGTCCCCCTGGTTCAGGCTTAACTGAAAAGAACCGGTCTTTGAGGTATAGACATCAGGAGCGGATCCGTCAGAAGTTTTGGAGACATACAGTTCGTACCCGGTAAACCCCGGGTCTACTGCCAGCATGGTGCGGGCAGGGGCTAGATACGACCGATTCGCCGTACCTGAAAGAGCGTCCTGCGAACCGGCAAGGGTAACCCGCACGTTTCCCCTTCTCTCAAAGGAGTCTGGACTTTCGAGAATCTGCTTGCACCCTCCTGCCGGCAATGCCAGGGCCGCAGCAAGGAAAAAACCGGCGAAAACCGCCCCGTTACCATACGCGCTGTTTCTGTTTTTCATACCCCGCCCCCTTTTACCGTGATACGTCAAAATAAATCGTCTCCGTGTAATACATGCCGTTTATTCTCGCGGAAACCATTATCTCGTGCCTGCCGGGGGTGAGAGAACCATCTCCCGTATTCAGGTCGAAACTATTGCTCGTGCTGTTCATCTGTTTAATAATGCCGTCAAGGTACCACGTATAAGGCCCGTCGACTTTAATCTCAACGGTAATGATGCCCTGAGCAAAGGTACTTTTTTCGATAAGGGTTTTTTCCTTATCGGTCGTGGAGAGGCTTACCGTAACGGATTCCTGCCGTATCACCGTTACGGTATAGTCCTGTCCAAGGCCGCTATAATCTTTGACGGTGTATGTCTGGTTGCTGTTAAAATCCTTCGCCGTACCGGTAAAGGGATTCGATGTCCGGTCGCCGCTGCCAGGCCCTGAAATCGATCTCCCGATATAGGTAAGGGTCGGTACGAGGTTGGTCACCCTTGCGGTGGACGGAACCGTCGCGGTTATGGCACGGTTTCCCTGGTCGATTGAAGCCACCACCCGGACCGCTCCCCCTCCGGTAAGGGGCACTTCATTAAAGATAAAGCTGGTTATGAGCTTAGTGTCATTGTCCCGGGGCTGCACCGTAACCTTGTAGGTTTTAGTCGTGCCGTCCTCGGCGCTTACGGTGTAGGTTTGGGGAATATTGAAATTCTGGGGAGTCCCCGAAGCAGGGCTGATGGCGCTACCTTCCGTATAGCTGATTACCGGCGCCATAGTATCCAGGGGCATACCGGCGGGCACCCAGACGGCTATCGGGTATGTCCCATCGGAATCCGGAAGCCCGCCGATGATCGTCTCCGCGCCGGCGACCCCCGGGAAGGTAAAGCGGGTAATATCCTTGGCGCTTGAAGCCGTGGGGCTTACCAGCACCGTATAGAGCCGGGTCTTACCGGTTGTCCCGGTAACGGTATAAACCACCGGACGGCTGAAATCCTGTATCGCCCCGGAAGCGGGCTTTACCGATACCCCGTCAAAATACAGGGTCGGCGTGAGGGCCCGTATGTTCGCCCCTGAGGGAACCGTAACGCTGACGGTATTCGTGTTTTGATTTACCATGCCTACGGCCAGGGGATTGATAAAGTAGAAGCCGGTGATTTGAGGCTTGTCGTCATTGCTGTCCACATGAACGGTAACCGCATAGGTCTTTTTCGTGCCATCTTCGGCTGTTACGGTATATTCCTTTGGATTGGTGTCGGAGAAGTCAACCGCCGTTCCCTGTATCGTACCGGGGCCCTTATCCTCCAAACCGTCTATACTCCCCCCATTAATAGTAATGACAGGGGTGAAAGAACCGATAGTTAGATCCCCATCACCCGGAACCGTTACATCAATAGGATATTTCCCAGCCGCATTGGGCATGGCGCTGATGATGACGTTGGTACTCACCGGTGTTGTAGAATCACTAGGATCCGTTAAAGAAAAGGCCGTTATCTCCCCGGCGCTGTTTTTCGCCGCCCTTACCGTTACCGTGTAGGTTTTGGTAGTATTGTCCGCGGCCTTTACCTGGTACGTTACCGGGCTGGTGAAACTCCCGGTGTGCTTGAGGGGGTTGGTCCCGGGAATTCCGGCAATCTCCTTGCCGGTATAACAAATACCCGCGGTCAGGTTCCGCAAGTCCGTGCCGTAGGGAACGGTTACCGTGATAGTTCCGGTATTCTGATCGATCTCTCCAACCGCCGGGGGACCGGTAAAGTAGAAGCCGTCAATAGAAGCCGCACTGGAGGCCGGAGCCGGAGGATTGTCGGGCGGCGGGTTTATGACGGTTACATCTACATCTGAAGATATGGAGTAATTGGTATTATTGGTCGTATTGCTCTTGGTAATATAGTTGTTGATGGTTTCATTGGTAATATGGTTGTAAACCGTTTCCTTGTTTTCAAGCAGGATCAGTTGATTTAAGATCTTATTAAGGGTTTCGTTATCCACCGTGCTGGCGGCGGGGTAGGTGATATTAAGTACAGGATTTTCGATGTACGTAGGATTCTCGATGTACGTGGAGTTATCGATATGTGTAGGAAATTCAACAATCACGGTGTAATTTCCCGAATCCGTACCCATACCGGAATCCGTACCCGTACTGGAATCCGAATCAGCGTTAATACCTACATCCACCTTTGCGCCGCTTCCGGCGTCGGAAACGACAACTACCGGCGGGGCCGGGGCGGTAAACACGGAAACCACGTATGTTTGTGATTCCCCATCCTGAGAACGCACCGTGTATGTTACCGGATCGGTAAAATCCATCGGCCGCCCGCTTATGGGGTTTACGGAAGCCCCCTTGTAGTAGATGTCCGGACTTAACGCGCTCAGGTCCGTACCCGCAGGCACCGTCAGGGCGATGGTATGGTTCACCTGGTCAATAACCCCCTGTACCAGGGGATCCTTAAAGTAAAAGCCCGTTATAATCTTGTCCTCCTGGGCAACGCTGTTTTTTAGGACGATATGTACCGTATATTCCCGGGTGCTGCCGTCTTCCGCGGTTACCGTGTAGGTTTTCGACCCGGAGAAATCAAGCTCGGTCAACGGCTCGGGGCTTATGGAGGCCCCCGCATATTCGATGTGAGGGGCCTTTTTAAGAAGATTTTCATTTGCGGTTGACGGAACGATCGCCACAATGGGGTACTTCCCATCCGGCTGGGGATCCTGGCCTATGATCTCGATCTCGCCGACGATGCCTAAACTGAATGACCGGATCTCCTTGTCATGGCTTTTTTCCTTGACCACGGTAATGGTATAGACTTTGGCGGAACCGTCCCGGGCGATAACCGTCCATTGGGTATCTTTTGAAAAGTCTCCGGTAAAAGCAAAGGTTTCCTCCAGATGAGAACTAATCGAAGAAACCTGGGTTACATTGCCGATATGGGTAACATGGGCCGCCAGGCCGTTCAGCGCCGTCCCTGCGGGGACCGTAACCGTGATAGTACCCTTATCCTGATCGATGAATCCTGCTACGGTTCCATCGGGACCGGCCAGGGGCGCATCCAGGATAAAATAGACGATATAGTTGGTGGAAGGCCCTTTTACATACACCGTAACGCGGTAATCCGCGGTCGAACCGTCGTCTGCAGTAACCCTGTAATCCACAGGAGAACTGAAATCTCGAGGAGCCCCTGAAGGCGGATCTAAAGATATGCCGGTAAATTGAATGGCAGGAACCAGGGACCTCACATCGGTTCCCTCCGGCAGGATGATCACGATCGGTATTTTCCCGGAAATATCGTGTTCCCTGCCGATGGGGAGGTCTGTTTCCCCGTCAATACCGAAAGAAAAGGAGGTGATTTCTTTGGATCCGGGAGCCCCTCCTAAGACTTCGGTTCCGATACTTATCGTGTCTATCCACTGTAATACCGGATTGGAACAGGCTGACAATACTGACGCAAGGATGAAAAGGCCCAACATTTTTTTCATCATTCACCTCCAGGGCAATGAGGCGGATCCCCGCCTCCCCAGATTCTTTCAAATACAGACTAATATTTTTGTATAGTAATGTCAATACCGCGCATTGCCTCAAAAAGAATTTTTATTCGAAAATTCGGCCTTTTTTCCTATGCTTAATTTCTTCTGAATTGAACAAACAGCCTCTTAACATTCTTACGAAAGATCCTATATACTTATCATAATGCAATGAATAAAATATTAAAAGAAAAAATAACGGAAGCCTTCTCCGCGGTGCTTCCTATCACCGTGATTGTCCTCATAGCCAGTGTGGTCCTGGTACCCATGCCCACGGGAACCATCCTCATGTTTATCGGAGGAGCGGCATTGCTCATCATGGGGATGGGCTTTTTCACCCTGGGCGCGGATATGGCGATGATGCCTATGGGCGAGGGTATCGGGATTCAGCTCACCAAGGCCCCAAGCCTCGCCCTGATCCTGGGGATCAGTTTTGTCATGGGCCTCATCATCACCATCGCAGAACCGGACCTCCAGGTCTTGGCCCGGCAAGTCCCCTCGATTCAGCCGTCCATGGTGTTGATCCTCACCGTGGGGGTCGGGGTGGGATTCTTCCTTATGGTGGCCATAATCCGGATCCTCTTCAAAATACGGCTTTCCGTGCTCTTACTTATTTTTTACCTGGTTACGTTTATCGTGGTTTTTTTAGCCCCCGGTAATTTCATCCCCGTGGCCTTTGATTCAGGCGGGGTTACCACCGGCCCCATTACGGTGCCTTTCATCCTTGCCCTGGGAGTGGGGGTCGCGTCTATTCGAAGCGACAAACATTCCCAGGATGATAGTTTTGGCCTGGTATCCCTCTGTAGTATAGGCCCGATTGTCGCGGTCCTCTTACTGGGTATCTTTTACAATCCCGGCGGCGCGGATGTGGAATCCCATACCGTACCGGTAGTGGCTACTTCCCGGGATGTGGTTGTCCGCTTTGCCCTGCAGTTTCCCCAGTACCTGGAGGATGTATTGAAGGCCTTGGCGGCGATTGTCATCTTTTTTCTCGTGTTCCAGTTTATCGCCCGGCGGTTCAAACGGCATCAACTCGTGCGGATCGTGGTGGGTTTCCTGTATACCCTCATAGGGCTCGTGCTCTTCTTAACCGGGGTCAATGTGGGCTTTATTCCGGTGGGGCATCTGTTGGGATCCGAGCTTGCCGCTTCCCCGGTGAAGTGGATCCTGGTACCCTTCAGTATGGTCATCGGCTACTTCATCGTGGATGCAGAACCCGCGGTCCATGTGCTCACCAAACAGGTGGAAGAAATTTCCTCCGGCGCGATTACCCAAAAGGTGCTGAAGCAGGGCCTTTCCGTGGGCATGGCCCTGGCGCTGGCCATCACCATGCTGCGGATCCTCCTGGGTATTTCCATTATGTGGATTTTGATTCCCGGATATGCCTTTGCCCTGCTGCTGACCTTCTTTGTGCCGAAGATTTTCACCGGTATCGCCTTTGATTCCGGCGGGGTGTGCAGCGGCCCCATGACCTCCACCTTTCTCCTGCCCTTGGCTATGGGAACCTGTGAAGGTGTGGGGGGAAACCTCATGACCGACGCCTTTGGTATCGTGGCGATGGTGGCCCTGGCTCCCTTGATCGTCATCCAGGGGCTGGGACTCATATACGGCAGCAAGCTGAAGCGCTTCGCCAAGAAGACCGAAGAGGAAATCCAGAAGATACGAACGGAAAAAGTGGAAGAAATCGTCCTGTTTGAAGAGGAGGCCTGGTATGAAGCATAATACGGTACCGGTGCTCAAACTGCTGTTTGTGATTATTGACTGGAATAAGCTTAGGGTAGTTTCTAAGGTTTTCGATCAGGAAAGGATCCGCTTCCATTTTGTCGGCAAAGGCAAAGGAACGGCTAGTTCGGAAATTCTTGATGTCCTTGGTATCGGATCCAGCGAAAAGGCGGTGATTCTCTGTTTGGAACAAGAGGAAATGGCGCCGTTTTTGATTCAAGAGGTACGGAAAAAACTAGGGGTCCATAGCGTGGGCGCAGGCATTGCCTTTACGGTTCCCCTTTCGGGGATAAATAACCTCATATTTAAGCTATTTAAAGAACCGGATATCCTTAATATGCCTGAAATCTCGGAAAATCAGGAACAGAACCCCAGGGAGGAAGTAAACGTGAGCAGCACTCTCAAAAACGACGTCATCATATCCATCATCAACCAGGGCTATAGCGATGAATTTATGACCGTGGCCCGGGAAGCGGGGGCTACCGGCGGAACGGTGATCAATGCCCGGGGGCTGGACCATCAGAAAAGGGTCAAATTTTTCGGCGTATCCGTGCAGGACGAAAAGGAAATCATCCTTATCCTCGCCGGCCGGGAACAGAAGGTGCCCATCATGGAGGCGGTGAGCCAGGCCTACGGCATTACCACCGAAGCGGAGGGCCTGATATTCTCCCTGCCGGTGGATAAGGTCATGGGCTTGAATGTGCATTTGGAATGATTAGGGGTCTTGGGAAAAGCGCAAAAAAACAAAATGTACTAAAGTCAAAAAATACCCTGCCGATATATAAGTATCAGGGGAGAATAAGCCCCCTCAGATTATATGAGACGGTGCGCATACCGACGTCCAGGCGCACCGTTTTTTTATTCCTGCGTATAGTGTTCCAGAAAACGACCTATCCGGCCCAGGGCATCCTGTAAGGTTTCCTTATCCGGCAAAAAGACCACGCGGAAATGATCCGGATAGGGCCAGTTAAAACCCGTACCGTGTACTAACAATAAGTGCTGTTTCTTGAGGAGATCCATAATAAACCGCTCATCGTCGGTGATGCCGAAGCGGTTGATGTCGATCCGGGGAAAGCAATAGAGGGCTCCCCGGGGTATGACCACATCAAGACCGGGAATAGTCTGGATCATAGTAACCGTGGTATCCCGCTGTTCCTTGAGGCGGCCCCCGGGAAGCACCAGATCCTTAATGCTCTGATAGCCCCCCAGGGCGGTTTGTATGCCGAATTGGGCCGGCACATTGGCACAGAGCCGCATATTAGACAGTATTTCAAGGCCGTCAATATATTCCGCAGCGATCTTTTTATTCCCCGACAAGACCATCCAACCCGCCCGAAACCCTGCAGACCGGTAGGCTTTGGAAAGGCCGTTAAAGGTAATGGTCAGTACCTCCGGATCCACGCTGGATAGAGGAATGGACTGTACCCCGTCATACACGATACGGTCATAAATTTCATCGGCATACAGGATGAGTTCATGCTCCCGGGCGATCCGGGTAATGCTTTCCAGGACCTCCCGTTCATACACCGCGCCGGTAGGATTGTTGGGGTTTATCACGACCAATGCCTTGGTGCGGGCGCTTATCTTGGAACGGATATCCTCCAGGTCCGGCTGCCATGCGGCCCCTTCATCGCAGCGGTAATGCACCGCCTTGCCCCCCGAAAGGGTAACCGCCGCAGTCCACAGGGGATAATCAGGCATAGGTAGGAGGACCTCATCCCCTGAATTCAACAGTCCCTGCATAGCCATCATAATAAGCTCGCTTACCCCGTTACCGATGAAGATATCCTCTATCTTCACATCCATCACTCCCTTGGACTGGAAATCATGCATGACCGCTTTCCGGGCGGCGAACAGTCCCTGGGAATCGCAGTAACCCTGGGCATCCTGGAGATTGACGATGATGTCATGGATGATTTCATCCGGGGCGTTGAACCCAAAGGCTGCAGGATTACCGATGTTGAGTTTCAATATCCGAAAGCCCAGGGCCTCAAGGCGTTTCGCTTCTTTGAGGACGGGCCCCCGGATATCATAACACACAGCATCCAGTTTTGACGATTTAGGAAAAACCCGCATAGATGCTCCTTGAATAGGTCCTCACTTCTTATGACCCCGAAACAGGTTAAGAAACCGTGCCGCGATGTTCTTATGGGCCCGTTCTTTGGGCGCATACCCAATAAAATGCTCCAGAGCCTCATCGGTACCGGAGAAAAGGCCAATATCTCCGGCTTTGAAGGTAATGTTCGGATCCACGAAGTCGAATTCTTCCTCAGGCCCCCGAATAGAGATGAGGTTAAGGTTGTACTGTCTGCGAATATCCACTTCCATCGTAGACTTCCCAATGAGATGGCTGGGAATCTCCAGTTCAACGATAACGAGCTTCCTGCTTACCGGGAAATAGTTGAGGAGCACTGAAGACAACAGCAACGGGGTAATCCGTTTGGCCGCTTCCTTGTTGGGGAATACCACCTTGCTCGCCCCGACGAGTTCCAGAATTTCTCCATGAGCTTCGGTTTCTGCCTTAACGATGATGGTCTTGATCTTTAATTTGGCGCAGTAACTGGTAGCCAAGATGGAGGCTTCAATACTGTTCCCCATATCGATAATCACTGCATCCGTGGATTCAGGCAGGACCTTCCGAAGATTCTCTACATTGAGTACATCCAGCACCACTGCGGCAGCAGAAGCATCCTTATAGGTATCAATGACCTTCCGGTCCTTATCCACAATAATGACTTCCACATTGAGTTCCAAAAGCTCATCCAGTACGCTTTTTCCAAAATGGCTTAATCCCAAAATAGCTACTTGTTTCATAATACTCCTTATGATCCTGTCCCGGGAAGCAAGCCCCCGCCTGGGCAGGAGATCAACCCAACAGGATCGACCCTTCCGGATAGGTTATAGCATAATTCCTGCGGCCGATGGCAGGAAATGCCAGGGCCACCAAGCCGACCCGTCCGGCAAACATGGCGATAATGATGATAAGTTTTCCTCCCGCGGACAGAGAAGGGGTAAGGCTTAACGTTAAACCTACGGTACCGAATGCAGAGACCACTTCGAACACCAATGACCCCAGAGACTTTCCCTGGATCCCCTCAAAAATCGTCAATGCGGCGATACACACCAGGAGCAGAACCAGGGCCTTCAACATATACACCACCCCCTTGTTAAGGGTCTCCCCGGCGATCCGGTGATGGAAAAACTTAATATCCCCCTGTTCATCGGGCTTACGAACCAGGACCAGGAACACCACAAACACCGTGGTAATCTTGAGTCCCCCGGCAATGGAACCAGGGGCGCCGCCTATGAGCATCAAAAGACCGGTAAGGAGCTTGGAAGGCTGACTCAGGCGACCCTGGGGCAACACCTCAAAACCACCGCTCCGGGTAGTAACCGATTGAAACAGGGCATTTACCCACGCACCGGGAAACATATCCATCCCGCTCAACAAGCGTGTCCGTTCCAGTATAAAGATCCCTGCCGTTCCTCCGAGGATCAAGAAGGCCGTTATCACCAGCACGATACGGCTATGGTAACTGAGGCGCGGCTTTTTACCGACCCATACTTCCAGGATATCCTGAAGTACGATGAAACCCAGCCCCCCTAAGACAATCAAGGCCATGATGACCAAAAGCAGCGGCGTATTATCCGCAAAGCCCGTAATCCCCCCGGCCAGGGGAGAAATTCCGGCATTACAAAACGCAGAGACCGCATGAAACAGACCCATAAAAATCCAGTTTTCCACTCCTGCCTGCCTGAAACACAGGGCCAGAAGCAAAGCCCCGGCTGCTTCGATGATACCCGTGAAGCCGATGATATTCCGTACGATCCGGTGCGGCTGGTATTCCACCCCGTCTATATAAAAACCCTGGATGGTGTTTCGCTGCATGATGGCCAGCCGGTTTCCCGGAATCGTCAGGAGCACCGAGCTAAAGCTGATAATCCCCAGCCCACCTATCTGGATCAACAGCATGATGACGATCAACCCTTCGCGGCTGAAAGCGGTGATATCCACGACCCCCAGCCCTGCAACGCAGACCGCAGAGGCTGCGGTAAAGAACGCATCCAGCGCCTTCAAAGGGGCTGGGCCTTGCCAGGAACCGGGAAGCAGGAGTAAGGTGGTTCCCAAGGCAATGACGATGAGGAAGAAGGCTAACAAATAGAAGGCATCGGACTTTTGAAAACTATTCATAATTATTTAGATTAAGCATATCCATTCCTGGTAATGTTTGGCAACTAAGGCCTGGGCATAATCGTTGGTGGAGGAAAGGGGGGCAAAAAACAGAAAACCTCGTCGAAACGACGCGCCGCACGTTTCTTCCGCCGTACCGATTCTTCCACCGGTGCCCTAAAATTTAAGCAGGGTGTTTTTTACATCGGTGATCAGCATGTGACCCGGCGCATGGGTTATGGCGATGGAAGGTTTGGCGCTCATTACCACCGACTGGGGCGTTACCCCGCAGGCCCAAAACACCGGCACTTCGCCGGGATGTATCGTAACGCGGTCGCCGAAATCCGGCTTGTGGATATCCTTGATGCCAATGACTTCTGGGTCGCCGATGTGAACCGGGGCGCCGTGGACCCGGGGCATTGAGGCCGTAACAGCTACCGATTTTACCACCTGGTCCGGGGGTAGGGGCCGCATGCTGACAACCATCTTGCCGTGGAAAATGCCTGCCGGTACACAGTCAATCGACGTGATGTACATGGGAACATTGCGGTCCTCCTCAATGTGGCGGACGGGAACATCGGCGGCGAGCAATTCGGATTCAAAGGAAAAACTACAGCCGATAAGAAAACTGACAAAATCCTCCCGCCAATAGTGGGCCACGTCGGTGTACTCGCCCTCAAGGACGCCGTTTTTATAGATACGGTATTGGGGAATATCCGTGGCGATATCCGCCCCGGGGGCGATACTATTCAGATTCCGGCTCCCCTTGTCGCTCACCTCAAGAACCGGACAGGATTTTGGGTTCCGTTGGGTGAAAAGCAAAAAATCGTAGGCGTACTCCGCAGGAAGAACCGCAAGGTTAGCCTGAGCGTAACCCGCGCACATCCCCGATGTCTGTTTGGTGTACTTACCTTCCCGTATCAAGGTGCGGGCTTCTTTGGGCGGCATGTTGACATAATCAATCATACTGTAATTCCTTTTATTTTTTAGTCGTTTTTTACCGGGCAGTATTCCGCTAAACGGGTGAAAAACTCCCGGTATTCCCTGAGGGCATCAAGGCTTTCTTCGATGCTGGCCTCGTGGAAACGCAGTATTGTTTTTGGGCGCGCCTGGGCCAGCTTGGAACGGTCGGCACTTATGACGGTGGCGATTTTGCAGTAGCCCCCGGTGGTTTGCCGTTCCGCCAACATGATGATGGGCGCCCCATCGCCGGGAACCTGGACGGAACCGAAAGCTATACCGTCGGAAATAATATCCGCGGCTTTGACGTGTTCTATCTTTTCTCCGGCCAGGCGTATGCCCATCCGGTCGCTGTCAAAACTCACCTTGTAGGGCGAGGTGAGAAAGGTTTTTTTCCCCGCATCGGTAAAGGCATCGTCCTGGGGCCCCATAATTACCCGGACAAGTATTTCAGGATCGTACCGGGGGATGTACTCTTTTTTCAGTTCCCGCTCCGGCCTGCCCGACGGAGAGCCGCCAATCGGCAAAACATCATCCTTTTGGAGGGCCCGTCCCTTAAAACCGCCGAATTTTCCCCGGAGGTTTGTCGAGCGGCTTCCCATAATTTCAGGCACGCCTATGCCCCCGGATACGCTGAGGTAATTCCGCAGCCCCCCAGTACACAATCCGCCGACAAGAATATCCCCCGGCCCGGCGCGGTAACTTTGCCAGAGGGCCAGCGGTTTTCCGTTCAGCCTATACGCACAATCGCCGCCAGTTACCGCGAAAAGCGTCTCATCCAAAAACTCAAGGCCCAGGCCTTTGAGCGTTATTTCTATCACCGCCGCAGAGGCTTCATTCCCGGTCAGAAAGTTGGCAATCCGGGCGGCGTACTCGTCTACGACCCCCGAAACGGACACGCCGTACCGCTGATAGCCATACCGGCCAAGATCCTCCACCAGGGCCGTCATGCCGGGATCCATAATTCTGAGAGCGCCCATGTTATCCCTCCTTCCTGCGGTGGACGGACCGGTATGTTCCTTCCGCTTCCGCCTTTTCTATGGCGGCGTATGCATCTTCGGTAACCGGTACGAACTTGAGGTAGCTTCCTGCGGCCAGCAAAAAGGGAGGGTCCCGGCGGTGGTCGAAAATTTTTACCGGTGTACGCCCCAGGAGCTGCCAGCCCCCGGGGCTTTCCACCGGATAGATACCCGTTTGCCCGGCGGCTATGCCCACGGAACCGGCGGGAATCAGCGCCCGCGGTTTTTGCAGCCGCGGCGTGGCTATCTCTTTCGGCATGCCTCCCAAATACGGAAAGCCCGGGGTAAACCCTATCATATAGATCAAATACTCCACCGAGGAATGGATGCGGATCACCTCCTCCGGGGGCAGTCCCGTATGGGCGGAGATAAAGTCCATGTCTGGTCCCTTCTCTCCGCCATAGAGGACGGGTATCTCGATCACTTCGCCCTCCGCCGTTCCCGGAGACGCTGAAAAATCGTTCATTGCCGCGGCGGCAATATCGACGATTTCCCCCGCGGAGATGCAGAAGGGATCGAAATTCACGAGAATGCTCCGGTAGGTTGGTATGATATCCAAAATTCCCGGCAGTTTTGCCTGGTCAAGTTTTCCGGTAACATAGGTTATCCGGCGGTTTATCCCTTCGGATATCTCATTGCCGAATTCAATTACCAGTCCCGAATCTCCCGCGTTGAAGAAGCGCATAAATGACCGCCTATCTGAACAGGTTCGCGATATTGCCCAGGGAGGTAATGCCCGTGTACGCCGTGGCGATCACTACGAGAAAACCAAGAATCGTTAATACCGGGGGATGTTTATAGTCGCCCACAATATCTTTCCTGAAAGCCCCGAAGAGGATAAACCCCAGGGACAGGGGCAGGATAAGACCGTTCAGGCTTCCCGCCAGGACCAGCAGTTTGGCCGCCCCCCCCAAAATCATCATAACGGCGGTAGACACCACGATAAAGCCGATGATAAAGAATTTTTCATAATCCTTCACAATGGAAAACAGGGTTTTTAAGAAACTGACCGACGTATAGGCCGCGCCGACTATGGATGTGGCGCCGGCGGCCCACATGACGATACCGAAAAACCGGTACCCGATTTCTCCGGCCCCCAGCCGGAACGCCGAAGGAGCGGGGTTTTTGGGATCCAGGACGCCGCCCTTGGCGATAACCCCCAGGATGGCGAGGAAAAGCAGAATGCGGACTATGGAACAGATAACAATGCCGGTAACCGCGCTTTTATTGATGTTTCCCAGGTTTTCCTTGCCGGTCATGCCCGCGTCGATGATGCGGTGGCCCCCGGAGAATATGATATAGCCGCCTATGGTTCCGCCGATAAGGGTCAAAATCGGCATACCCAGGGCGCTGTAACTGTCGGGAACAAAGGTTTTTGCCACCACTTCGGCGTAGGGCGGGGCGGTCTGCACCATCACGATGCCGATAACCACAATAACGACCACGCCCAAAACCTTGACGAATTTATCCACCGTCCGGAGCATGTTTTTTGAAAGGAACAGGAGGGCGCCGATAAGGCCCGACACGCCGACGGTAAGAATCGACCAGCTTTCATCCAGGCCGAACAGTGCCTGCAAGCCCAGGGAAGAGCCGCCTACGTTGCCGATATTAAAGGCCAGGCCCCCCAGAGCCACCAGAAAGGCCAAAAAATAACCGGACCCCTTGAGTACCTTGTTGGCTATGTCCTGCCCGCGCATGGCGGACACCCCCATGATGCGCCAGACGTTAAGCTGCCCGATAATATCCACAATGATAACCACCAGGATCGCAAAAGCAAAACTCGCCTTGTGCGTCTGGGTGAATACCGCCGTCTGGGTAAGGAAACCCGGACCTACCGCGGACAGGGCCATCAGGAACGCCGCCCCCAGGCCTACCGTACTGAACACGTTTTTTTTAATTGTGCCTTCGTCACTCATGCTATGCTCCTTTTTCTTTCCGTTTCAACAACGGGACTAAACAAACGCGGAAATGCTAACACCCTCCGCGGTAAGTTTTTCCTTGATCCGCCGGGTAAAAAGCAGGGCCTTTTCCCCGTCGCCGTGGACGCAGATCGTATCGGCTTTGATGGAAACAATATCCCCCTCCAGGGTTTTCACGGTTCCGTCCCTGACCATCCCCAAAACCTGGGCTATGGCGGCCTCTTCGCCGGTGATTATGGCGCCGGGCTGCCGGCGGGGCGTTAAGGTTCCGTCCTTCTGATAGGTCCGGTCGGCGAATACTTCCTGGGCTGTTTTGAGGCCGATCCGTTCCGCTTTTTTTATCATCCAGCTTCCCGCCAGGCCGAAGAAGATCAGTTCGGGGTCAACGGTGTAAACCGCCTCCGCCGCGGCTTCGGCCAGCTTTTCATCCACCGCCGCCATATTGTACAAAGCCCCGTGGGGTTTTACGTGCTGCATTCTGCCCCCCTGGGCCCGGACAAAGGCGGCCAGGGCGCCTATCTGGTACACCATCATGGTGTAAACCTCTTTCGGCGTTACGGCCATATTCCGCCGGCCAAACCCCGCCAAATCGGGGAGCCCCGGATGAGCGCCGATGGCCGTGTTGTTTTTCAGCGCCAGGCCTACGGTCTTCTCCATAACCTCAGGGTCTCCGGCGTGAAACCCGCAGGCGATATTACAGGAGCTGATGACCTCCAGAACCTGGTCGTCCATCCCCAGCGTATAGGCGCCGAAACTTTCACCCAGATCGCTATTGAGATCCACTTTGGCCATATACGCTCCTTTTAGTCATCCAAGATGATCATGGGGCTTCCCTCTTCCATTTCATCCCACTCGGCAACCAGGATTCCCCTGACTGTCCCGGCCTTTTCCGTCTGGCAGCTCATTTCTGTTTTCATGCAGTTTATCACCGCCAGTTCCTGACCTGCTTCAACCTGGTCTCCCACCTGCACCATCACCCGGGCTACCAGGCCGGGTATGTGGGCTTTTAATGTGTATGCCATACCTTCCCCCTTCAGCAATCTTGCCGTTACACCAAATTAAATTTTCTACGGATCATGGATACCAGCACCTCGGCGGTCTCTTCCACGCTGCCGAAGAGGCTGCTGTCAATGGAAATATTTTTGTTTTCAAGATTCTGGCTGTACGCTTCCGCGTAAAACCTATTATAGGACTGCCGGCTCTCGTCTTCGTCGGCCAGGGCCTTATCCGCGTCTTCCGGTTTCATGTGCAGATACTTGATACAGTTTTCCCTCCGCACGTCCCTGGGCGCATAGATGTATATGCTGAAAAGATTCGCATGGTTCCGCAAAATATAATCCGCGTGGCGTCCCACAAAAATTCCGGAATTTTTTTCCGCTAATTCGAGGATAATTGTTTTCTGGACCTCCAAGATCCGCTCCCTTTCCTCGTCGGCGCCGGTTCCCAGGGGGAAACGCAGTTTGGTATACTCCGCGTCTACTTCGTCGCTTTCCGCTTCGGGAACCGGAAGGTTCATCGATCCGGCTACCTGTTCAAGAATATTCCGGTCGTAATATTCAACCCCCAAAAGTTCCGCCATTTTCCGGGCAATGGGACGGCCCAGGCTCCCGAACTGACGGGAAATGGTCACCACATAATTCTCAAGTCCGATATTCACCCGTTCGCTATTGAGAAAATTCGTGGAGAAGTTTCCCGCAGCGAAATTTTTATTTCGCATGATCGCGATATCCGTGGTGATATTGGTGGAGACTCCCTGAATCACCAATTTTCTCAGGGCCTCCCGCATATTGGCGATGCAGGTTTTTCTGTTCCCGCCCCACACGATAAGTTTACCCAGCATGGGATCATAAAAAGGTGAAACCCGGAAACCTTCCCATATGGCGTGTTCAAGCCTGACCTGGCCGTTTTGTGCTTCCGGAAATTCCAGCCTGCTGATGATGCCGGGAGAGGGTTTAAAGGTTTTGGGGTCTTCCGCGTAAATCCGGCATTCGATGGCATGACCCCGTAAACAGATGTCCTGCTGGGTAAAGGCCAGCTTTTCACCGTCAGCAACGCGGATCTGCCATTCCACCAGGTCCAGCCCCGTTACCATCTCTGAAACCGGATGTTCCACCTGGAGCCGGGCGTTGATTTCCATAAAATAAAAAATCCCTTCGGAATTCCGCAGGTATTCAACGGTTCCGGCCCCGGTGTACTGTATGGCCCGGACAATTTTTTCCGTGTAGGAATACAGCCTTTCCCGATCCGTCTCGGAAACCACCGGGGAGGGGGATTCCTCAATGATCTTTTGGTACCGCCGCTGAATGGAACATTCCCGCTCCCCCAGGCACACGATAGTACCCTGACTATCGGCGATAAACTGAACCTCAATATGCCGGGGGGCGATCACCTCTTTTTCGATATATATATCTCCACAGGCAAAGGCCATGACGCCGATCCGCTGCATGCTTTCGAATACCGCCTGGATCACCGCCCGGGACTCGAAATGGTCTATTTCCTCAATACCCTTTCCTCCGCCCCCCTTATCCAGTTTTAACAAGATGGGCAACCCCACCTTTTCGGCGGTTTCATAAATTTCGTCCACCCCATGGATAATCCCCACGGTACCGGGGGTAACCGGAACCCCCATGTTATCAGCCATAACCCGGCAATAACATTTGGACTCAATGTTCCGCAGGATGGAAGGATCCGGACCTATCCATTTTGCCCCCGCTTTTTGCACCTGTTCCGCGAAAGGAGCCGATTCGGATAAAAAACCATAGCCCGGATGCACCGCGTCGGCACCGGACTCCGCAAGCGCGCCGATAAGCGCCTCCGTATTGAGATAACTTTTGGCCGGTGCCGAAGGTCCAATATGATAACTTTCCCCGGCCCGGGCAATATAATCCGCATCCTTGTCCGCCTCAGAATAAACCACCACGGTACTGATACCCATGGCATCACAGCTTCGGATAATCCGGTTTACAATTTCTCCCCGGTTTGCTATCAGGACTTTCTTAATCAAACCCCAACCCCTTTATCGCAGAAGATTATTATTTGTACAAAAAAAAGAAAATTTATGCAAGATGGTGTATGAAGAACAGGGTATTGGCAGGTACTTTTTTTCGTACGTGTCCTGGGATAAACCGTCCAAAATCCGGGCAAGTGTGACTACTTTGGGAAAACCTTTGATAAATGAGCTTGTTCCAAAACTGCAGTTTTGGAACAGCTTCAAAGGGCAAAAAATTGGTTGTTCAGTGGAATGAGAAATCCAATTTTTGAGTAAACGCCGATGCCTTGGTATGAAGAATTGTATAAAAATACCAAGAGGCTGTTTCAAGCCGGATTAACGTAAGTTCGACAAAGACAAAAGTCCACGGATTAGGCTGATTTTTACAGATTAAGGAGGACAGCGCCGTTGCTCTAGGGATGACGGCTGGCGCAGGAACAGGGCCCCCACAGGCCTTCAGGTTTCGATCCGGAGGGGTTTCACTCGCACGCCTATAGAAAACAGCTCCTAAACGGACTTGATAGCATGGACGTATCTTGAGGCTGAGAGGATTCGAACCTCCGACCTTCAGATCCGCAATCTGAAGCTCTATCCAGCTGAGCTACAACCTCATAAAGGTACTTTGACGGAGCAGGGGGGATTCGAACCCCCGGTACCCTTGCGGGGTACAACTCCTTAGCAGGGAGCCCGATTCGGCCGCTCTCGCACCGCTCCAAGAGTTTATAGTCCCTTGTACCATCCCGAGAATGGTACAAGAAGGACTTTCTTACCTCGTATTACTCACTACCTTAAAAACAACTACCCCGCTCTGCTGCTACGGAGCAGGGGGGATTCGAACCCCCGGTGCCTTAGGGCACAACGGTTTTCAAGACCGCCTCCTTCAACCGCTCGGACACCGCTCCAGGGTAGATTTTAATAAAAATAACCGATTAAAAAGCTACTGTCAAGAGGATAAATCCCATAAATTTATTTAAAATCCTGCCCTAAAAAGGGCTTAGTATAGTATCATTATATATAGGTACCATTTTAGTATATGCCAAATCTAAACAAAGGAGTATATATGAAGAAGTATATATGCGAAGTATGTGGTTATACCTACGATCCTGCTCAGGGGGATAGTACGAACGGAATCAGGGCGGGGACCTCTTTTGAAGACCTTCCTGATGACTGGGTGTGTCCGACCTGTGGGGTAGGGAAAGAGTCCTTTTCCCCTGCTGAGTAGGGTTCTTAGGAAACCCCAAGATACCGCCGTCTCTTGAAATGGAGAGCCTTTCAAGAGACGTTTATAAAAATACCACTATGAAAGGGTGTAGTTATATGCTATCAAGAGAAGATTTTGTATTTACCATCGGGTATGACGGTCCCACCGCGGTGGTAGATAGCCAGGCTAAACAACGGTATGGAACTTGTTCGACGAGGGAATTGGCGGAGCAGGGGTTTTTTCGGGCGGCTTATGCATCCGCCGTATACGCAAAAGACCAGGAAGCGGTACAACTCGTGGTGGATAGCTACAATACCATTGCCGGGACCTCCTATACCCTGGATTCCCCCCTGGATAGGCTTTTCGGGGTCTTCCCCGTAGAGGTCAATCGTTCGATAGTTCTGTAGAAGGTAAGACCCTTTCCTTTTATACTAATATGTGCGATATTTGAAACATAGGTTTCCCTCATAGATACAAACATCGGTTACGTAAAACCGGTATCGAATTATATAAATGAGGCTTTTTCAAAATCTGCCCTTTTGAAAAAGCCTCACGTGTTAAGCAGTAGTACCAAATTACTTTATTAAAAGGACTAGTATATGTCAGAACAAAGTGTAGTGCCTATTGATCAAATTCTTCCTCATAAATTGCCCTTGGTGGCTCTCATGGGCCGTCCTATATTTCCTGGGATATTTACCCCGATCATGATCGGAAATCCCACGGATGTGAAGGTTATTGATGAGGCAGTAGCGCGAGACGGCCTTATTGGACTGGTAATGCTGGCCAGTGAAAGTGAAAGTCCCACGATTATGGATCTGTACAAGGTGGGTACCGTAGCTAAAATCGTTAAGAAAATCAACCTCCCCGATGGGGGCGTGAATATATTCATCTCTACCTTGAAACGGTTCAGGATAAAGAAGGCCCTGAATCCGGCAAATCCCATTGTCGGTGCAGTGGAGTATCTGGATGATGAAGAGGACGATACCAGTGAGGTCAAGGCCCTCACCCGGGCGCTGATCAGCGAAATGAAGCAGATATCCGAAAATAACCCCCTCTTTTCCGAAGAAATGCGCCTCAACATGATCAACATCGATCATCCCGGGAAGATCGCGGACTTCATCGCCAGTATTCTCAACATCGACAAAGGGGAGCAGCAGAAGATCCTAGAGGTCCTCAATGTCCGTAAGCGTATGGAACAGGTCTTGGTCTTTATTAAAAAAGAACAGGAGCTCTTGCGGATTCAGAAACGGATTCAAAAAGAAATCAACGAAAAGATCGAGAAGTCCCAGCGGGATTATTTCCTTAAGGAGGAACTTAAGGCCATCAAAACCGAATTGGGGATGACCACTGATGCCAAAAGCTCTGAATATCAGCGTTTCAAGGATAAATTTGATGCGTTTAAGTTTGACGGGGAAATAAAGGAGGTGGTGGAGCAAGAGCTTGAAAAATTTAACCTCATGGACCCCAATTCAGGGGAATTCATCATCACCCGGAATTATCTGGATACGATTGCCAACCTCCCCTGGAATGAACCCGTGCCGGAGCATTTTGATCTCACCATTGCCCGGGGGATATTGGAAAACGACCATTATGGGCTCAAGGATGTGAAGAGCCGTATCGTGGAATATCTGGCGGTCCGGAAACTCAAGCGGGATTCCAAGGGTTCCATCGTATGCCTAGTGGGACCTCCGGGCGTGGGTAAGACATCGGTGGGTAAGTCGGTAGCCCATGCCCTGGGCAAGGAATTTTTCCGTTTCTCCGTGGGAGGTATGCGGGACGAGGCGGAGATCAAGGGGCACCGTCGTACCTATATCGGGGCTATGCCCGGGAAAATCCTTCAGGGGCTTAAGATCGTCAAGACCAAGGACCCGGTTTTCATGATCGACGAAATTGACAAGATGGGGGTGAGTTTTCAAGGGGATCCTGCCAGCGCCCTCTTAGAGGTCCTGGACCCGGAGCAGAACAACAGTTTCCGGGATCATTACCTGGATCTTCCCTTTGATATCTCCCATATCTTTTTCATTGTTACCGCCAATACCCTGGATACCATTCCGCATCCGCTCCTGGACCGCATGGAGATCATCCAGCTTCCCGGTTACATTGATACAGAGAAGCTCGAGATCGCCAAACGGTACCTGGTTCCGAAGAGTCTTACGAAAAACGGTCTCAAAAAAAATCAGGTCAAATACACCCGGGAATCCCTGCTCTACATTGCCAATGGCTATGCCCGGGAAGCGGGGGTGCGGAATTTTGAGAAGAACCTGGATAAGATCCACCGGAAGCTGGCAAAACAGCTGGTAGAAGCGGAAGAAGCCGCAAGGGATGGCCATACCCACAAGCGGGACAAGGCTGGGAACATCAGCACCGAAAAAAAGGGGATACCTGAAAATACCCAGACCATAAGCCTGGTTGCAAGCGAAGGGGTTGCTCTTGAGAAGAGGTCGGAGGAAAAACCAGCAGCCGAGAACGGTATGGCAGAAAAATTTATAATCGATAAAAAACTGATCGAAAAATACCTGGGTAAACCCTTGTTCCCTGAAGGGGAGATTAAAAAGGCGGATCGTCCTGGCATGTCTATGGGTTTGGCTTGGACCAGCATGGGAGGAGCTACCCTGATGATTGAGGCCACTGCGGTACCGGGTAAAGGAGGACTTACCTTGACGGGTAAGATGGGGGATACCATGAAGGAATCCGGCGCCATTGCCATGACCGTGGCTCGAAAACTGGGAATCGAACAGTACGGTATTGATGCTGCCTGGTTTGAGAAGAACCATATTCACCTGCACATCCCCGAAGGGGCTACCCCCAAGGACGGTCCTTCTGCAGGGATCACTATGGCCACGGCCCTTTTATCCATGCTCCGCAACAAAACCATCACGGCTAAACTGGTGATGACCGGAGAACTGAGCCTTACCGGACAAGTACTTCCCATTGGGGGGCTCAAGGAAAAGACCATCGCTGCCCAGCGTAACAAGGCCCGGCATATCATTATTCCAAAACAGAACCTGCGGGATCTGGACGATATCCCGGATATAGTAAAGAAAGGTATTGAATTTCATCCGGTGGAACGGTTTGAAGATGTTTTGGCCCTGGCTTTGCCGGATTAGTTTGTTTCTATACAGTAGTCCTAGGCCATCCGGGGACGATTCACGCTCGGTTCCCTATGAAACCAGGGGGGAGGCTTTGGAGGCCCGGGTTTCCCGGTACCTTATGGGTTGTGAGCCTCATCACCCTACGTTTCCGGTAATAAAAAACAGACCTTTAGCTTTGATACGCTACTCGTAAGCCGGCTTTCGTACTTAAGGATGAACTATCTGACATGGTGAAGCTGGCTCACCGGGTACCTGTCCATCTCCATGAGCTTGACAGGTACCCGGTTGGTGAAGATAATAGCATACTGACAAAAATCATTATTTTGTCATTGAAGGAGACAGACTATGGCAATCGAGATCAGAGCCACCGGAAGGGCCATTCCATCCACACGGCTTTCCAATGATGATCTGGCGAAAACCCTCGATACCAATGATGAGTGGATTAGATCCCATACAGGCATCAAAGCTCGGCATATCGCCGATGCATCCACTGCGTGCAGTGATTTAGCCCTGGAAGCGGCCCGGCAAGCCTTAGCTATGGCTATCACCCAGGAGGGGGCTCAAGAGAAAACCATAGCCGACGCGGCTCTCACCCTAGACATGATCATCCTTGGCACTGCTACGCCGGATTATCATGGATGCCCTTCCACGGCTTGTATCGTGCAAGATAAACTCGGGGCCCGTAATGCCTTTGCCATGGATATTACCGCCGGTTGTACGGGTTTTATTTATGGACTTGAAACGGCTGTTGCCCTCCTCGCCCATGTTCCTTCCCGGAAACGGGCCTTGGTTATTGGTTCAGAGATCTTATCTCGTTTTATTGACTGGAATGATCGGAAAAGCTGTGTACTTTTTGGGGATGGAGCCGGGGCTGTGCTGCTTGAAAAGACGAGCAACGAACCGAAAAAGCGGGGGATCCTAGGAACCATCCTGGAGGCAGATGGTTCTGGGGCGGAATACCTCATCATGCGGCAGGGAGGTTCCCGCCATGCCTTTAAAGCAGGGGATGCCATCAAGGCGCCTCCCGTTATTGAGATGAACGGTCAGGGGGTTTATAATTTTGCGGTTAAATCAGTAACCGAAACCATAGAAAAGCTCCTGGCAGAAACAAACCTTACCATTGATGAGGTACACTGGATCATACCCCACCAGGCTAACCGCCGGATCCTGGCAGCCGCGGGGAAACGGATGGGCATACCAGAAGAACGCTTCTTTCTTAACCTGGAAGAATACGCCAATACCTCTGCTGCGTCGATTCCTATTGCATTGGACGAACTCAATCGGGGGGGTAAGCTGCAAAAGGGGGATATCATCATGACGGTCGGCTTTGGCGCGGGTTTAACCTCTGGAGGAAATATCATTGTCTGGTAGTACGCCGCTGTTCACTACGCCTTTCGTTTGGCTGTTTCCCGGACAAGGCGCCCAGTATCAAGGGATGGCCTTGGATTTCTGGGAGCAGGCCGAGGAAGTTCGGCAGCTCTTTGAGCTTGCTTCAGCTAGTACCGGCAGAGACCTGCATGCCCTGCTCTTGAATGGGGATGGGGAAACTTTGAAACGGACTGATGTGTCTCAGCCGCTTATTACCCTGGCTAATCTCAGCGCTGCCACATACCTGGTAAAACAGGGGTTCCAGGCTGCAGGGGTTGCAGGGTTCAGTCTCGGAGAATACGCAGCCTTGGTTACCGCCGGGGTACTCTCCCAAGAGGACTGTTTTCGCTTGGTTACGGCCCGGGGGAAGGCGATGCAGGAATCGGCGGATCGCCTGGGGAGTGGAACGACGGCTCCGGGTATGGCTGCGGTGATTGGGCTTGCCCCTGAACAGGTAGCGTCCCTGATCGCCGCATGGAGGGCCGAAGGTATATCCGGCCTGTATGCGGCTAATATCAATTCTCCACGGCAAACCGTGGTGGCTGGGACCAGCGAAGCTCTGGCCATAGCAGTAAGCAGGTTTAAGGATGCAGGGGCTAAACGGGTCATCCGCCTTGCAGTGGCAGGTCCCTTTCATTCTCCCCTGATAGAGGATGCGGTGGAGCGGTTTCGGCCGATTCTCGAATCCGTAACTTTTATGGATCCCTTGATCCCCTGCTATTCCAATGTGTCTGGCACGATGCTGAGTACCGGGACCGAGGCAAAACAACGCGCCCTGGAACAGCTCACGAAACCAGTGCGTTGGCTCGATGAAGAACGGGCCATTGCTGCCCAAACAGGCATTGAAGGAGTGCTGGAAACCGGTCCGGGCACGGTGCTTACCGGTTTATGGAAGGAGGCGGGAAGCCCCCTGCCGTGCGTGAACGCCGGTACGGTTGCCGCCATCGATCAGTTCTTAAGGACCCTGACCCGCGTTTAAGAGGCTGTACCATTTTTACTGCTCATTCCCTGCATGACCAGGATTTACGAAAGCTGCCTCTTCGGGACAACCCATCACCTCAAGGAGGGTATGAGGTACATAAAAAGAGCGGAGAAATCTGTTTAAGAAGCTGCATGGGCCAGGGGAATCTGTCGGGGAATATACACAATGAAGGTCGTACCCTTCCCCACTTCGGTCTGTACCTTGATACTACCCCCTAAATCCCGTATCCGTTCCTGTACCAGATTCAACCCTATTCCCCGCCCCCCATGCAGCCCTTCCTCCCCGGCTGTACTAAAGCCCGGCGTAAAAATCACTTGCAATAACCGGTTCCTATCCTCCACCGGCCCTTCCCCCGTGATAAGTCGTAACTCCTGCGCCCGTTCCTGGATCTTCTCAAAGTTAAGTCCCTGCCCATCATCACTCACGCGTATCTCCAACCTATCCCTTTCCCCCTGTATCGAAAACTCTATCACCCCTACCCGACCCTTACCCCGTTCCTCCCGCACTTCCGGTACCTCGATCCCGTGATACACCCCATTGCGTACCAACTGTAACAATACCTCTTTCACCTGCCGCCGGGGACTCTCCTCCAACGCTTCCGCATCCAC
>JAIRNP010000042.1 GCA_031258005.1 Treponema sp.
ACCCAGGCCATAGCCGCTGCGTACCCCATCTGGGAATGGGCAAAACCCCGCAAATACAGGTACAGACTGTAGAACATGGTGGAGTCCACCGGGCCGCCGTTACCTCCTGAGATGATATATGCCTGGGTAAAAGATTGAAAGGCGCTTATCATCTGCATCACCAGATTGAAGAAAATAATGGGCGAAAGGCTGGGCAGGGTGATGGCAAAAAACTGCTTGATCTTCCCCGCGCCGTCCACGCTGGCGGCTTCGTAGTATTCCTGGGGTATCTGCTTGAGCCCTGCAAGGAAAATGATCATAGGCGAACCAAACTGCCACACGGCGAGGAGTATCAGGGTGTAGATGGCGAAGAGGGGACTTGAAATCCAGGAGGGCGGGTTTATTGCGCCCCCGCTGAGCATCCTGATGAGGGTATTGATGGCGCCGTCCCCTGCAAAGAGCCTGCGCCACAACACCGCAATGGCCACCGAACCGCCCAAGAGGGTGGGGATGTAATAGACGGTCCGGTAGAATGGAATAAGGCGGAGCTTCTGGTTCATCAGCATGGCCACCGCCAAGGCAAAAGCCAGCTTGAGGGGCACGGAAACAAACACAAAGCGCAGGGTTACAAAAAGAGCATTGAGAAACCGCTCGTCCCGGGGATACTCCGCGTTACCGACAAACATGATGAACAGATTCCGCAGTCCTACCCATTTGGGGGGCTGCAAAATTGTGTACTCGGTAAAGGCAAGATAAAAGGAATAGATCATGGGGTACAGGGTAAGCACAAAAAAACCCAAAAGCCAGGGTGCGAGGAACAGGTACGAGGATACCTGCTCTTTGATACGGTTGGCTTTTCCTGTGGTCATAGTTCCTCCTCATGGCCTGCAATACCGAGCTTCCCCGCGGCTTCTTGCAAGGCGATAAAGCGGGGGCGCTCCCAAGGGGTCTGATTCGGCGTATGGAGCGCCAGGTACAGGGTTCCCTGGACACTGCGGAACAGCATCCCATGCCCGCCGTCCCCCGCCTGCTGCCATTCATGACAAAACACCAGATAGGGAATTCCCTGTTCCATGAAAAACGGGCCGTCCAAGCACTCCCAGTCTCCGGGCGTTACCGGCCCTGAACAGGACCAGGGGATGTAAGGCCCCAGAATACTCCCGGTACTTTTCAGGATCCCGGTCCCGCGCCTTCCCTTTCGGGGTTTGAAGGTGGCGAACATATACCACCCTCCCTGGTACGGGTGTATTTCAGGGACCCAAAAATTCATTGCCGGCCAAAGATCTTCAGGAGGACGGAACACCGGAAAAGGCCCCTCGAAGTCGCTCAGCCTCCCTGCAACGGAACTGACGTACCCGTCGAAACCGGTTCCCGGTCCTTTCCGGATGTCTTTACCCGTAGAACCGAAGCGGTAATACCCCCCGGCTTCCGGCACCACAACGGGGTTCCGGATTTGTATATCAGAAATATGCATGAAGTCCCTCGCTTTGCACGGTAAAGCCCGGAGGGAAGCCCTGGGTATCCGCAGCCATCATCGCCGCGGCCAGGAGCAAGCCCCCGTTTCCGGGCAGGTACAGGGGCAGGTCATTACTGCCGGTCTGCCGGTTATGCCCGTTGGGCAGGTAGGTGTTTTTGGGGCTGTCCCGCAGCAACAGGTCTATGGCCTCTTCCCGGCGTCCCAAACGGTACGCGGTCATAGCCATCATGGGGAAATCCCAGCCCCAGAGGGATTGCCAGTCCCATACCGCAAGCACCCGATCCAGGGTGGCGGACATCCGGGCAGGGTCGATTTTTTCGCTTTTCAGTACCCCGTACATGGCGAGCATGGAAGGATGGTCGGTGCAAAAAGGAGGGGAGCTAAACGAGTCCGGGCAGTTTT
Source organism: Treponema sp. (assembly GCA_031258005.1). GTDB lineage: Bacteria > Spirochaetota > Spirochaetia > Treponematales > Breznakiellaceae > JAIRLU01. Next base: position 1,859 of record JAIRNP010000042.1, read on the forward strand.
CATGGGCCGCATAACAGCCGTCCTTTTGAAGGGGCAGGGCGAGCTTCTCCACAGCATCCCCAAAACGGGGGGCTTCTCCCAGCCGGGCAAGCCACTGATCCGCCTGCTTCAAAGCCCAACGAAAATACTCAAGCTCATAAGGGGCGTTAAGGACGGTTTTGGGGTCGTGCCGCTCCTGGGCAGGCATATAGGGCGCTCCCAGCACCCCGCGGCAGTCCGTCCAATGGATAAAACTTTCCATGAATTCCGCAGTTGCGAGGATTACCTCCCGGTATTCCCGTAAGAAATCCTCCACTGGCGCCGCACGATAGCAGAGTTCCGCCAGCATAATCGGGTGCGGCTGCTGCCACAGCAACAGCACGGCAATGGATGAAGGCGTATTAAACCCTCTGGGATCGCACATCTTAGGCCAGCGGGCCCCTTTATAGCCCTGAGACGCGGCAATACTGCGGGCCTGAGGCAGAAGGTATTTATAATAGGCCAGGCTTCTCTTAAGAACCTCGACTCTGCCCCAGAGGGCAAAATGGGCGGAATGCCAAAAGTGCATCTCCAGATGGAACTTACCGTACCAACTGTTGCAACTCAGCCCGGTTTCCGCCGGGGGGAACCTTCCCCGGCTTTGAATCGCCGTGAGATACTGGGAAAGGACCAGCCGCCTTTCCAGCTCCCCGGCGCGGCGATCCGGGGAACCTGAAAAATCCATAACCCCGCCGTGCATCCAGTAGGTTTTCCAGAACATACGGCAGGACGCTTGGGCTTGGGTAAAGGATGGCGGATATGGTTCCACTCCCCCTTCTATGGAGTCCCACCCCCTAGCCAGCACCGGTATGTGGAGCGGCTCAAAACGGAAAGCCAGTTCCCAGGTATCGATCCCCGGGGTTTTTCCGCCCAGGATGAGGGTATGGGTAGGCAGAAAACCCGTATCAGGTAGGGTATCCAAGGATATACCGGTAAACCCTACCGTAACCCGGTACCTGGTACCGTCCATCGCCCGTTCAAGCTGTATAGGCCCGCTGGTTGTATGGATAAACTCGGTCCTGTGCCGTGAAACCGCCGTAAAATCCGCGCCGGATTTCTTGTGGCTGCCGTAGGGGAAGCGCAAAGCCACCTGGAGTTTCCCCGCCGCTACAAGGGGCGAGCGAACCCGCACATACAGGGTATCTTCCCGGGGATGGACCAAGGTTTCCGTGAGCACCCGCGTACCCGCCGCGATCCATTCCGAACATAAGCGTCCTTCCCATAGGTCCAGGGTCTGTTTTTGCACCTCGCAGGTCTCTAAGCTAAGGGTTTTCCCGGCAAGGGTAAACCCGATGTTCCCCAGATGAAACTTGTGCGCGTTCTGCCGCAATCCCCTAAAAAGCTCCTCTTGCCCGGTTTCATCCACCCCATACCCGACTTCTCTCCCAAAGGTATCAAAGGGGGTAAGGCGAAGCTGGGAATCATCCTGAGGGGCATTGGGGTAACTATGCCAGCCCCATTCCGCCAGGGTACACAGGGGGAATCCATCGTCCCCTGCGTTATAGGCCTCAAAGAAGGTCTGCAATCCCGTAAAGTCTGCGGTAAAGCAAAACTTCCCGTTGCCTACGGAAAGGGGCGCCAGGGCTTCGATGTTCCGGTATACAGGATTATGCCGGGTTACCAGGTCATGCCGATCTATCATGGTCCGATCCGCTTAGGCCCTGAAAGTAGGGAGGGTTTTTGAACACATCCGGTTAAAAAGCGTCCGGGCGTCCTTCAGGGGCAAGGTCTGTACCGCCAGATCCTGGGAAAACACCCGAAAGGCTTTTTCATAGTCCTGTTCAAAGGCCGCTTGGATGATCCCTTCCTGGGCTAATACATGGTGCATCACCAGATTCCGCAAGTCCACGGGAAGTTCCCCGCCTATCACGGGCTCAATGGTATCCCGGGAAAAGACGGCGTTGGTTTCCACTACCGCGTCCCGGGGCAGATCCGGCATCTGCCCTTGATTCGGCATATTCACGTTGCTGATGAGGCTCCCCTGGCCCAGGAGGGCCTTCACCATCTTAATCCCTTCTTCCCCGGACCTAACAGGCGTCATGGTTTTTGTACCCTCCCGATAGGCTTTTGCCTGGCTTATCAAGGTATCCCGGTTCGCACTACGCCAGGACACCGGCGTCAAGACGAATCCCCAGCGTGCCGCCTCTTCAGGGCTGGTAAGATACCAGGAACGGGGACAAAATTCCGCCAGGTGCCGGTCCCCTGCGGCGGCAATGAGTCCATAGCGGCGAAAAAGATCCATCTTGACCCGTTCCGCACTGGAAAACAAGGTGCGCCGGACCGCTTCTTCGGGATCTTCCCCGGAAGCGCTCCCCCCTGCAAAGGTGGTAGCCGCCTCCGCGCCGGGAAACCCGGTTTCGGCATAACGGTCTACGAATCCTGCATAATGGGGAAAGATGTCGATGTTTTTCCATGAGGCTTTATCGATCCAGGTAAAATGATTGATTCCCAAAACCCGGGTGTGGATTTCCTCCCGTGTAATGCCGCCCCTGGCCGCGCATCCCGCCAGTTCCAGTACCGTGGCCAAGAGCTTCTGGGTGTTGAATACCTCATGGCAGCACCCTGCGGCTTTAATCCGGGGAAACTCTTTATACAAGGTACGGGTACAGATGCTCATGGGGTTGGTGTAGTTAATCACCCATGCCCTAGGCGCGTAGGTCTTGACTGCTTGGGCAATGAAGCGAAACTGGGGAATGGTCCGCAGGGCCCGGATGATACCCCCGGCTCCTGCAGTGTCCCCCACGGGCTGGTAGATACCGTAGGCTTCAGGGGCATGGACATCTACCGCCATTTCTGCAAAATCTCCCGGAAGAATCGAGATAAACACCACGTCGCTTCCGCTCAGGGCCTCTTCCAGGGAAGGATTTGCGTGAAACTGCCAGTGTCCCGGGTTATGCTTCGCCAAAAGGGTGTTGCCGATAAGGGCATTGGTTTGGGCATCTTCCAATTTGGTATCGTATAGTTCGATAGATCCTGAGATTTCTTGCTCAAACACCAGATCCTGCATTAATACCCAGGCCCAGTTGCGGGAACCTCCGCCAATGTAACAGAGTTTTATAGTATCCACCCCATGCATCCCATGTCTAACCGCCAAAACGCCCCGATTGTGCCGAAGGATTTAACCTCCCTATCCTGCTTTTCCTTTGCAGCCTCCGCTCCAAACAGTGATTTACCACCTAATAAGTATGAGTACCTAGCAGGAATTCCATGGTGTCTATAACTTCAGTTAATGAACAAATCTATTAATTTAGTATGCCTCCCTTTTTTATTACTGTACATGGACAATTCTCTTAAAATAATGGAAAAAATAGGCCTCTCGATACCCTGGTTTCCGGTTTTTGTAAGGGAGGATCAGTTTTACGGTTGAACCCGGGGCTCTCCGCAGGAAGCATTCAAAAAATTATATGGTAAGCATGAATTTTCCATACTATACTGGACTTGCGCGGACCTTAGTCCGACATCAGTCTTGCAAAATACTCCGTATTTTGCGGTTTCCGAACAACGCTGCTGTATATGCATCATCCAACGGCTGATGGATCCCCAGGGAGGAGCGAATGATGAAAGCCCTCAGTAACAATCGCAGTAACCCAGGCGATTATTTTTTTCATTACATACCCTACAGTGAAGAAGACGAAAAGCTGGGTATGGTATGTACCGCCGCTGGAGCTATGGAGGTTCCCCCGTATACGGTGTATCCCCCGAATGAAAACGCCCATCCTGTGGTATTCCGGGATGTGGCCGAAGGTCGTACCCTGCGGGAATTCCAGTTTGTATATATTAGCGATGGAGCAGGGGTTTTTTACGCGGAAGGTAATACCTATAGGGTACAAGCCGGTTCTATGCTGGTCCTGTTGCCCGGTATGAAACATGCGTACCAACCCCTGCATGAAACCGGCTGGCACGAATACTGGGTGGGATTCACCGGCAGCTTTTTCACCGGTCTCGTCAAGGAAGGGATCCTCTCCAAAGAGCGTATTTTTTTCGAAATAGGCTTACGGGACTATGTACTTTCTATTTTTACGCATATTTTTGATGAAGTGCGTTCCCAGCACCCCCGCTATCAAGTCAAAGCCTGTTCCCAGGTGTTTTTGCTGCTTGCCGAGCTGCTCACCTGTGAACGAAGAAAAGAACCGACGAATTATTCTCAGCATCAGCAGATCGTCGAAAGAGTGAAATGTTTGATGGAGGCAAATATCTGTAAAAAAAGCATCGACATCCCCAGCATCGCCCAGACTATTGGTATAAGCCCTTCCCGGTTAAACGAGATTTTTAAGCTGTACACCGCTATGACCCCCTACCAGTATTACATTCAGATCAAGATCAATAAAGCCTGCCGCCTGCTGGAACAAACCGATCTTTCCATAAAAGAGGCGGCCTTTACACTGGGTTTTGATGATCAGTTTTATTTTTCCCGTTTATTCAAACAAAAAACCGGCATCCCCCCTTCAGGCTGGCCCCCCACCCGTCAGCGAGTTTAACGCCCCTGAAGGGCGCCTGCGGCGGGCGTTACGAGGGGCGGAGGGGTTTGGGGGTGCGGGGTACGTCCCTTCGTTCCTATCTTCTGTGGAGCGTCCTCACCTATATCGTGGGTTTGGTTCCGAAGTGGCAAAGGCGGGAGGCAAAGGGCGCTTCGATGGCTTATCACCACTGCCCTACAGGGGCATTAAGCCCCCTGGGGGGCGCCCTTCTCACAGGGTGGTGTTTCATATATACTTTAAGGCAGGGTCTTTTTAACAACAAAAGCTAGTTTTGGAAGGGCAAGGAAGCTTTTTTAAAGCTCCAGCTTTTGAAAAAAGCCCCTGCCCTATACCACTATCAAGGAGTAAGCGGTACTATGAAAAAAACCTGTCTCATGTTTGCCCGGCACCATAAAGCAGCTAATCAAGCGGTCCTTTCCATTCTCCAAACCCTTTCCCCGGAAGAACGGGAAAAAGAACGAGGAAGTTACTATGGGAGCCTTTCCGGCCTGGTTCGGCATATAGGGGAAGGAACCCTCTTTTTTCAGGGACTCTTCAAAGGGGCTCTATCCCCTAAAGCCCCTGACCTAAAGGCCCTGACCCTCGCAGAATCCCTGGTTATTCCCCAGGATACGGCTAGCGAAACCCAATGGGAAGCCTTGGTTCGGGCTTTTGAAACCCTTGATGATGGGCTCATTCAGATGGTATCGGCCCTGGATGAGGAGGATTTCACTATTCCTGTACCTATCCAGTGGTATGGCGGAAATCCTGATAAGGTACCCTTGTATTTTCTCTTACACCAGCTCACCATGCACGGAACCCATCACCGAGGCCAGATTGCTCAAATTCTGGATGAACTGAATATCTCCAACGATTATTCCGGTATTAATGCGGCCTTTTTACCGCCTCCAGTTTTGCCTCAGTAAGCCGGGAGGGGGTCGTTTTTTATGACGGATCAGGAAATTTTAAGCCATGTTGACCATACCCTGCTCAAGGCCAGCGCTTCCTGGGAGGATATCACCGCCCTCTGTAACGAAGCAGTACAGTATAAGACCGCTTCGGTGTGTATCCCTCCCTCCTATGTTAAACCGGTACACGAAACCTACGGGAATACCCTGACCCTTTGTACCGTGATCGGGTTCCCCCTGGGCTACAGTGTGAGCCGGGTAAAAGCCGTAGAGACTGAACAGGCCCTCGCGGATGGAGCCGTGGAAATCGATATGGTGATCAATATAGGCGACGTGAAGAATCGCCGGTTCGACCGGGTCCTGGAGGAAATCACCGCGCTGAAACAGATCCTGGGGGACCGGATCCTCAAGGTTATTGTGGAAACCTGTTATCTCACGATGGATGAGAAGATCCGCCTTTGCGAACTGGTACGTAACGCAAGCGCGGACTATATCAAAACCTCTACGGGATTCGGTACGGCTGGTGCGGTACAGGAGGACATTCACCTGTTTAAGAAACATATCGGTCCTCAGGTTAAAATCAAGGCTGCCGGGGGGATCCGGACCAGGGGAGACCTGGAAAGCTTCTTGAACGCAGGCTGCCACCGCATTGGTACCAGTTCTGCAGTAGCCTTGTTACGCGGCAGCCCTGGGAAGGTCTATTAAGGAGCGTACTATGATGCAGCGAAAGATAGGCCCACCGCAGGTGTTGATTCTATGCGGCGGCTGGGACGGACATGAGCCGGAACTCATAAGCCGACGGTTCACCCAATTCTTGGAATCCCAGGGTTTCCAGGTTACCTTGGCGACTTCCCTGGATGTATTAGAGAATAAGGAACAGCTTATGGCCTTAGACCTCTTTATTCCGGTGTGGACCATGGGGCCGGAACTCCCCAAGCCCTATTTTGAGCCCCTGCTGGAAGCCATCGGTTCCGGGGTGGGGCTTGCCGGTTGTCATGGGGGTATGTGCGATGCCTTTAGGGCCAACGTAGCCTGGCAATTTTTGACCGGTGGTAACTGGGTGGCCCATCCTGGCTGTGATGGCGTTCCTTATACGGTCAACATCAAGAGCAGTTCCAATCCCCTCACCGTAGGGATCAGGGATTTTGAGGTGGTCTCGGAGCAGTATTACCTGCATGTGGATCCGGCTAATGACGTGCTGGCTACGACCCGTTTTCCCACGGTTGCCTGGTACCATAACGCCAACGGCGCGGTGGATATCCCGGTGATCTGGACCAAAAAATGGGGTCATGGCCGGGTGTATTACAATTCCCTTGGGCATCATAACGATGTGTTTGATATTCCCGAAGCCTGGGAACTCATGAAGCGGGGCCTCCTCTGGGCTGCAGAGGGTAAACGGATCGCAGTAGAGCAGGGGCTTAAGGCGGATCTATTTAAGAGCGATAAGGGGATGTATTAGATGGAAGAAGAAAAAGCAGGAGCTGAAAAACGGGAAAAAAAGCGTATCGGTGTGGTGGGAGCGGGAAAAATAAGCGGTATGTATCTCCAGAACCTCACGGGTATGTTTGGGAAACAGGTCATCCTTACGGGGATAACAGACCTGGTGGAGGAACGGGCTCAGAAGGCAGCCCGGGAGTACCGTATCCGCTGTTTAAAAGACGCAGATGCGCTTATCGCCTGTGCTGAGGTGGACATCGTCCTTAACCTCTCTCAGCCTCAGCATCATTATGCGGTTGCCTTGGCTACGGTACGAGGGGGAAAGCATGTGTACAATGAAAAGCCCCTGTGCGTAAACCGGGAGGAGGCTGCAGCCCTCTTAGAGGCTGCCCAGGAACAGCAGGTACGGGTAGGCTGTGCGCCGGATACTTTTCTCGGTGCAGGAATCCAGACCTGTCGTAAACTCATTGATGATGGCTGGATAGGCCGTCCCCTGGCCGCGGTGGCTTTTATGATGAACCACGGTCATGAGCACTGGCACCCGGATCCGGCCTTTTACTATAAAACCGGAGGCGGTCCCCTCTTTGACATGGGGCCCTATTACCTTACCGCCTTGGTGAACCTCCTAGGCCCCATCGCCCGGGTTTCCGGTTCCGCGCAGCAGAGTTTCAAGACCCGGACCATCACCAGCGAACCCTTGAACGGACAGGTCATCACCGTGGAGGTACCCACCCATATCGGGGGGGTCTTGGATTTTGTTTCCGGTGCCGTGGGGACCATCATCACCAGTTTCGATGTGTATGCGCATTCCTTGCCGTACATCGAAATCTACGGCACTGAAGGCACCCTCAAGGTTCCAGATCCCAATACCTTTGGCGGACCGGTCTTGGTTCGCCGAGGTCCGGCAGAGACCTGGTCGGAAATCCCCCTACTCAAGGACTTCCCGGAAAACAGCCGGGGCCTTGGGGTACAGGATATGGCCGAATCCCTCAGTACAAACCGGCCCCATCGGGCTTCGGGGGAACTGGCCTACCATGTGCTGGAAGTGATGCACGGTATCCATGAGGCCTCTGCTTCAGGCAGGTATTACCCGGTACAGAGCGTCTGTTCTCGGCCTGAACCCTTGGTATAGGTCTATCAAGAAGCCGGTGATGCTATGCCCAAAGAACAGGCCCTTTTATGTGAAATCTTCGGTCCCGTGATGATTGGGCCTTCCAGTTCTCATACTGCCGGGGTGAGCCGGATTGCCTTTCTGGCCCGGAAGATCTTTGGTACTGCTCCGCAAAAGGCGGTGATCCGCTTTTACGGTTCTCTCGCGGCTACCTGGAAAGGTCATGGTTCAGGGGATGCGGCCGTGGCAGGTCTTCTGGGTATTCCCCCTGAGGATGAACGGCTTTTCCGAGGCCGTGCCCTGTTAGCGGAGCTTCAGGCCGCAGGGAAAGGGTTTCCGCTCGTTATCGAGACCGTCGCTGAACTACCTCCATCTTGGCATCCCAATAGCGTGGTCCTTGAACTCTATGGGGTACATACCTTGATCCTGCAAGGTTCAAGCATAGGAGGCGGTTCTATTCGGATCGATGCCATTAACGGCTATGGGGTGCATCTTTCCGGCGAATCTGAGGCCATCCTGGTGTTACACTATGATGAGATAGGGGTCATTGCAGAAGTAACCCATATCCTTGCTATCCATCACATCAATATAGCTGCCACCTCCAGTCACCGCAAGGAAAGAGGGGGTGAGGCCTTATTGGTGGTGGAGACTGACAGCCCTGTGCCGGTTTCCATTATTACCCAAATCCAAAAGCTGTCCTCGATTTATCGGGTCCTCCCGATGCCGGCATTGACCCTTTAAGAGGAGGCGGGAGGTAAAAAATGCAATTCCGGTTTCATACCTTTGCTGACCTGGAAACGATATTGTACGCTGAAAAGATCACTGCTCCAGAGTACGGAATTAAACGGGAAGCCTTCATGTCCGGGGTGTCGGAAGCACGAATCCTCGCGGAGATTGACCGGCGTATCGCGGTTACCCGGAACGCCTTGATCAAAGGACTTGAAAATCCCCAACATTCCCGATCCGGCCTTACCAAAGGGTCGGCAGTAGCCTTTGCCTCATCCACCCGGCGGCTCATTCGGGATGATCTGTTCACCCGATCTCTGGCCTATGCCCTGGCTATCAACGAGGTAAATGCCTGTGGAGGCAAGGTAGTTTCCTTTCCCACCGCCGGTTCCAGCGGTATTGTACCAGGAACCATCTGGGCTTGGTGGGATACCAGGGAGTGCCAAGCCCTGGAAGGGGCCGTCAGTACGGTTCATCCCTGTAATCCTCCGTATGATCCCCGGCTGCGGGATGCCTTTTTAGTCGCCAGCCTTACCGGGGTAATCATAGCCCAGGGTGCGACTCTGGCCGGTTCAGAAGGAGCTTGTCAAGCGGAATGCGGCGCTGCAGGAGCCATGGCAGCCTGTGCCCTGGCGTACCTGGAAGAACAGCCCTTGAAGGCATGCTTTTCCGCTGCTGCCTTGTCTCTGAAGAATTCCCTGGGTCTGGCCTGCGATCCGGTGGCCGGATTGGTTGAGGTTCCCTGTGTCAAGCGGAATGCCTTTGTAGCAGCCAATGTTCTTACTGCGGTGGATTTGACTTTATCTAGCATTGAGAGTATGATACCTTTTGATGAAGTGGTTTGGGCCATGAAACAGATTGGGGATAACCTGCCGGGATCAATAAAGGAAACTTCCACCGGCGGTTTAGCGATAACACCCACTGGCTTAGTCTTTAAGCAGGCCTTGGAGCGTTGACACCTACAATACCTGAAAGGTATGCAAAACCCATTGAGGTTTGAAGGGGGTGTACTTTTTATATAAAGGCTGTTCAAAATCTGACATTTTGAAACGGTTTCTCTATATAAAACGAACAGAAAAATACAAGACGAAGAGGGGGAGAAGGGAAAAGTATGGGGAACCGCGCATTATCAAACAAAGGACTGAGTATATACACTGACGGGGGCTGTTCTGGTAATCCGGGGCCTGGGGGCTGGGCCTATGTCATCGTTGAATTCAAATCCACTGCCCGGGGAATTTCTGGAGAAGGAAAGACCGGAGTGCCGAGTATCATTGCCGAAAAATGGGGAGCTGCAAAAAATACCACCAATAACCGGATGGAATTGAGCGCAGCCATTGCCGCGCTGGAGGCATTGTCAGAATTAAACGTAAACTCAAGACAGATAACGGTCTATACCGATTCCCAATACGTACACCACGGTATAAGCGTATGGATCCATGCCTGGAAAAAGAACGGCTGGAGAACGAGTGAGAAAAAACCGGTAAAAAACAAGGAACTGTGGGAACGCTTAGATAAACTGACCGAGGATTTTTCCCTTACCTGGCAATGGGTGAAGGGTCATGCAGGTAATGAATTTAACGAGCGTTGTGATCGGATGACCCAAAGAGCCATTGCTTCATTATAAGCAGCTACAGCGGTCCTTGGTACATGGATACGAGAAGCACCTTCGTATGTTAGGGGTCCTAGCCCCCTATTGTTTATTGGACTGTTCAACAACCCGGTTGGTTGTCGCGGACGTTAGTCCGACACAAGTCTCGTAGATTTGGCGAATTTCTTGCAGAAATCCGCCAAATTTACCGTTTTTTAGTGGAAGTTGTTCAATAACTGAAGGTATTGAACAACTCGATTCCATCGAACTCAGGTTATTTATATCACGTTGCGTAGTATGAACACGCCCCGGGGCTTATACGTGGGGAAGGATCACCAAAAAGCGTCCCTGTTCTGCCCATAGGGATACCTCCGCTTCCAGAAACACATTACTCAGTCCAAAAAAACCCCGATCCCAGGGTAAACCCGCTAGAGGCCACTTGAGGCCCCGGCTCTCCAGTTCCCAGGGTCCTGAACCCAGGGGAAAAATCGAAAAGACCCCTCCTGGATGGAGGCCCAGGACCAGCTTCTCCTGAGCATGAAGACCGTATATATCCTCGGCACCGGTAAACCAGCGTTGAGGCCGGGGATCCCGTTCAAAAAGGGACCGGATGGCAAAGAGGTGATCCATTCTCCCGCTGCCGCCACCAATCAGCCAGGTCTCATCACAGCCCTTTTCCCAGAGGAGGCGCAGGGCTAATTCGGTATCGGTAAAATCCTTATCCTGGGGATAGCGCAGGATCCGCTCAGACGGATACGCCGCAAGCCGCAACGGATCATCCAGGGAATCCATGTCTCCTACAATCCAATCCGGCTTTATCCCAGCCAGCTCCGCGAGGATAAGCCCGGAATCCGCAGCGACCAGGATATCCGCATCCTTCACCAGGGCTTTGCACTGTTCCGGTTCTGGACCGGCTCCCCCTATAAACGCAATACCCCGCACCATGCCGCCTCCCTTTTCTCGTGTGGTTTCAATATAGTATAGTGTCAGGTGATGGGCAAGTTCGCTATTCACCCGGTATTACAGGAAATCGCCGGCATATTTATCCGCTATGGGAAACAGGTGTTTCTCGTAGGAGGGGCGGTTCGGGATCTGCTTCGGGGCCACCAGGCTCAAGACTGGGACCTAGCCACCGATGCCCTGCCCTCCGAAGTGATCGCCCTGTTCCCCCGGGTTATCCCCACGGGTATCAAACACGGGACCGTTACGGTGCATTTTCAAGGCCGTTCTCTGGAGGTAACTACCTATCGTACCGAATCAGGCTATCATGACGGCCGCCGGCCAGATCAGGTTACCTATGCGGCCCGTATTGAGGAAGATTTATCCCGCCGGGATTTTACCATGAACGCCATTGCCCTCCCGCTTCCCAGAGGGCCTCTGGTGGATCCTTTCAATGGCATTGCCGACATACAGGATAAAATTATCCGCGCTGTGGGAAATCCCCAGGAACGGTTTGCCGAAGATGGGCTTCGACCCTTACGGGCGGTTCGCTTTGCCGCTCAGATGGGATTCGATGTAGAGGAGGCCACCCTGGATGCCATTCCCCAGGCATTAGGTACCACGGAAAAGGTCTCCCCAGAACGGATCCGGGATGAACTGGATAAAATCCTTGCCTCTCCCCAACCTTCCCGGGCTTTTTTACTCATGGAAAAGACCGGGCTCCTGGAACTCCTCCTTCCAGAACTAGCCTGTTGCCGGAACATTGAGCAGAAGGGCTTCCATCGCTTTGATGTGCTGGATCATGCTCTTTTGGCTTGTGATGCGGCTGCCCGGGACCACGCTCCCGAACTGGTCCGGATTGCAGCGCTCCTCCATGATATTGGGAAACCCCTAACCCGAGTTCTAGATGCCACCGGGGTATGGACCTTTTACCAGCATGAGCAGGTCTCTGCCGCACTCAGTCGGGACCTGTTGACCCGCCTCCGCTACCCCAATGTGGTAATTGAGGGGGTAGTTCATTTGATTCGGGAACACATGTTCCATTATGAACCCAACTGGAGTGAGGGAGCGGTCCGGCGTTTCATCATCCGGGTAGGGAAAGATAACTTAGATAACCTGTACCAACTGCGGAAAGCCGATGCTTACGGGACTACCGGACAGGAGCCTCCCCAAGAGTTCCTGCTTCCTTTGATTACCCGGGTTGATGAGGTGTTAGCCAAAAGCCAGGCGCTGTCCCTTAAAGATTTATCGATTTCAGGAAAGGACCTGCTAGCCCTGGGGCTCAAACCAGGACCACCTATGGGAATAATCCTCTCTGCCCTTCTGGAAGCTGTGGTGGAAGACCCGGCCCTTAATACCAGGGAAAAATTGTTAGCCCTAGCAGGGAACCTTAAAGAACGATACCCTTAAATCCTCCCGGCCATCCTTCTCTTTAAGGCTTTTGCGCTTCTTGAACATACGGAGAGAGAGGGATTTGAACCCTCGGTACCCTTCCGAGTACACACGACTTCCAATCGTGCACCTTCGACCACTCGGTCATCTCTCCCAGAGGTAGCCGGAGAGAGAGGGATTCGAACCCTCGGAACCCTAAAGGGTTCAACGGTTTTCGAGACCGCCCGATTCAACCGCTCTCGCATCTCTCCATTTTTATAACCTGAGGCTTACAGGGTTTAAACCTCCGATTTTAACGTAACACTCTTAATTCAGTGAACTTTTCTCAAAATCCGATATGTTACAGAAACCTCAAATAACTTTTATCAGTATACTGAGTATGACCGAGGGAGTCAAGCGCTCGCGTTGCCTCCTCACCCTGCAGCCGAAACCCCTGAAATAAAAAGGACAGCTCCCGCTGTCCTTTTATACTGCCGCCAAAGAGAATTGAACTCTTGACACAAGGATTTTCAGTCCTTTGCTCTACCAACTGAGCTACAGCGGCAGACAATTTATATAAAATATCAGTAATGAAGAAAAATGTCAATAGGGTAAAACAAAAAAAATTAATTTGTGGTCTTGGAACTCCGAGGTATATCATAAAGAATAGCAGCGGGCTTTCATGAGGTTCCTGCCCCTATGATTAGGTTCATTGGACTTGTTCAACAACCCGGTTGGTTGCCGCGGACTTTAGTCAGGCACCAGTCTCGCAGATTCGGCGAATGTTTTGCAGAAATCCACCAAATCTGCCGTTTTGTAGCGGAAGTTGTTCAATAACTGAAGGTATTGAACAACTTTATTTTAGATAAGCCCATCTGAACCGGGTAGGAAGAAGATGCGCCTACCAAGGGGTACGAGATGGCGATATTGACCCGGGCGGTGTTTGTCCTGTACCCGAAATGCCTCATATAGAAAATGTTGCCCAAGCTATGTCCGTTCCTGCGTTGGTATACGGTTTGCCTGGGCGAGCCGCCGGCGCAGACGCAGGATTGCCTTGTTGACATGCTGCTGA
>JAIRNP010000024.1 GCA_031258005.1 Treponema sp.
TTTGATATATTTATTAAAGTGGCATCTTTGTTTCCTACTTATGCTTTTATATGGATTGGTAACCAAGAGAAGGTTTATGATACGGCGGCGAATGTTTTTTGTCTTGGCAATGTATCGAATGCGGGGAGATATAACCAATTAGTCGATCTGTTTATGTTGCCGACTAATTACGAAGGTTTACCCATGGTTATTATTGAAGCGATGAGTTATGGGAAGCCAATAGTTGCATCCAATGTTGGCGGTATTAGTGAGATTGTAGTAAACGGTGAAAATGGTTATACGGTTGAAAATGTTGCGTCTGCATTTGCAGAAAAAATACAATATATTTTGGAAAATGAATCTATTTATAAGAAGCTTTCTGAGAATTCATACAGACGGTTTAGGGAATATCTAACTGTGGAAAAAATGCTTCAGGGGTATATGGAAATATATCAATCATAACAGGGGTTCGGAAGTATCTGAAAAAAATTATAATGCACATCACCCTCATCGGCGGATCCGGCTTTGTCGGTACCCGCCTTGCAACACGTCTTGTTGCCGCCGGATACACGGTAAAAATCGCCGACAAAAACGCCAGCAACAAATATCCCCATCTCCGCCTGTACGCCGATGTCCGGGAGCCGGATACGCTGGAAAAGGCCCTTGCCGGTTCTGATGTGGTGGTCAATCTTGCCGCCGAACACCGGGACGATGTTACGCCCAAGTCCCTCTACGATGATGTTAATGTAAGTGGCGCGGAGAATGTATGCAACGTCTGTACAAAACTCGGCATCAAGAAAATTGTCTTTACAAGTTCCGTGGCGGTCTATGGATTCGCTCCTGTCGGAACCGATGAAACCGGTACAATAAATTATTTCAACGATTACGGGCGTACCAAATGGCTGGCGGAAGAAAAATACCGGGCTTGGCTTGCTTCCGACCCTGAAAATTCGTTAACTATTATCAGGCCTACGGTGATCTTCGGCGAGCAAAACCGGGGGAATGTGTATAATCTGCTGCGGCAAATTGCGGATGGAAAATTCCTTATGGTCGGAAAGGGAACAAATGTCAAATCCATGGCCTATGCCGAAAATGTCGCCGCCTTCATCGAATACAATCTGCATAATCCACCCGCCGAACACCTATTCAACAACATTGACAAACCGGATTTTGATATGAACACCCTGGTTGCCGCTGTGCGCCGTACATTGGGGAAATCCGGCAGCCTGTTTCACTGGCCCTACTGGATGGGATTTGCCGGGGGCCTCTGTTTTGACCTGCTGGCAAAGGTCTTGCATAAAAACCTCCCCATCAGTTCAATCCGGGTGAAAAAATTTTGTGCCGATACCATGTTTGAAGCTGCCAATATACAAAAGACGGAATTCAATCCGCCGGTAACCCTTGCCGAAGGACTTGAGCGGACTATCAAATACGAGTTTATCGACAAAATAACCGATCAAGTGTTTTACACCGAATGAAAGAGACCCGATGTAATTCCTCTCCAGGGTACAAACCCCATCTTCCCCGATTCCTATGCTCACCATAACCTCCATCCAAAAAGAAATCATCCATCACCTCATCGCGGCCCATGAAAAGCGGCCTTGGCGAATCATCCCATCATGTACGTCTACGATCCCCGGCCTTCAGAACGGCGGAGTTCCCGTAGGGTATCCGGGCGGAATGTGAGGACAAGAAGCCCAAGATTTTAGCCATTACCCGTGGAAAGCCGGAGCCTGATCCTTTGCTACCTTTAAGAAAATTGACAAGACCCGCCGCAAGGCGGGTCTTTTTTTGTCTTGAGCCTTAAGGCCCTTCTCGTTTAACTTGTCTTTGCAGCTTTGGCGATGGCCTCTTCATACAGGGCGCTGTACTGCCGGGCGGATTTTTTCCAGGAAAAATCCTGTTTCATCCCCAGAATACGCATGGCATCAACCTGAGCCCGGCAGTTATAGTAGGCCCACACTGCCCAGCCTACGGTATTGTATATCGCCTGAGGGGTAAGATCGTTGAATATGAATCCCGTGCCCTTTCCCGTATCCTGGTTGAAATTCTCCACCGTGTCCGCCAGTCCTCCGGTATTCCGTACAATCGGCAGGGTTCCGTAGGCGAGAGAATACATCTGGTTGAGACCGCAGGGTTCGTAACGGCTCGGCATGAGGAAGAAATCACTTCCCGCCTCGATCAGGTGGCTTTCTGCTTCGGAGTACCCGATGCGGGCCTTAAAGTTGGCAAGCCGATAGGAAAGATTCTTAATTTCATTTTCACACCAGGGATCTCCCGACCCGAGGAGTACCATTTGCAACCTCATATCCTGACAGATGGACCACGCGGAACCGTAAGCCGGGCCAAAGAGTTCTCCCACCCCTTTTTGTTCGGTAAGGCGGGTTACCAGGCCGATGATCGGTATATCCGGTTCCAGGGGGAGCTTAAATTCTTTCTGCAGGGCTTCTTTGGCCTTGATCTTCCCCTCCATGTCTTTGATGCTGTAGGGCTTGGGAATATACCGGTCGATTGCAGGATTCCAGACCTTCGTATCAATACCGTTGAGGATGCCCCGATAATCCGCAGCCCGGTAACGGAGCACCCCGTCTAAACGGAAGCCATAAGCCGGGGTTTGAGTTTCCGCGGCATAATTGGGAGAAACCGTGTTGAGTTTATCTGCGGTGTTGATCCCGGCTTTGAGGAAGTTCATCATATTCCAGTCGTCAAACCCGGCTTCATAAAACACGTTCCCATCCAGGTTGGAATAATAGTAATTGTCCTTATGGTAAATTCCCTGGTATCCCAGATTATGGATGGTCAATACCGAGACGGTTTTGGCTAATCCTCCGATGCGCTCCCCGTATTTGAGGAATACCGGCACTAAGGCAAGCGGCCAATCATGGGCATGGACCACATCCGGATACCAGCTTAGTTTACGGCAAAGCTGAAAAACCGCCCGGGAGAAAAAGGTGAACCGCCGGGGATTATCTAAAAAATCCGGCTCTGAAGGAACCCCGTAGATACCGTCCCGGCCAAAAAATTGTTCGTGATCGATGAAATACACGGAGACCGGGTTCTTTACCGGCGCCCCCGGCAGGTTCGTTGTATAGACCGCGCTCCATTCTTCCCGGCCTCCCATGGGAACCCCCAGGGCCCCTTCAAGATACTGCAGATTGTTCCGGTCGATACTGTAATACCGGGGTATAATGATACGAATTTCATGCCCTTCCTGGGCCAGGGCAATGGACAATGCAGAAACCGCATCGGCCAGCCCGCCGGTTTTAGCAAATGGGACGGCCTCAGTGGCGGCCATTAATATTTTCATAGTGCCTCAATATAGCTATACCCGCATCTCCATACGAGCGTAGTCAATCCTGCTAGAATAGTTCCACCATGGAAAGGCCGTTTTCTGTAACGATTTGCAGTCCCTTCTCATGATCCTCAAGTTTAAAGATAACCACCGCTTTCCCGGCTTTACCTGACAGGGATGCATAGAGGTATTCGATGTTTACCTTGGATTTCTGGAATAGTTCCATCACCTGGGCGAGGCTTCCAGGGCTGTCTTGGATTTCTACGGCAGCCACATTGGTTTCCCGGATGGTGAAGCCTCCGGAACTCAAGGCCTTAATGGCAGCCTCGGTATTGTCCACGATGAGCCGTAAGATACCGAAATCCGCAGTATCCGCAATGCTTATGGCCCGCATGTTGATACCTGCCCGAGCGAGAACCCCGGTAACTTCTCCCAACCGGCCCGCGTTGTTCTCCAAAAACACCGATATTTGCTTGATCTGCATGGTTACTCCTTATTGACCATTATAGAGGTACACCCGTTATATTTCACGCTTATCTATTACCCGCTTTGACTTGCCCATGGACCGCTCTATGGTTTTCGGCTCTACCAATTTTACCTTCACCGAAATCATGAGTTTTGATTTTATCACCGTTTCGATCTTAGTCCGCAACCCTTCAAGGTCTTTGGTTTCATCACTGAAAAAGGCCTGCTTCACCTCCACCTGGAGTTCCACTTCGTCTAGGTGGGAAGGGCCTCGGGTAACGACGATGAGGTAGTGGGGATCCGTACCTTCGATTTCGATGAGGGCCTGCTCGATTTGGCTGGGGAACACGTTGACCCCACGGATGATGAGCATATCGTCAGTGCGGCCAAAGAGCCGGTTCATCTTAACCGTGGTACGTCCGCAGGCACAACGCTCTCGACGGAGGAATGTAATATCTCGTGTCCGGTAACGGAGGAGCGGCGTACCTTCCTTGGTCAAGGTGGTGAAAACCAATTCCCCTTTCTCCCCATCCGGAAGGCTCTTACCCGTAAGGGGCTCAATGATTTCTGGATAAAAGAGATCCTCGTTAATGTGGAGGCCGTCCTGAACTTCACATTCAAAAGCCACTCCCGGGCCGATGATTTCGGTGAGGCCGTAGATGTCATAGGCCTTCATCCCGTAACGGCTTTCAATTTCCCGGCGCATGTTTTCGCTCCAGGGTTCAGCGCCAAAACACCCTTTGTTGAGGGGAAGTTTTCTCAGGTCAATACCCGCTTCCGCTGCTTCTTCCGCCATAAAAAGGGCATAGGAGGGAGTACAGGTTAAGATGGTGGAACCGAAGGACTGCATCACCATGAGCTGCCGCTGGGTATTCCCCGAAGACATGGGGATAACGTTGGCTCCCAGGGTCTTTGCCCCGTAATGAACGCCCAGGCCCCCGGTAAAAAGGCCGTAGCCGTAACCGTTCTGTATCGTGTCGTTTCTGGTGCCGCCGGCTCCTGCCAGGGTACGGGCCATGGATTCTCCCCAGATATGGATGTCTTTCTTGGTGTAGGCATCCACCACAGGAATTCCCGTGGTCCCTGAGGACAGGTGGACCTCCTCTATTTCCGCGAGCGGACAGGCGAGAAGCCCGTAAGGATAGGTTTCCCGGAGATCGGTTTTAATGGTAAAAGGCAGCTTGGAGATATCCGCCAGGGAACGTATGTCTCGGGGTTTAACATCCATATCATTCAGTTTCGTTCGGTAGAACGGGACATCGGCATAGAGTTTTTCCACCAGGTTTTTGAAACGGGCAAATTGCAACTTTTTCCGTGCATCCTCGTCCATAGCTTCGTATTCAGGGTTAAAGATCATGCTTTTCTGTTTCCTTTTTTATCTTATAATGTAATGATTAACCTGTATCAATAACGAGATCAGTATACCCCCTTATATAAAAAAATTATAGTCTTTTTAATCATTATTATGCATGTTTTGAACGAAATTTTGGTAAGCATCCACGAGGGTCACAAGGGTTAGCGGTGGTGTATGACTGCCCTCTTACGGCTTTCCCCGTAGGGCTACCTCGCCAAGAAGGAAGACAACCTAGTCTCGAATATCCAGGGTGCCGTCAGCGCGGCCGATAAAAACCCGGGGACGCAGCCGGGTAAAAAAGCCGTTTTCTACCACCCCTGGTATCTGATTCAGCTCGGTTTCTAGGGCTGCAGGATCCACCGGGGTTTTAAATCGTATATCCAGGAGGAAGTTGCCATGTTCGGTGATTACCGGCCCTGCTTTACGCACCGCTTCCCGGAGCTGCACCACTGCCCCCAAGGTTTCCAGGGTTTTCATGACCGGGACCCGGCCTTCAGGGATCACCTCCAGGGGGACTGGAAACTGTAAGCCGAGGTTTTCGACGTGTTTGGTCTCATCCACCACAATGGCGTATGAGGCCGAGGCATAGGCGATAATTTTTTCCAAGAGCAACGCCCCTCCGCCCCCTTTAATGCAGTAATGCCGGCGGTCCACCTCATCCGCACCGTCTATGGTGAGATCTAAGGCCCCTCCTATTTCCTGGGAATTCAGTGTAAAGAGGGGTATCCCCCAGCGTTCACTTTCAATAAGGGTTTGATAACTCGTGGGAACCGCCCGAATACCCTGCAAGGTTCCTGCCTGTAGTAACGCGCCGATATGTCTGACCGCATGAATAGCGGTAGAACCCGTACCGAGTCCGAGTTTCATACCGCTTTTGACCAGGGCTTCCACCGCCCCTTTACCGGCTATTGCTTTTATACGCTGTTGATCCATACAATACCTCAATACTTACCCGAAAGCCTGCACCCTACAAGTGCATACGAGCCATGAGATGCTGGGGAAATTCAAGGCCCATAAAATGGCCGTATTGTAATTGGGCTTGCCGTATGAGCATGGCATAGCCGTTTAAAACCCGGCAGCCTGCTGCCTCAGCCCGTTGTAAACAGGCGGTCCGTTCCGGTTTGTAGATAAGATCCATGACCACTTCCTTACCGGAAAAGGTATACAATTCCAGGGGATCTACGGCGGCATGCCCTTCCATACCGGCAGACGTGGTCTGGATGATGATATCCCCATACGTATCCATGCGGGCGATACCCTGATTATCCAGGGGCCCCCAGGCAAACCGGTAGGGGGCAGCCAAATCCCGGGCCCGCAGGGCGTTACGGTTGAGGATCAGGGCTTTCCCATGCAGCCGGTGCACCTCTGCAGCTATTGCCCGGGCTGCTCCGCCTGCGCCTATGATGGTGATCCGTTGACCTCTAAACGTTCTCTTCCCGATAAAATGCAAAAGCGCATCGGAAAACCCCGGAGCATCCGTATTGGAACCGATCCAGCCCCTCGGCGTGGATACGATGGTATTACAGGCGCCGATGCTTTGTACCCCTTCAGACACCTCGGAGAGATAGGAAAGGATTCCCTCTTTATGGGGGACGGTTACCGATGCACCGGCTATGCCCAGTTCCGCTGCTAAGGCAAGGAAAGACGGGACAGCATCGGTAGGGAAGGGTACATATACCGCATCGGTATGTTCCAAGGTGAATACGGTATTAAAAAAGGCCGGGCTGAAGGTTACGGCCAGGGGAAATCCGGTAATCCCAAAGAGCCGGGTTTTGGGGGTAATATCCCGAAACCGGTACAGCTCTGCCAGTTCCTGGGGGTCGAACTGCCCGGGACCTGCGGTATGCATTCCTTTAACGGTGGTATAGGAGAGATAAGAACCCAGTTGTTCCGCCAGGATCCTAGTAGGAGTACCGAAATTACCCATGCAAAGGAGGATCTTATCCATATCCAGGGTTTCCCGGGCTGCTTTGACTACCCCTACTACCTCCTCGAGAGAATGGGGCATCACCGCTACCTTGACCAGTTCATCCCCCACACGACGCAAACTCCGCATGAGGCCTACTAAATCAGCATCCACCCCCTGGATATTATGGTAGGAACGGATAATACGGGTTCCGAAGGTACGGGCCACCTCTTCCAGGGTGGGCACATTCAAGTAGTCTTCCATATCCACATAGGCAAAATTATGGCGCCGATCCGCATTGGCAAAGGCCAGGGCCTTGGACAAGAGGGTGATCCGGGACCCTTCGCCGGCGGTAAACTGGCCCCCGTCCTGTTCCCGCCTGATGGTGAGAATAACCGGCAGGTCCACCATTTCCGGGAAACGCCGGATGAGCAGCCGTTCATCCGCTTCCAGGCAGTCTACCCGCAGTTCAACCAGATCCACATATTTCCGGTAGTGTTCCAGCAGTGCCACATCCTGGCTTAAGGTCTTTTCAGTCAAACACAGGCATATTTTTGCCATAGCCTCTCCTTGTAACGTAGGAAACATAGAAATATTGGACTTGTTCGATAACCCACCGGGTTATCGAACAACCCTATTGTTAAAGAACCACCGATTACCTTAAGGCTCATCGAGGGGTTCCTTTAGAAGTCCGGACGATAGATAAAAATAGCGGATATCAAACCGGCGCTGTTAACATTGAGGCGAAGCGTGAGGGGCCAGGGGTGGCCGCGCAGGGGTATAAGAAAATAAGTGCTGTACATCTGGGTCCCTTCCCCCAAAATCCAGGATATGGAGGCGAGATTATCGCCGATTTTGATACCATACGCGGTTTTGACTTGGATCTGCCAAACCCGATCCTTATATATATAGAAATCCCCCGCTTCATAGGTAAAGACCACATCATCCTGCCATGTTTCAATGCCCCGGACCGCACACACCGATTGGGGAAAGCCAAACCGGGTAATAAGTTCTTCTAACGTTAACCCTACAAAAGAGGAGACATCCCCAACATGGGCGCCGGTATCCGTCTTGGCCTGAGGCTGCTGCTCCAGCAGGGCCTCCGCTTCCTTGGCCCATACTCCCGAAACCACAAAACCCATAAAAAAAAATAGAATCCTACGCCATTGGGTATACCGCATATTACTACTGTAGTGGAGGATATCGCTTTTTGGCAAGCCGCCCGGGGCTTGTGCGGTTATTCTATTTTAAAAAGCGGGGAATCCGGGAGGGGGAGACCGAGCTTCCGTAAGACCGGCGTACTCATTGAACAAGCCTATTGCACATCCCGATCCGTTTATATACGTTGATAATAAGCGCACCGCAGGGCTGACTTTATATATAAGGTATGGATTAATGGCTTTTATTAAAAATCTATTCGATAAAAACTTTCTTGAATACGCCTCCTACGTGATCAAGGACCGGGCAATCCCGGATCTGGAAGACGGTCTCAAGCCGGTACAGCGGCGGATCCTCCATTCCCTCTTTGAAATGGACGACGGGAAGTTTCATAAAGTGGCCAATGTGGTGGGCCACTGCATGAAGTACCATCCCCATGGAGACGGTTCTATCGGGTCCGCCCTGGTGGTTCTGGCGAATAAAGACCTTTTTATCGACCGGCAGGGAAATTTCGGGAATATCTTCACCGGAGATGCGGCTTCCGCAGCCCGTTACATTGAATGCCGGGCGACTGCCCTGGCCAAGGACATCTTGTATAATCCCAAGCTCACGGCGATGACCGATTCCTATGACGGCCGCAACAAGGAGCCGGTCCTGTTCCCGGCCAAGATCCCGGTAGTCCTGGTCATGGGGGCCGAGGGGATTGCCGTGGGCATGTCCACCAAGATCTTACCCCACAACATCCTGGAGGTCCTGGAAGCGGAGAAGGCCTGTCTCGAAGGCAAGCCCTTCCAGCTCTACCCCGACTTTCCCACCGGCGGGCTCGTAGATGTATCGGAGTACAAAGAGGGAAACGGCAAGGTCTTGGTCCGGGCAAAACTGGATACTTCAGACCCGAAACGGATCATCATCCGGGAACTGCCCTTTGGGTCCACCACGGAAAGCCTCATCAACAGCGTGGAGACCGCGGTCAAGGCGGGACGCCTCAAGATCCAGTCCATCAACGATTTTACCACGGAACGGGTGGAAATCGAGATTCGCCTGGCCCGGGGGGTGTATTCTGAAGAAACCGTGAATGCCCTCTTTGCCTTTACCGAATGCGAGCAGTCCATCTCGGTGAATCTGCTGGTGATTCAGGATAATCTCCCGGTGGTGATGACCATCACCCAGGTAATACAGTGCCATGCCCAACAGCTCAAAAAGCTCCTTACGAAAGAACTGGAAGCGGAAAAAAAAGAACTCCAGGATAAGCTGCACCTGCGTACCCTGGAACGGATATTCATTGAGGAGCAGATCTATAAGGCCATTGAAAAGATGAAGACCCCTGAGGCTATTGAAAAGGCCGTGCTCCAGGGGTTCAAACCCTTTATGAAGGACCTGGGAAGCCGGGGGGTGAGTCCCGGGGATGTGGAACACCTGCTCCGGATCCCCATCCGGCGGATATCCCTCTACGATACCGCCAAAGTCAAGGCGGAACTCTTGGAAATCACCGCCCGGATTAAGGAGATACACAAGCACCTCAAGAAAATCGTCCCCTATGCGGTGAGTTTTCTTGAGGGTATTATGGCCAAGGTTAAGGCCAATGAGGAATTGGGCAGGGGGCAGCGCAAGACCGGGGTTCAGAGCTTCGCCAAGGTTGCGGTGAAGGAAGTGGTTAAGAAAGACCGGGACCTCAAGTACGACCAGGAGGCGGGGTATCTGGGTACGGCCGTAGGAGGAGCACTGATAGCGACGGTTTCTCCCTTTGACCGGATCCTCATCCTTCGCCGCAACGGAACCTATACGGTGCCGGCGGAGCTTCCAGAAAAGACCTTTATCGGCCCTGGGGCGTGGTGGATAGGGCTCGCGGACAAGGAGGCCCTGGCCGCCCTCGTGTTCACGGTAATTTATAAGGAGGGGAAGACCGGGTGTCCCTGGATCAAGCGCTGTATCATCGAAGGGTGGATCATGAACAAGGAGTATGCCTTGGTACCTGAAGGGGCGGAGGTGCTCCATGTGGATACCCGGCAGCACTTCACCTTCACCGCGTATTATGCCCCTAAGCCCCGGATTAGAATCACCAAGGGAAGTTTTAAGGCCGAGGAGTATCCGGTGAAAGGGCTTAAAGCCGGGGGGATGAAACTCGTGGATCGGGTCATAGAGCGGGTTGAAGTGAAATAAGGCCCGGTACTGCCCGAGGATACGGCATAGCAAGGGGTAAAGTGGCGGAGAGACCGGGGGTTTTCAAGCCTTGGTCCATCGAACCGAAGGTTCGCGGAAACCTATGTTTCTTACCCTGAGTTCTATGGAATACTAAGGGGCCACGAATTATGCGGATATATGCGCAGTAATTCGCGTAATGGGGGACTTTTTTCTTTTTGCCGCGCCTCACCTTTCTTATATTGTATGGTAAGGAGAACCTATGAAGGCATTATTTATCGGCGGGACCGGAACTATCAGTACCGCGATTTCACGGAACATCCTCGCCCAAGGCTGGGAACTGTACCTGCTCAACCGGGGCAGCCGGAATCATCTTTTGTCCGGGAAACTAACGGAGATTCGGGAAGATATTAACCAGGAGGCCGCGGTTGCAGAGAAGATCCAAGGATTGCACTTCGATGTGGTGGCGGATTTTATTACCTTTGGGCCTGCCCAAATTGAACGGGACTTTAGGCTTTTTAAGGACAAAACCCGGCAGTACATCGCCATCAGCTCTGCTTCGGCGTATCAAAAGCCCCTGTCGGACTACCGGATAACCGAAAGTACCCCCCTGGCCAATCCCTTCTGGGAATACTCCCGGAACAAGATCGCCTGCGAAGAGGTCCTCCTCAGGTTGTACCGGGACTACGGTTTCCCGATCACTATTGTCCGTCCCAGCCATACCTATGACGAGCGGAGCGTCCCCCTGGGGGTCCACGGCAAACACGGCAGTTGGCAGGTGATACAACGGCTCCTCCAGGGGAAGCCGGTGATCATCCACGGGGACGGCACGAGCCTATGGACCCTCACCCATACCAGTGATTTTGCCCAGGGGTTCACCGGTCTTATGGGGAATATCCATGCCATTGGGGAAGCAGTGCAGATCACCTCTGATGAAACCCTCACCTGGAACCAGATATATGAAACCATTGCCGGCACCCTGGGAGTACCCTTTAAAGCGGTGCATGTGGCCAGTGCATTTCTGGCTCAGAGCGGTCCTTACAATTTTCGGGGCGGGCTTCTGGGAGACAAGGCTCATTCGGTGGTGTTCGATACGGCTAAACTGAAACGCTTGGTCCCGGGGTTTACCGCGAAGGTCCGTTTTGATCAGGGAATCCGGGAAACCATAGCCTATGTGCTATCCCACAAGGAACACCAGAAGGAGGACCCGGAATTCGACGCCTGGTGCGACCGGGTCATTGGGGCCCAGGAAAAGGCGGTTACGGAAATACTCCAGGGTCATTCCCAAGAGGATTAAGCGGTTTGGGGGAGGGATCCAGGAGTAGCGCTGAGGATACCTCCCCGTTTCTTTACCGCATAGCCTTGTTCCAATGGTATATACCCTCTTCCCCGGTTACCCCGGGTATATCCCGAAAAGATGCATAAACCGGAACCGTTTCCACCCCATCAGGTGTCTTTTGGGATTCACAGCCGGACAAAATGACCAGCCCGGCAATTACTAGAACTCAGCGGCGGCAGCTCACCGGGTTACTGAGCGTGGACTTGTAACAAACCCTCCCTTCCTGTATAATACGAGCACTATACCGGCACTTACAGGGAGGGTTCATGCGGGTTATCGCGGATTTACATATCCATTCTCATTTTTCCCGGGCTACCAGCCCCAAACTCAGGCCTCCCTACCTGGATCGCTGGGCCCGCATCAAGGGAATACAGCTTTTGGGCAGCGGGGACTGCACCCATCCGCTCTGGCTCAAAACCTTACGCGAACACCTGGATGACGCGGAAGAAGGGTTTTATACCTTGAAACCAGGGATTCGCCGGGATTTTGAGGCAGGCCCTGCTTTAAGCGAGGGATTACCCTCCCCGCCTGGGGCTGAAGTTCCGCGGTTTGTGCTCACCGGGGAGATCAGTACCATCTATAAAAAAGGGGATAAAACCCGGAAGGTACATCACCTGGTGATCCTCAGCAGTTTCACCGCGGCTGCCGCCTTTCAAACCGCGCTGGAACGCATAGGGAACATCAGATCCGATGGACGGCCTATCTTGGGTATGGATTCCCGGGATCTGCTGGCCCTGCTCCTGGATGTGGATGCCCAGGCCCTGCTCATTCCCGCCCACATCTGGACCCCCTGGTTTTCGGCATTAGGGGCTAAGTCGGGGTTTGATACTATTGCCGCGTGTTATGAAGACATGACGCCCTATATTGCGGCTATTGAAACGGGTCTCTCCTCCAATCCCCCCATGAACTGGGCCCTTAGATCCTTGGATCCTTTCTCGATCATCTCCAATTCCGATGCCCACGCACCGGAGAAACTGGGCCGGGAAGGCACGGTCTTTGCTATGGATATGGGACTGTCCTCCCTGGCAGCAGCCCTGCGTCGGGGCAGCGGGGATATGGGGGTCCTGGAAACCATAGAATTCTTCCCGCAAGAAGGGAAGTACCATTATGACGGGCACCGGAAATGCGCCGTGTATCTCAGCCCCGAGGAAGCCGCAGCTTCTTCGGGTATGTGTCCGGTCTGCCATAAGCCCCTTACCCGGGGGGTGATGGGGAGGGTCATGGAACTGGCGGATTTTCCCGTGGATGAATGGGCCTCCTGTCCCGCGGATTATGCCCATACCAACCGGCGGCCCTACCGGTCCCTCATTCCCTTAAAAGAACTCCTGGGAGAACTGTTGCAAGTGGGCAGCGCTTCAAAGAAGGTAGAGGCCGCCTACCGCAGCCTCATCGAACAGGGGGGCAGCGAGCTTTCCCTGCTCATAGATATACCTGAGGAGGTACTGGAAGGTCTTTCTGCACCGGGTCTATCCGGGGAACGATTGGCTCTGGCAATCCAGCGGATGCGCCGGGGAGCGGTCTCCATACATCCCGGGTATGACGGGGAATACGGGATCATCCGGGTTTTTTCGCAAGGAGAAGCCCCCTCTTCCCATGAGCTGCCTTTAATAGGAGCTGCCTTAGGAACTTCACCGGTTCAGCCGGACAGAGGCGGTACTTTCGGCGATGATTTTATCCAGGGAGGTGCTGAAGCGGACCCGCGGACCCTCCACCTCCCCAAACCGGGAAACCAGAAAACCCGAGCCCCGGACCTCCCGCGCCCGGTAGCGGACAAGTCCCTGCGTTCTCAGGGCTTTATCCCCCAGCCTGAACAGGAACAGGTGATAGGGTACGAAGGAAGATACGCTCTCATCATCGCCGGGCCCGGCTCAGGAAAAACCGCGACCCTGGCTGCCCGTATTGCCCGGCTGGTCCGGCAGGGAACCCCTCCTCAGTCCATTTTGGCGGTAACCTTTACCGTCAAGGCTGCCTGGGAGCTGCGGGAACGGGTCATCCGAACCATCGGTACCGGAGATAGCGGAAATACCGGCGGAAATACCGCAGGTATCACCGCCGGTACTTTTCATGGGTTCTGTGCGTCTCTACTGAGGAAACAAAGGGAAGGCCCCGGTATGGCGGCTTTCAGGATCCTTACGGAAGCGGACCGGGATGCCCTCTTGCAGGAACTATGTGCAGAAAAGTCTGGACCCATACGGCCTCAGGGCTTGGGAAAATACATCGAAACCCGGAAACGGTTCCTGCTGCTGCCGGGTGAGGAAAGGCCGCACCTGGCCGTGGGGGAACTTTTTTCTGATGACCCGG
This sequence comes from Treponema sp., assembly GCA_031258005.1. Lineage (GTDB taxonomy): Bacteria > Spirochaetota > Spirochaetia > Treponematales > Breznakiellaceae > JAIRLU01. Next base: position 13,934 of record JAIRNP010000024.1, read on the forward strand.
AAGCCTTCCCCTTTCCCCCGGCTCAGGCAGAACTGGAGTACGGTTACCACCGCTACCAGCAGCGTCTCCGAGCCGAGGCTGCGCTGGATTTTGAGGATCTCCTGATCGAAACCGTGGGGCTTTTGGCCAAAGACCCGGCCCAGGCTTCCCCCTATCAGGGACGATTCCGGCATATCTTTGTGGACGAATATCAGGATATAAACTTTGCCCAGTACGTGCTTATCCGCCTCTTGACTGCAGAGGGAGGTGGTCCTGCGGCTTCGCTCTGGGTCATTGGGGATCCGCATCAGGCCATTTACGGTTTTCGCGGTTCCGATACCCGCTTCATCGACCGGTTCCGTTACGATTATCCCGAGGCAGCGCGGTTTCAGCTCTCCCGTAGTTTCCGCTGTGCAGAGCCTATCAGTAATGCCGCGGGAAAACTGATGCATACCTCCCTTATCGGTACCCCTGGAGGGGCCCGTCTTTTCCGTACCGTATACCCTACCGAAAAATCCGAAGCCGAAGGCATTGCCCGGCGGATAGGCCGGCTCATCGGAGGAACGACTTTTTTCGCCTTGGACAGTGCGGCAGCAGGAGGAGGGGGAGAACCGGAACTCCGGAGCCTGGGGGACTGCGCCATCCTGCTGCGTACCCTTAGCCTGGCGGCGCCCGTCACCAAGGCCCTGGGAGACCACGGGATTCCCTTTATACGCAACGGTGAAAAACCCTGGTGGGAACAGGAGCCGATTTGTTCCCTCCTCGGTATGCTGCGGAACCCCGGGGGGATGGGTGGAGAAAACCCCTCCCCCCCGGAAGCAGTCAAACGGGCCTGGGAAGTCTTTTCGCAAAAGGCTAAGACGAAACAAGCCCAACCGGATCTGGTGGAGTGGCTCATCAGCATAGCGGGGTGGTATGCTACCCTTCCTGAGTTTCTGGATACTTTGGCGGTCCGGGATGCTTCCGGCGGAGGTGATACCAACGGTATGGAACCGGGCAGGGAGGGGGTACAGATCATGAGCATCCACGCGTCCAAGGGACTTGAATTCGATCATGTTTTCGTGCCTGCCCTGGAAGACGGGCTGTTACCCTTTACGTTATATGCAGGAAAAGAAGAAAAGGCCCGGCAGGCAGCAAAGATCGAAGAAGAGAAGCGGCTGCTTTATGTAGCCATGACCCGTGCCCGGGTAGGCTTATACCTTTCCTGTGCCCGGAAACGGACCTTTCAGGGGAGGAAGCTGGAAAACCCCCGCAGTCCCTTTCTTGATGCTCTGGAAACCCTGATTCCCCGGTATGAAGAACCCTCCCGCCGGCCTATGGACATCCAATTACGGCTGTTTTAAGCCCGGTTCAGGAGGGACGCAGCCCCGGCCTGGCGGTAGATTGCCTGGGCGGGATTGAATCATCCGGGGACTTTTGCTATTATCACCACAGCATCTGACAAAGTACCCTGCCTGAGCGTTTGATAAAGAATCCCCGCCATGAATGGCGGGGTATTAAACCCACGGTAAGGGCGCCGTCGCGTTTCATGTGAGCGCGTGGATTGAAACAATACAAAGGAGTATACGATATTATGAAAGAACACCTTTTTCCTACTCGCCAAGAAAATCCACGGGAAAAAAGGTCTCTCCCCTTACCGGTATTGTGGATAGGGGCTACCCTTATTTTATGCGGTATGTTTACCTTTGCATCGGTCCCCAGGGCTGAGGCCCAGGGGACCGATGCAAATCAGCAAAGCTGGTCATATACCTCGATTCTTCAGAATGTCTTTGATTTTATCCAAAAACATTATGTAGACACCGTGGACCCCAAGACGCTCTATGAAGGGGCTATGAAGGGTATGTTTAATGCCCTGGGGGATCCCTATTCCTCATTTCTTGCGGAAAGGGAGATGATGGACCTGAACGAAACCACCCAGGGTAATTTCGGCGGGGTGGGCCTCTACATTTCCAAGCCGGAACGACCCAACGGCAAACCTCCCTATGTAGAAGTAGCGGCCCCTATTGAGGATACTCCGGGCTGGCGGGCAGGGATTAATACTGGGGATTTGATTATCGAGATAAACGGTGAACCCACCGACGGGTTAAGCATGGATGACGTCCTCTCCCGTCTCCGCGGGGAACCGGGAAGAGAAGTGAAGCTCCTCATCCGCCGGAACGAAAAGTTTGAATTCCCCGTTACCTTGGTCAGGGCCCTTATTGAGGTTCCTACCACAAAATACGCCATGATCAACGATGTGGGGTACTTAAAGCTCCTCACCTTTACCCCCAGGACCCTGGACCGGGCGAAAGAGGCGATAGAATCGTTTAAGACGTATAACTACCGGAGCCTCATCCTGGATCTGCGTAATAATTACGGAGGACTCTTGCAATCCGCAGTAGGGATAAGCGATCTGTTCCTGGATGGGGGGCCCGTGGTCAGTACCAAATCCCGGATCTCCTCGGAAAATACGGTCTTTAACGCGCGCAAGCAAACCCCGGTTCCCCAGGATATACCGGTCATTGTGCTTATCAACCGGGGTTCTGCATCGGCTTCGGAGATTGTGGCGGGAGCCCTGAAGGACCGGGGCAGGGCATACTTGGTGGGGGAGAAGTCCTTTGGAAAAGGCTCGGTGCAGCAGGTGTATCCCCTGGATAAGTCGGGCTTCAAGATTACCACTGCCCGGTATTATACCCCCAGTGATGTAAACATTGATAAAATCGGTATACCTCCTGATTTAGAGGTAAAGTTTCCGGAATTTACCGAGGCCGACGCGGAACAACTCACCGCCCTCATCAACACGAACCGGATATCCGCTTTTCTTGAAACCCATCCGAAAGCCGCCGGTGCGGAGATAGCCGCCTTTGCCGAGGAGCTTAATACGGAATATCATCTGGATATCGGTTTACTCCGCCGGCTTATTAGAAACGAGCAGTACCGAACCACTCAAGCGCCGGTATATGATTTAGAATACGATGTACAGTTGCAGGAAGCGATCAAGATTCTGCAGGGAGGAACCTACGGCGCCTTGATGCAGACCACCAAGACCCTCAAGGTATTGCAGGAAGAGGCGATCTTGGAAGAGCTTCCCCTGGCATCCTAGGATCCTTGGCCTGCGCATGATTCAAGCCCGATATGCTGCTCAAGGGCTAAAGGCATCATACTTTTGGAGCGTGCACCGTGGATACTGAGCATTCTGGACGAGAACCGGAGCTACTACGAGAACGGTTGAGTTTATTAAAGGTTCCCGTGGATACCATTGGGCTGGAACACCTGGGGGATATTATTCGAACCTTGCTGGATTCAGGGGGGGGTAAGAATATCGTTTTGCTTTCCCTCTGGGATCTCCTGCGAGCCCGAAGAAACAAAGAATACCGAGCCTATGTGTTCAGCGCCGCCCTGGTTATTCCCATATCAAAGAGTCTTGTAGGAGGGGCCCGGTTTGTAGGGAATAAACAGGTCCCGCGGTATATGCCCTTTGATTTTGTCGTCAAGCTCCTCGCCAGTCTGGAAGAACGGGAATTATCCCTGTACTTGCTGGGGGGAAAGCTGCGGACCCTGAAAAAAGCGGAAAAAAACATACGCCAAACCTTTCCACGGCTGCGTATCGTGGGCCGGTATGTGGGGTCCTTTAAGAAATCTCAGGAGCACAGTATCCTTGAGGCCATCAGAAAGGCATCTCCTTCACTCTTATTGGTGGGAAAAGGTATTGCCGGAGGGGAACAGTGGATCGCTAAACATGACGCCCTGCTTCCCGGGGGACTTCGTTTATGGTGTAGCGATCTGTATGAGATATTTGCAGAACAGCGGAAGCATCCATCCCGGTATTCCTTTGATCATGGCCTTGAGTGGATAGGATTTTGTTTACAGAAACCTATCCGGGTATTCAAAGTATTTCCCTACTTGTACTATAAAAGCCTCTTGCTGGTGTACCGCCTGTTCAAACGAGGGGATACTTCCCCCAAATAGGGCCCTGCCGGAACGCGCGGGGTTACGGCGGGGTAGCATCGTTACTATGGCTGGTAAAGAGTATTGGACTTCTTCGATAACCCGGTTGGTTATCGAAGAAGTTTCGCAAAATACGCCGTATGTTGCTGTTTTTAAGCGGAAGTTGTTCAAAAACTGAAGTTTTTGAACAACTCTATTATCATGTAAAGCGGGATTCCCAGAGGGGGTACTATGGCGTTTTTACGGGTTATGATGATGGGAGATGTGATGGGAAATCCAGGGCTTACCGCCCTGGAAGACTTACTTCCTTCGTTTATCAAGGAATATGAAGCGGACCTGGTGGTGGTAAACGGGGAAAATGCCGCCGATGGTTTTGGCCTCACCGAGGCCACGCTAGCCCGGATCCTCGCGGCCGGGGCGGATGTGGTTACCAGTGGAAACCATGTCTGGGAAAAGCGGGAGTTTTGGCCGATTCTGGATAGGGAGCACCGGATACTGCGGCCCGCTAATTATCCGCTGGGAACCCCGGGACAGGGTTGGGTAAAGTTCGAGAAAGCCGGCGCAGCGTGGCTCGTGGTAAACCTCCAGGGCCGGGAACGGATGAGTCCGCTGGATTGCCCCTTCAGAACCTTTGATGGTATTCCCGCTTCTTTAGATAGGGAAATCATCCTGGTGGATTTCCATGCCGAGGCCACCCGAGAAAAGGAAGCCTTAGCCTACTATCTTGACGGCAGGGTGAGTCTTTTGGCAGGAACCCATACCCATGTCCAGACTGCGGATGAACGGGTCCTCCCCCAGGGGACCGGGTACATCACGGATTTGGGTATGACCGGGGTTTTAGAAGGCATCATCGGTATGGATACCCGTATATGCCTGGACCGGGCCCGAAACCAAGTACTGTATCCTATGAAATGCGCGCAAGGCAGCGGGGCCATCCAGGGGATCGTCGCCCAAATCGACGCCTGCACCGGCAAGACCGTGTGGATCCAACGGATTAATACCCGGAAAGCAGCTTCGGTCCTTCTATAAGCACCGGATTAACCTGAGATGCGTCAGAACGCATCCCGTCCTACGGGGCTGCCTATCCAGGTTATATCCCCCATATAATCCAGTTTTCGCCCTTCTATGAGCAGTTGCACGTCCTTTATAGTGGGAAATTCGGTTGCCGTCCATATCAATTGCTGTAATTGGGCGGTATATCCTTCAGATCCATAGGGGGTATACAGGAAGTCTTCGCTCAAGTTTATATACGCGGTTTCCAGGCGGATCATAACCGATAACACCTTGGTCCCTCCGGGGATCAGGGATATAAGCCCCTGGTCCTGTTCTTCCTGGCTGGGCCCGTCCAAGAGGGCCTGCAGGACATCAGTCAAGGGGGAATCCGAACCGGGGAGGTTTCGGCTTACTTTTGAGTAGAGAATGGTTCCTTCTGTATCAAGCTGAATAAAATACAGGAACCGGTTTCTTGGGGCGACATCAAGGTTTGGCTGAACCGGTACCAGGGACAGGGAGCTCTGATTTGCCGCGGGGAGGGCTGTGGAATCTACGGTGTCAAGGCTGAAGGATTCCGGTATCCTCTCCTCCTGGACGGACCTGAAGGCCGGGCTTTGCTCATCCCCGGATTCGGACTCCCGAACCCGGTCCCCTTCCGGGGGAAAAGGGTTGAGTTCAGGGCTCCCCATGGATAGACCGGGTTTTTCCTCCTGAGGAGGAACATACTCGTCTGGTATCAGGGTTTTAGGCTGTTCTGTATGAACCTGCTTGGAAAACCAGGTGGGGAAATGGGCGTTTTGCATGGTGCTGCGGATACGTTCCCGGTTAATCAGAAAAAGGCAGCCTATAAAAATAAGAAAGAACAACCAAAAGATAAGGACCTTCAGCACTTTTCCCGTTGCACCTTTTTTCTTGACGTACTTCTCGGTATTTCTGCGAAAGGTATTACGAGCGGCTTGGTTAGAAAAGAAAGATGATTGGAAATTACGCTTTCTTGACGGAGCCATACCTATATGATAGGCCGGATCCTGCAAAGGGTCAACATTGGCGGAGGAACAGGGCAAGAGAAGGTGCCTGTCCACGGGCATCCGGCAAGGAGTTTATAGGGATAGCATGGTATTATACCGGAACATTCCCGCTGGGGAGGCGCGAAAACTGATGCGGCAATGCGCCGGCTTGTCTTTACTGAGCAATCTTCTTTATACTGCTTCTATGGCTACAGACTGTCATCCTTTTGCTTTTTTCGGTTTATCCGACGCGATACTTGATGCCTTAACCCAAAAGGGTTTTACGGCGCCTAGTTCTATTCAAACCATTGCCCTGCCCCGGCTGCTTGCAGATACCGGGCACCTTATTGTAAAGGCCAGGACCGGTACCGGCAAGACCGCTGCCTTTGGGATACCCTTGGTGGAGCGCCTCACCCAGGGAGGACACGCCCCCCGGGCCCTCATTCTCACCCCTACCAGGGAATTGGCCCTCCAGATTGCTAAAGAAATTGCCTCCCTCACCACAGGGCCCTTTCCCCGCATCACCGCGGTGTACGGCGGTTCTTCCATCAGAAATCAAATCCTGGATCTTAAACGGGGCACTGAAATTGTGGTAGGAACCCCGGGCCGTATCATGGACCTCATGGAACGGAAGGTGTTGGATTTGACTGCGGTGGACTGGTGCATCCTGGATGAAGCGGATGAAATGCTGGATATGGGTTTTTTTGAGGATGTGGAAACGATCTTTAAGGCGGTGAAAAGCGAGCGCCGGGTGGCGCTCTTTTCCGCTACCATGCCCGAAGGCATCCTGAGGATAGTCCGGGACTATATCGGAGAGGTGGAAATTCTGGAAGACAGCGCCCCGGAAGATGAAAAACCTGCGGTGGATCAGTATTACCTCGTCATCAAGAAGGAGGACCGGCTGGAAGCGCTCCGGCGGATCATTGACGGATCCGATGATTTCTATGGTCTTATTTTCTGTGCCACCAAAGCGGGAACCGACGAACTCGCCCGCCGGCTGGTTGAAAGGGATTATGCTGCCGAGGCTATCCATGGGGATCTGTCCCAAGAAGCCCGGGAACGGACCCTCCGGCGCTTCCGTTCCCGGATCACCACCATCTTGGTAGCCACCGATGTGGCGGCCCGGGGCTTGGACATTGAACGGCTTACCCATGTGATAAACTGGGACCTTCCCAATGATCGGGAAACCTATGTGCACCGCATCGGCAGGACGGGCCGGGCCGGGAGGCGCGGCAGAGCCATCAGCCTGGTGTTACCCGCAGAACGGGGCCGGATAAGCCACCTGTCCCGTAACATGGAACGGACCTTGGGTACTAAAATCGAATGGATGAAAGTGCCCAAGATAAAATCGGTTATGAAGGCTATTAAAAGGCGGATTCTTTTGTCGGTTACCGCCGCACTGCCCACAGACTGGAGTCCCCTCTCAGGAAATGAGGAAGTAGACCTGCCGCTTATTCCGGATCCGGAGAACCCCGGAGAGGGCCTCTCCCCGGTCCCGCCCCTTCATGCCCAGGTAAGCCGGGAACTCATAGAAAAGTTGGGCAGCGAAGGCGCGGTAGCGGCTCTCATTGCCCTCACCTTTGGGGAGCTGCTGGATCCTTCCCGGTACGGCTCTATTACTGAATTTCAGGAAACCCCGCCCCGGGATGAAGGCCGGGGACGGCTGGGGACCCGGCGCTTTTCCTCTCGCCGTGATTTCGACGGGTCCGACTTCCGCTCGGATCACCGGAAAGATCGGCATTTCAGCCGGGACGGGGCTTCCAAAGGAGATGTTTCCCTTTCTCCGGGCAGCGGTTTTACCCGGGTCTATGTGGGACTTGGACGCCGCCACGGCGCTTCTGCCCGGGATGTGGCGAAACTCCTCATGCAGGCCGGCGGTGTGCCGGGACGCTTGGTGGATGCTATTGAGATGAAAGACTACTGCGCCTTTGCCACGCTCCCGGAAGATGCGGCTCTCCGGGCCTGCAGGTTTTCCCAGAGGACTCAGGATAATCCTACCATCAAACCGGCATCTGCTCCCCAGATAAGGATACACCCGTAAAAACATTACGCCTCCTGGATAGGGATCTCCCCGCCCTTTAAGGGGGCTCATTTAACCCAGGACTGCATCCGGGCCATCATGGATTGGGCGGTCCCGGGGTTTCGGTTTAATTTCGACATCTTTTTCATCATACTTCGCATCTTTTCAAATTTTTTGAGGAGCCGGGCTACTTCAGCCACCGAGGTACCGGAGCCCCGGGCTATACGGGAGCGCCGGGAAGGGCCGATGATCAGGTGGTTCAACCGTTCTTTCCGGGTCATAGAGGTCAATATGGCCTCTTGAGATTTGAAATCCTCTCTGGTAATATCCTCTTCGTTTACTGTTCCCGCTATCCCGGGGATCATATCCAGCATAGATTGGAGGGAACCCATCTTCTTCATCGACCGGAGCTGCTTAAGCCAGTCCTCCAGGGTAAAGGTCTCCTTTTCCATCTTTTTTTGCAGGACTTCCGCCTCTTTTCGATCGATCACCGCCTGGGCTTTTTCCACCAGACTCACTACATCCCCCATGCCCAGGATCCGGCCTGCAATGCGATCCGGGTGGAAAGGTTCAAAGTCTTCGAGTTTTTCCCCGGTACCGATGAACTTGAGGGGTTTACCCGTAATGGTCTTCAACGACAAGGCTGCCCCGCCTCGGGTATCGGAATCGAATTTGGTTAACACCACCCCGGTAAGACCTATCTTTTCATCAAACACTTTGGCTATATCCACCGCAGACTGACCGGTCATGGAATCTGCCACGAGGAGCAGTTCATCCGGCGCGGCTTCGTGCTTCAGACGGGAAAGCTCGGCCATCATCGGTTCATCTATCTGAAGCCGGCCGGTGGTATCCAGGATCAGCGTATCGATCAGGTTCTGCCGCGCCCAGTTCACCGCTTCTTTATAGATCTGGACGCTGTCGGCGGCCCCTGCTGCTGTATAGACCGGGACCTCCCCCTGATTCCCCAGAATCACCAGCTGGTCTATGGCTGCAGGCCTCACCAGGTCACAAGCTACCAGTAAGGGATGTCTACCCTCCTTCTTGAGACGCAGGGCCAGCTTAACCGCGCTCGTGGTCTTTCCCGAACCCTGAAGCCCCAGCATGAGGATACAGGAAAGGGTATCAGGCCCCTTCAAATGCAGGTCCTGTTTAGTATCCCCCAGGAAGGACACCAGCTTGTCATGGACGATCTTAATAAACTGCTGTCCCGGATTGACCGAGCGGAGGACTTTCTCCCCCTTGGCCTCATCCAGGGTGGCATTGATAAAGCGACGGACTACCCGCAAGTTTACATCCGCCTCCAGCAGGGCCGTCTTGATGGTTTCTACCGCATCATTGATATTTTTTTCCGTAATGGTGCCCTTGCCGGAAATCGTCCTGAGGGCATCGGATATTTTCTGGGTAAGTTTATCTAACATAGCTGTATTGTACCCATACCTTCTGATATGGTACAAGCCCGCCTCTGCCCGGTAAGGACTGTAGGGTTTGTACCTTCGGCCAGGGGACAAAGCTTAGAAACAGTATCCTACAATAAAAGAGCTTGACTTTTTGGTAATGTATACGGACAATACATCATTGGCTCTTAATATTTACGGCACAGATACTTAATTTTCCTGTTTCATAAAAGGGTATAGTATGAAGTTTTTCGAAAATTTATCCATTGGGGCAAAATTTTTATGCGGCTCTTTGTTTATCGCGGGAATTTTTACGGTGATAAGTTGGCTGAGCATCAATACCATCGAAAATTGCCACATGGCTTGCATGATGCTTATTAATGGGGCGGTTAGCACGAAATCGCAGGTACAGAGCGTACAGACTTCCTTTCACGGGCTTGCAGAAACCGCAAACCGGTTCTTATTCTATACGCATCTGGGGGATGCCGCCAGGGGCCGCGAACTCAGGGAACAATTTGACACCGGTGCAAAGGAACTTTCCGCATCCCTGGACCAGGCGATCCAAGCCCTGAACGCGGATGCTCAGGTGGATACCTCGATTATCCGGGGCCTTGTCGCACAAGCGGACCAAGCAAAGACCGCGCTGACTAAGGACTATGTACCCCTTATCGGTCTCATGTCGGATACCCAAAGATACGCCGAAAACCCGGAGTCCTTATCTGCGGATTTTTCCCGGTCTTCGGCCTTGGCAGGGCAGATCGCCGCGGATTTAGACATCCTGTTTCAGGGTATTGCCCAGGCAGGGGATGCTGTTTACCACGGGTATGTGGCCTTCCTGCTGGGTACCATCCTGAAGCTGAAAATATACGACCTTATAGCCATTGTGTTTTCGGTTCTGTTGACGATTTTCATTGCCCTTACCATTCGGAAGCCCTTCCGTCAGATGATGGATACCCTGAAAGCAATCACTGCGGATTGGGATTTAACCAAACAGGTTACTATTCATAGCAAAGACGAACTCGGTATATTAGGGGAATTCCTCAACCTTATGTTTGAAAAGATGGGGGATCTCCTGCGGATTATTAAAACCATGACCCTGTCCCTATCCGGTACCGGCATGGACCTTACATCCAACACCTACCAGACCGTTTCGTCTATCAACGAAATCACCGCAGCCATTCAGAGTATGAAGGGACAGGTGGACATCCAGGTTAGGGAAGTACATAAGACCAACCAGGCTATGGAACAGATCCTCTCCCATGTAGACCGGCTCAACGGGCATATCGCCTCCCAGTCCACCAGCGTGTCCCAATCGTCGGCATCAATCGAAGAAATGCTTGCCCAGATCCACGCGGTAGCGGAAACCTTAAGCAGGAACGAAGACAATGTGCTTACCCTCGCCACGGCATCGGAAGCGGGCAGGCACGGGCTTGAGCAGGTTGTTGCGGATATTCAGGAAATCGCCCGGGAATCCGAGGGGCTTCTGGAGATCAACGGGGTGATACAGAACATCGCGAGCCAGACGAACCTCCTTTCCATGAACGCCGCCATAGAAGCCGCCCATGCAGGGGAAGCGGGTAAAGGCTTCGCCGTGGTAGCCGATGAAATCAGAAAGCTGGCGGAGAATTCGAGCGCACAATCCCGCATCATCGGTGAGATGCTTCAAAAAATCAAGGCTTCTATTGATACGATTACCCAATCCATAGCAGTGAGGGTTAAAGAATTCGAGACCATCACCGCAGGGGTTGAGATCGTATCCAATCAGGAAGGGTCTGTTCGCGGTTCCATGATAGAACAGGAAGCAGGAAGCCGGATCATCTTGGAAGCGATACGTAATCTCAAGTCCATCACCGAATTGGTAAAGAACTCGTCCGCGGAAATTGCCCTCCAGGGGAAGGAGGTGAAACAGCAGAGCAACATTCTGGAACAGATAACCGGCGAAATAAACAGGGGTATGGAAGAGATGTCTATAGGCGCGAAATTGATAGTCGCCGCCGCAAACCACGTCAACGACATAAGCGGTACCAACCATCAGTCCATCACCACCTTGAACAGGGAAATCGCGAAGTTCCAGGTGTGATGCAAGCGGGGATGCACCCCATATTATGCCTTTACTTTGTGGAAAAAGTCCGCGATTCAAAAAGTGTCTGACACCACAAAACATCGTAAGACCCCCCGCAGGTGAAAAGGCCCCTCCAGGGCGGATGCTCCAGAGGGGCCAAGGCGCTTATGAGGCCCTAGGAAAGGACAGGATTACCAAGTGAGAGAAACAAGTACCGTTGCGCCGGTAGCGGCAGTTGACGCCACAGTCCCGTCTTGATCAACCAGCACGATCCGGTATTGACCACTCGGACTTGTCGGTTTGGTAACGCTAAAATAATAGTTCCCTGCAGTCAGGCTTGACCCGGTGGGTGGGGTACTACCAACTTGGACATTGGAAACCGATGCGTCGGCCCAGAATGACCACGGACTATTGCCGTCAGCCTTTCGCTGAACCTCTACTTTGGCTCCGAGGAAGGGGCCAGTCCCCGGCGTTACCTTGTAATAATAGATGCTGCCGCTATTACCGGCAGCACTGACGTTACTAGAGGTAAACGTAGGTTTGGAAGGCTCCTGCACATAACCGCTATTCCCCGAAAGGGCCGTATTTGTGTTGTGGAGTTCCTTGCCTGCGGAAGTTTTCACCACAAGACGGTACACGTACTTGGTGCCAATCTTCAGATCTTTGTCTTCGTAGGTGTTGTCTTCGCCCCTGAGGGAGACCTTTTCCGCTACTCTGTCAAAGTTCACATTCCCCACTGGTTGGCCAAACTTCCCAGTATCGGCTGTAGTACCTTCAGCCCGGTAGATGTCCACCTCCAGGTCGTTGTCATAGTAGGCGAGAGTGGGGTTAGTGTTCGGATTAGTATCATCCAATAGGGTAATGGTAACCTTCGTGGCATAGGCATAGGCGGTACTCGAATCAACCTTAATCTTCGCATTAACGGTGTCGCTAAAGGGCTCAGACTTGAGCTCCTTTTCGTATACCCTGGTAATACCTTCATAGGTTACGGTCAGGCGGTAGAGGTACGCGCTCCGGATTGCCGGCGTATCCACCACGGTGTAGCGGCCTGCGACGGAGGTCCCTGTGGGAACATTAATAAAGGCCCCAATGCTTGTCGTGGGATAGGTGGTTTTAGGCGCCCTTTCCAGCTTGTAGGTAGCCCCTGATTGGGCTTTCCAGCCGATGGTAACGCTGTAGGTCCGATTCCCTTCGGCGTCGGCTACATAGGAGCTCTCCGCAGCCAGGCTTGGGTCTTCAGCGTCTGCCGGTTTAATGGCGTAAACCACTGTCTCGGATTTTGCTCCGGCTCCGGTTTCAGTATAGAGGGCATAGATATACCCCTTGGAAGCGCTCAAACCCGTATCCGTTACACTGAATTTGAAGGTACCATTATCATCAACCAGAGTTTTGGGCCCTGTTACCTCAGCCCAGTCGCCGACTGCCGTTGCCGAGTTATTAAGCTTACCGTCATCGGAAGTAATCCCATTGGCCTGAATCCGGTAGAGCTTATAGTCCGCATCCGGCGCTTCAGCCAAGGGCGTCCATGTTATGGTAGCGCTTGTGTTATCACCTACGGTGCGCGTTACCGATGTGATCTTCCAATTCGTACTGCTCCCAAGAGGAATAGTAGACAGGGTATAAGCGGCCAGGGACTTGGAGAATTCCTGGGGTTTGTAGTAATAGGCATCCACCTCTCCGAGGCTGAGGGTGATTCGTGCGGTATTGGTTCCGCCGAAGAGGGGCGCCCGGTAGTATTTGAGAACAGTCCCTTGAGGTACAATGTTCTCCAATTGATCATCCTGTATGATCTGATTCAGCGTAAGCTTCGTACCAAAATCATAGGCCACCTGATACTGAAATGCGGGGTTATATTGCGGCCAGGTGAGGAGTAATTGCTCAGTGCCATTGGCTTGGACAGTTTCTTCCTTTATACTATCCACGGTGAAGGCTTCGTTGTCGGGATCCAGGACCAGGTTTGCAACCGGGGTGTCCCGTGGGGGGATATTGGCCGTAACCGTGGCGCTTGAAGCCCCGTCGTTAATGACCGTAGCGTCGTTGCCAGAAACCGCCCGGCCGGTGATACCCTGACCGCTGTTGGCCGTTACATAGTAGACGTACTCCGCCTCATGAACCAACTGATTGTCAAAACTGACTACGTCCAGATAGACAAACGAGCCGGGTATGGCGTTGTTTTCCGTGGTTTGCGAGTTTGTTGTCGTTAAATGAACGAGAGCATCGGACCGGTCGCTCCGCTGACGGTACACGGTGTAGGTTTTTGCGTCTTTAGCAAAGGCCCAGGTGATAAGGTTTGCCCCTGGATAGGCTTTAGCATTGACCCATTCGGGCCCGCTGACTGCCAAAACCCCTTCGGTGTTGGTTACATGGGAAGGATTGACGGGGCTTTCACAGGCGGCAAAGAATAATACTGCGGCTGCCAGGGCCGTAAGGCCCGCAGCCGCAGTGCTTGACCGCAGTGCTTGACCGCAGTGCTTGACCGCAGTGCTTGACCGCAGTGCTTGACCGCAGTGCTTGACCGCAGTGCTTGACCGCAGTGCTTGACCGCAGTGCTTGAC
>JAIRNP010000047.1 GCA_031258005.1 Treponema sp.
TGAGGAACGGGATTCGTTTTTCGAAGACAGAACAGATGCACAAAATTGTTGTCGGTTTGATAATAAATGTCTGGTTTTTGGGGAGAGTATGTTTGATCCAATAATTTTAGAACATTACCGATGTTGAAGAAGGGTGAGTATCATTATGGGCGGGAGGCGGAGAAGCACAAAGCAAAAATGACCGCTTATAAAAATGTTCTCGAAAGTCAAGCATTTTTGGAAAAAAGTGCTTGACTTTTATCATAGACGCCTTTGCGGTTACCTATTCTTAAGTATACGCACATGGGAACAAATCCCCCGCACCCCCAGTTTTGCGCCCTAAAGGGCGGGGAATTAAACCCCAAAGGGATTAAAAACAGGGTAAAAATCATGTTAGTCAGAGGAGTGGGCATAGGGGACATCGGGATAATACTCGGAATAAGCATTGCCCCGGTCTTAAAAGTGCTTACATCGACAACATATACGATAAAACCGAAACAAACACGCTATGATTGCCTTGAACCAGACGAATTCTGGAGGTATGGGGGGGGAAAAGAAGAACAAAGTAGGGCTTATGTACGCATAGCACCGGGAAAGCGGGGAGATAGGGGCATATATGCTGTTTTGCAGTGCCAATCTGCTGAGATGGTCATGGTCAATGGCATGAGGATGGGGAACGGGCACCCCTGAGCCTTAAAAAGAGAGCGGCAAGCCGGAGGTAAACCACCGAATAAACCCGGAAAACGGCTATTCGGCCTTCATGATTTAAAAAATCCTTCAAAGGATGGCAAGGGGTAGAATCCCCTCTCAATTGTTCAGTGTTGCCCTAGACAACCGCCCCTTTTCGGCTAGAAAAATTATTAGGCAAGCGTGATCTTGACGATTCTCCCTTTACCCGGTATCATAAAAGTACTTTAATCGCCTAACCCAATGGCCGATCTTGAGAGTCTAACCCAATGACTTAGTATAGTGTAAAAAATCGTACAGTTGAACCCTTTTCAACATGTTGCATCATGGGATGGAATCTTATACGCAAGGTTCGTTTGATGCAGAGAGGTAAATTTATCTTAAAAGCGATGTTTTTAAGGCGTTACAGGAGGATGTATAGTGGCTGTAAGCACATTTAAGAGGGGCTTGCACGTTCCTACCCGGAAAACCGCTACCGAGGGGAAACCGGTGGAACTGGTACCTACACCGAAACAGGTGGTTATTCCTATCAATCAACATTTCGGCGCCCCGAATCAAAGTTTAGTGCAGGTGGGTGATACGGTGAAGCGAGGGCAGAAAATTGCCGATGCTATCAGCCCCGGACCCATGACCGTACCGGTTCATGCTTCGATTACCGGGATTGTCAAGAAAATCGAGCCCAGGACCCAATCAAACAACAGTGAAGGCCTGTGTATTGTTATTGAGGCTGAGGGGCCTGATGAAAACCCCGATGGGGAATTCATGCCTCCCCTGGATGCATTTACCTGTACCCGTGAAGAGGCCCTCAAGCGAATCCGGGATGCCGGTATGACCGGTATGGGAGGAGCCGGGTTCCCTTCCCATGTCAAGCTGTCCCCGCCGCCGAATAAGCCCATCGACTTCATCATTGCGGACGGTGCAGAATGTGAGCCCTACCTCACCACCGACGAGGCGGTCATCACGGAGAAACCCCATCGGTTGATCCAGGGCTTGGCCATAATCATGAAAATTACCGGGGTCAAGAAAGCTATCATCGGGATGGAGGATAATAAGGCGAAGCTCGTTCCGTTGCTGGAACAGGAAATCCGGCTGGGAAACTATGACGGTGATATCACGGTGGGGCTTTGTAAAACCCTGTATCCCCAAGGGGGTGAAAAGATGCTCATCACCGCCCTCACCGGCAGAGAGGTGCCTTCCGGGGGGCTTCCCATGGATGCCCGGTGTATTGTCCAGAACGTGGGGACCCTCGTAGCTATAGCTGAAGCCTTTACCCTGGGGAAGCCCCTGATTGACCGGGACTTGACCGTGAGCGGAGGGGCATGCAAACTCCCCAAAAATATCCGGGCTCCTATTGGCACCTTGCTGACGGATCTGCCTCCGGCATTTATGGATATTGATTACTCCCGACTCAGAAAGATCCTCTTCGGCGGGCCTATGATGGGCTTTGCCGTACCTACCGTGGCGATTCCGATTCAGAAAAACACCTCCGGGATCATCCTGATGACCGCGGAAGAAACCTACGCCACGGTTGAAACCCCCTGTATACACTGCGCCCGGTGTATTCGGAACTGTCCTTGCAGGCTTTCTCCGGCGATTATGAATGATAGCCTGGAAGCGGGGGATCTGGATTATGCGGTAAAGGCAGGGCTGATGGATTGTATTGAGTGCGGAAGCTGCACCTTTGTATGCCCTGCCCGGATCAAGCTGGTCCAGCGCTTCCGCGTTGGAAAGGGACGCTTACGGGCGAGGCAGCAGGCAGCTCAGGCGGCTGCACAAGCTGCAGCAGCGAAAGCCGGGGCTTCCGCAAAAACCTAAGGTATGATGAGGCGTTTTCATCAGATCTTAGTCTACAGGCTGCAATCCCCAGGAGGGGACGAGCTAACGCAGCCCCGTATCGGCGTTTTTTATTTTTTATTTAGAAGGAATTTTCTATGACGGAAAATAAAGGAATTTTCTATGACGGAAAATGAACAGTCATCCCTGATCCTTGCATCAAGTCCGCATATCGTTTCTCCGGTTGCCACGAAACAGCTCATGGCCAATGTGCTCATCGCCTTGGCCCCGGCTTCGATTTTCGGGGTGTTCATCTTTGGAGTACCTGCCCTTTTAACCATTATTGTGGCAGTAGCCGCGGCAGTGCTGGGGGAAGCCTGCTTTCGGCGGATCATTAAACAGGACATCCGCACTAAGGACCTGTCCGCGGCGGTAACCGGGCTTCTCTTGGCCCTGGTGCTTCCTCCAAGTACCCCCCTGTGGATTACCGCGTTAGGGGCTATCTTTGCCATTGTGGTGGCCAAGGAATTCTTCGGCGGCCTTGGGGCCAATGTGTTTAATCCGGCCCTTATCGGCCGGGCGGTGCTCATCATGAGCTTCCCCGCGGCCCTCACCACCTGGCAGGTACCCGGAGGTTTCGGTGCATCCCTAAGCGATGCCGTCAGTACCGCCACACCCCTTAACATCATCAAGCAAGGAGGCTCCATCCCTGATGTAGCGGTATCTTTGGGGCTCAATGCATCCGCAGATTATGGGTCGGTGATGGGTACCCTGTTTTTCGGCAACCACGGAGGTTGTATTGGTGAGACCTCAATCCTGCTTATCCTGGTAGGGGCCGTCTATCTCTTGATTACCAAGACCATAGACTGGCGGGCTCCGGCGGCCATGATCGCTACCACGGCCTTGAGTTCCCTGCTCTTGGGGATGGATCCCCTCTTTACGGTTATAAGCGGCGGGGTGGTTTTCGGCGCGGTTTTCATGGCTACTGATTATGTTTCCGCACCCCTCACCGCCTATGGGAAACTGGTCTTTGGTTTCGGCGCGGGACTCATCACCGTACTTATCAGGAAATGGGGTAATTACCCCGAGGGGGTTACCTATGGGCTGCTCATCATGAATGCCGTTACCCCCTTCCTTAACCGCTTATTACAGAGAAAATACGGCTTTGTACCAAAGCCTAAGGGGGCCGGGAAATGAAAGGTATGTTAAAACTCGGTATTGTATTGGCGCTCTATGCCACTGCCGCATGTGTGGGGCTTGCCTTCGTGTATTCCGCTACCAGCGAGACCATTGCGATACGGCAGCAAGCGGATTTAGAGGCCGCCTTGCGGGAACTGTTCCCTGAAGGGGATGATTTTACGGATATTACCGGGACCATGGCGAGTCTCAATCCCGCAGTAACCTTTGAAACCCACTATGCGGTGCGGAACGGCGCGACCCTTATCGGCGCCGCGATTCAGACTTCTGCAGCCAGTTATGGCGGAACCCTCAAGGTTTTGGTGGGAGTCGGCGCGGACGGCAGGATCAGCCGGGTTAAGATCCTGGAACACCAGGATACCCCTGGGCTTGGGGCAAATGCCGCTTCTCCCACCTACTATGTGGACAAGAGCAAAAACATCACCTTTTATGGTCAATTTGCGGGCAAGTCCGTGCAGGATCCCTTTGAGGTAAAAGGGGATGTGGCGGCTATTACTGCTTCCACCATTACGAGCCAGGCCGTTACCGGTGCGGTTAAGGCTGCAGGGGATGCAGCCTCGACATGGCTCGCCGATCAGACAGGAGGCGCACAATGAAACGCCTCATTCGGATATTTACCAACGGGCTGGTACGGGAGAATCCCCTGCTCATGCTGATGATTGGGCTTTGTTCATCCTTGGCGGTAACCACCGCAGTGGCCAACGGCATTGGGATGGGGCTTTCCATGACCTTCGTACTCCTCATGTCAGAACTGGTGATCAGTGCCTTCAAGCGGCTCATCCCCGAATCAGTACGGATTCCGGTGTTCATCATTGTGATTGCCGCCTTTACCACGGTGATCGATTATATGCTCAAGGCCTATTTCCCGGATCTTTCCAAGGCCATGGGGGTTTTCATTCCTCTCATCGTGGTAAACTGCATCATCATGGGCCGGGTTGAATCCTTTGCTTCCAAACAGTCCCTGGTGAGCGTGATCCCGGATGCCCTGGGTATGGGTTTGGGATACACCTGGGTCTTAACCGGCATATCAATAATCCGGGAAATCTTGGGAAGCGGCACCCTTTTGGGTTTCCCCGTTCTCCCGGAAGGTTTTCAGCCGATTCTGTTTTTTGTGATGCCTCCGGGAGGCTTTTTTGTGTTCTCCCTGTTTATCAGCCTTAACCTTTTCATCAAGGCCCGGCTTAAACCACAAGAAACCGAAACCCTTGAGGAGGAACACGCATGAACCTGTTTAAAATATTTATCTCCGCATTTTTGATCAATAACGTGATTCTCATGCGGTTCCTTGCCCTGTGCCCCTTCATCGGGATGAGTACCGATGAGGATAAATCCATCGGCATGGGCTTGGCAGTTACCTTTGTTACGGTCTTGGCCACCTGCGTTACCTGGCCGATCTACAAGTTCGTCCTGGAACCCTTGGGCCTGGTCTTCCTGCAGCTATTGGTTTTTATCCTGGTTATCGCCTCCCTGGTCCAGTTAGTGGAATTTTACCTTAAAAAGTCCGCTCCCGCACTGTATTCCTCCATGGGGATTTACCTTGCCCTGATCACCACCAACTGCGCTATTCTGGCGGTTACGCTGGATGTCATTTCCAATGGGTATACGTTTATGGAATCCCTGGTATTTGCCATCGGCGTGGCCCTGGGATTCCTCTTGTCCCTCCTCCTCCTCGCGGGGATCCGGAAACGGATCCGAACCAGTCCTATCCCTTCTTTCTTGAAAGGGACTCCCATACTCTTTGTTACCGCGTGTCTCCTTTCTATGGCCTTTACAGGTTTTTCCGGGCTCGTTAAATAGGAGGTTAAGATGATTATCGTAATTACCGCATTGTTTGCCCTAATCTTAGCGTTTATCCTGGGTTTAGCCTTGGGCTTTTTCCGGGAATTCTTCGCGGTTCCCGAGGACCCCCTCAAAGGCCAGGTCCGGGAATGTCTCCCCGGGGCCAACTGCGGGGCCTGCGGGTTTCCCGGCTGCGATGGGTATGCCGCGGCAGTGGCTGCAGGAACTGCAGAAATAAACCGCTGTTCCGTGGGGGGAAAGGCAACTGCCGAAAAACTTGCGGCCCTCATGGGGGGAGACGCTTCGGTAACTCCGCTGGTTGCGGTTCTGGCCTGTCAGGGTTCCAAGGAACATGCCCCGCTCAAGGGGGATTATTGGGGCATTCCTACCTGCCGGGGGGCAAAACTCTCTGCAGGAGGCACGAAGCTCTGTTCCTGGGGTTGTCTTGGATATGGGGATTGCAGCAAGGTGTGTCAATTCGGGGCGCTCAACATCGGGGCAGATGGATTGCCCCACATTGATGGGCTTAAATGTACCGGCTGTAAACGGTGTGTGGCAGAATGCCCCCAGCAGCTTCTTCGAGATATTCCCAAGGATCGAAAAGGGGCTATGCCCCTCTGTTCCAACCGGAATCCCATCAAGACTATGGTGAAGAAGACCTGTAAGGCAGGGTGTATCAAATGTGGGGTGTGTGTGAAAAATTGCCCTGAAAAGTGTATCATCCTGGATAAAGGGCTCCCCCTGGTGGATTATACCAAATGTACCTCCTGTGGGACCTGTGCCGCTAAATGTCCTGCCAAGGTATTCAAGGTGCTTCCCCATAGTGCATAATGCTAAGATGAAAGTGCGTATGATCGAAGCCGCAGAGACCGCCTTGGCCGATATAGCGGGGCTGGTCTTGTTTGCAAACGTGCGGGACCAGCCCCTTATGAGGGCCTTTAAAGAACTCCTTGAGCAGGTAGCTTCCAAAGGGCCTCCTGCTTCTGGGTTGTCACTGGTACGTTCCTGGGCTTCTTTTATGGCTTCCCTGGTCGAAACGGAACTATCCTGCGGGGAAGCCGCTGCGCATCCAGGGTATGGTAATTTTTACCATGCCCTGGCCTGGATGACCTTGAGGGATGATAATCTTTTTACCCGTACTGCCGAGGTTCACCCAGGGACGGGAGGCTTTGATAGGTTTCCGCAGGTTTTGCTTACCCTGGCGCAGATCGATCTTTCCCGACTGGGGAGGATTGCCGCCTTTGATATCCCTGGTCTGGGGTTTTATGTGGGGGCGTTCCTGCGGGAAGGTTTTCCGTTTCTTGATAAACCGGCCCATGCTATTGAGGAGGAAGCCCGGCTCTTGTGGGCAGCGGAGGGGAAGCGGGCCGGGGTCTATCCCATTCTGGATAGCCTCTTTCCTGAACATACCGACTGGGCTGCAGGGCTTGTGAATTTTGCCGGGTATATTCAGCGGGTCGGTGCAGGCACTTTGGGGCTTTACCGGTCCTTCCGCTGGGCCGGCTTTCCAGAGATGGGGTTAAAACCGGTACTGAACCCCGACCCGGTGCAGCTTTCCTCCCTTGCGGGATATGAGGAGCAGCGTTCGGTGGTGATCGCCAACACCCTCCGTTTCCTTGAGGGAAAACCCGCGAATAACCTGTTGCTCTACGGCGACCGAGGTACGGGTAAATCCGCCACAGTCAAGGCGGTGTGTAATGAGTATGCCCATCGAGGGCTCAGGCTTCTCGAAGTCCCCAAGGGGAAACTGGTGCAGCTCCCGGAGATCCTCGAAACCCTCCGTTTCCGGGGCTTACGGTTCATCATCTTCATCGACGACCTTTCCTTTGAAAAGGCCGACGATTCCTTCACTGCCCTGAAGATGTTGTTGGAAGGGGGAATTGAGGTGCGGCCTTCCCAGGCAGTGATCTATGCTACCAGTAACCGCCGGCACTTGGTTAAAGAGTACGCGGCGGACCGGCCCACGACGGCTATGGCCGCAGACGCCCTGGCTACCGGGGATATGCGGGCCTTCGATACCATGCAGGAACAGTTCTCTTTGGCGGATCGTTTTGGTCTTACGGTGGTGTTCGCCGCCCCGGGACAAGAGGAATTCCTTCGTATTGCCGAATTCATTGCCCGGGATCGGGGTATCATAACCGATGCTCCCCAGGAGGTATGGAAAACCTTTCGAGAAAACGCCCTCCGCTGGGAACGGTGGTTCAACGGACGTTCTCCTCGGACTGCGGTACAATACGTGGATTGGGTAGCCGGAGGAGGGGGCTTCCCCTGGGACTAGCGGTATCGGGGCGTATCGGTTCAGGAAGCGGGCAAGGCCTCTGCTTTTTCATAGAGCCAGGGGCCTACAAAGAGGATATGATGGGCTTTCTTACCCCGGTTCAAAGCCTTCACCCGGTGTTCAAAATGGTTTTGCGTATTTTCCACCACCGTTATCCGGTTCTGTACTATCCGTATCAACAATGACTCTTCCCGCGCTTGGGCCTGGGCAAACAGCTCATCGGACTTTAGTCCGCCATATCCCCCTCCCGGTCACAGAGAGTAATCACCCTGACCCCTTCGGGAATATCCGCCCTACTCCGCTCCAGGGTTTTAAGCCACCGGTAACGCTCTTTTTCCTCTATACGGACCTACCTTTTTGTTCTCATGGCTTGCCGATTCGTCCTTCGGTTCCGGCCGGTTATAGCCACACTGGTCCAATAGTCCTAACACCAGCCCGTCACCGGTTACCGCCAGACAACTATTCGGATTGAATGGAAATCCAAATCCCCAAATTCTTCCGCCATATCGAAACTTTTCTTCTGTGCCATGTTCCCCTCCCATAGTTCTCCGGCCTTTACTGGGATTGCACCCCTGCGTTCCCTACTCCCGGTCATTGCCCCACTATTGGAGATATGCAGCTTATAGTCAAAAATGAAGGGAAGTATTACAATAATAAATTCCAATTGTCTGTATCCGGTACGAATGAGATAATTGCCGGATGTTTTTGGGCAGTGTAAAGGGTAAATTGAGAAAGAATACAGAAGGGGTGGAAGCGTGCAATGAACAGCTATCAAATTAATTATTTTTTGAGTGCGGCTAAGCATCTCAGTTTCACCAAGGCGGCGGAGGAACATTATACATCCCAGCCTACGATAAGCCGGCAGGTAGCCCTGCTGGAAGAGGAGCTGGGTATTACTTTGTTTATCAGGGGAAAAAGCACCGTCAGGCTGACAGCCGGTGGTGCAATAATGTTACAGGAATTTAAGAAAATCAAGAAAAGTTTAAGCGCTGCGGCTGAAAGTGTGGTACGAATAAGCAAAGGACTTGAAGGTAACCTTGCAATAGGTTATATAAACAACCTGAATACCGATATTTTTGTCTATCCGCCCTTGTCCGAATTCTCAAAGCGATACCCCTCAATAAATATAAAAATAGAATCCGCAACCTTTTCCGTTCTCCGTGAAAAACTCAATAATGGCGCTTATGACATTATCTATACGTACAATTTTGAACTGGCGGCCTTTGAGAATATATTCCATGAAAAAGCTTATGAAGTATCCCCTATGTTCATAATGTCAAAATCACATCCTCTCGCTGTAAAGAGCGAGTATATGCCATCCGATTTTGATGGACAGATCTTTCTGCTACCTGCACCTGAAGAAAGCAGTGGAAGAATTGCGGAAATGCTCAGTATTTGCAGTTCATTGGGCATTAAAGATATTGTTATTAAAAGCGTAGATACTATTGAATCAATGCTCTTCGGTATACGTTACGGCCAGGGGCTTGGATTATTGAGTTCCGGTATGGATTGCATTTTTGATAGTCGTTATCATTGTGTTAAAATACCAAAAATCGATCATGACGTTTATATAGCCACCGCATGGAATGTAAATAACCTTAATCCGCTTATCCCCCTTTATGTTTCAACATTTTCCAAATATAAAAACACGCCCCCCCCCCCCCCCCGTTTCAGTGCTACATTTCGCCTTGTAAAAGGCAGGGTGTGATTTACCTTCTAACAGTAAAGCTATACGGTTTTTGTATGGGGTGATACAAAATTGATATTTGACAAATCTCTCGGATTCAGGTGTAAACTAACTCAACATATATTATTAATGAGGAAGGTTTTATTTATGGAAGAAAGATCTTTGTCAACTTCAAGAAGATGGACGTATGCCCTGGGTAACAATGGCTTCTTCATTGCCATGACCCTGTATACCATTTATCCTCTTGCCTTTATGACTGCCGCCCTGGGGATGCCTTTTCCCAGAGCGGTGCAAATCCTGTCGCTCACAAAGCTATTTGATATAGTCATAGGATTTTTTATCGGATCAATAATTGAAAAGGTCAGAATGCCTTGGGGTAAATACCGCTCATGGTTTTTGGTTGGTCCCATCGTTGCCGGAGTATCGACCTGTCTTTTTTTCTCGCCCCTGTTGTTAAATGTTCCCGCTGTGGCGCTTGTGCCTCTTGGGGTTGTTCTTTTAGTGGTCTGGAACGTTATCTCTAGTATTGTACTGGCCTGTCACAACGCGCTGAACGCGGTGCTCATATATAACCCGATGGAGAGGCTCAGTGTCTTCAAGCTTTCGAATCAACTGCAAGCCGTTACCGGCTTTGTCGCAGGGTTCTTTATGATGAAAATTGTCTTTGCTGTAGGAGGAGAGCAGCGGATAAATCTTCTTGGCATGCAGGTTATCGGCATTATATATAGCTTTTTATTTTTTGTTCTTTATCTTGCCTTCTTTATCAATCTTAGGGATTATAAAGATGCTGAAACAGGCTGGCCGCAAAAGAACAGCATTGTTGATACCCTTAAACTGCTTTTTACCAATGGCAAGATCGCATCGCTTACGATATCAGGTATGCTTGGCTTCTCTGCGGAGACGTTTTTCAAGGCGGTCGCGTCTTACTACTTCCTGTATGCTTTGTTTAGCGCCGGGGTCCTGGATGCTTTTAATTGGGCTTCTGTTCTTGCCGCATTTATCGGTGCGTCCCTTGTCATGCCTCTTTCAAAAAAAACCAGTAAAAAGAGCGCCTACATAATAGGGTATTTCGTAATGGGGGCGGCTCTTATACTCTCGTATTTTACTTCCGGCACGCCTTATCTATCCCTGCTGGCGATCTGTATCGGCTTTATCGGACTCAATTTTCCACGTTCCGTTTTGGTGCCCATGTATTCTGACGCTTCAGACTTTACATTACATGCTGCCGGTAAGCATATAATAAGCCATGCTATGGCCCTGTATATGATGACTTTTAAAATCGCGGGCTTAATTGCAGCCCAGGCATCCGGGCTGTTGGCAAGAGCAGGTTATGTTACCGGCAGGGATCCGACTCCGGAAGTTTCCGAAGGGATCCGCAGAGTATCAACTTTTGGGCCTGCAATTTTTGCTATTGCCGGCGCTCTTGTTATACTTATTTTCTACCGGCTTGATGAAAATGAAATCCCCGCAATCCAGGCCGAGATCAGGGCGCGGGCTGAAAAGAAAGGAGAATAGTATGTCAAATCAGCAAAATTACGACGAGCGCATGAAGCGTATCCATGATGCGGTGGAACTCAAAACACCTGACCGGGTGCCGTTTATCGATCCTATGGAAAATATGTTTGCGTACTTTGATAAGGGCTTTTCCATGGCCGACGTATTGTACGATGTCAATAAGGCAAAGGAGGCGATCAAAAGCTACATAAACGAATTTGAGCCGGATACCGGGCATGGGTTGAGCGCCTTACTGGAAGGGCAGGGACCGATGCTCGAAAAATCGAAGTGCAAAATGTGGCGATGGGCAGGTATGCCGGGAAACATAATCCCCAACGATTCCATTCATCAATTCAACGAGTATCCGCTCCTGGAAGAAGAAGAATTCGACGAACTGCTCAAAAGCCGGGGGGCTTTCGGTATGAAAAAAATGCTTCCCCGTGTTTGGGGGATCATGGAGCCCGCGAAGTACTTTAATTTTGATATGCCCTTTGTGATGAAACCGGAACTCAATGCCTTTGCTTTCGCGTTTGCGAATCCCCATGTCCAGGAAATGGTAAACGGATTAGCGGAACTTGCCGGTATGTGGGGCAGGTATTGGGGCGAAGTGGGCGCTTTCAAACATGAAATTGAGGAAATGGGGTATCCGATTCCCTGGGATACGTTTGCGATGGTCCCCTTTGATTTTTACAGTGATTACCTGCGGGGTACTATGGCTACCTCAATGGATCTCTACGACAGGCCGGATGAGATCTACGAATTCGTGCAGCAGCAGGCGGAACTTGGAGTCCAGGCGCTAAAAAACGATCAATGGGGACGGCCGGGCCGGTTTGTCGAGATTTTTATGCATAAGGGCATGGACGGTTTCCTGAGTGACGAACATTACGAGAAGTTTTACTGGCGGCCGTTCATGAAGATCATCGATGCGATCCTGGAAAAGGGTATGATTCCCTACCTGTTTACCGAAGGCAAGTACACAAGCCGGCTTAAATTCCTTAAACAACTGCCCAAAGGTAAAACGCTGGTTCATTTTGAGACAGTAGATATGAAAGTTGCGAAAAAGGAACTTGAGGGTATCGCCTGTGTTACCGGAAATTTCCCGGCGATTCTGATGCTCAACGGTACCAAACAACAGGTTATTGATGAGGTCAAACGCCAGCTTGATGCCTGCGCTCCCGGCGGCGCTTATATTTTTTCCTTTGATGGTTCATTCGTTGGCGGTAAACGCGAAAACGTTGAAGTCCTCTACGAGACCGTCAAGACCTACGGTAAGTATTGAACCGTAACAGTGGCTTGTTTTATACGAGGATAATACCAATACTGAATTTACATGTTTTTATTTGGAGGTACTGATGAACAAGATTGATTTCAAAGAATTAGGTGACGGAGTTGAAGTAAATTTTCCGCTTGCTATTCACGCGCCCTTTGACCCTGAAGTGGACTACTACTTGAACAGTAACGTGGCTGGCCTTGGAAAAGGATATGCCGTGCCGATGGAATACACCGATTGGCGTGACGAAGTCATGTCATGGAAAAAAAACTGCTATATTCACGCCGGCCTGAATGACGCCCCCACTTTCCGCGTGAAAGGACCAGATGCGGTCAGATTCTTTTCGGATGTTAGTGTAAACAGTTTTGCCAAATTTCCGGTGGGCGGTATTAAACACTGCATCATGTGTAACAAAGACGGCCTTATTATGACGCATGGCGTGTTACTGCGCCTGGCTGAAGATGAATTTGAGAGTTTTTTTCTTGCTCCCTACGCGGCCTATAAGTTCTACACAGGCAACTACAATGCAAAGGCTGAGTGGGTTCAGGATCAGGTCATTTACCAGGTGGCGGGACCAAAGTCGCTTGAAACGCTGGAGATCGCGACCGGAGAGTGCCTTCATGACATTCAATTTGCGAGGTACCGCATAAGTAAAATTGCCGACGCCGATGTACGTATCTGCCGTGTGGGTATGGCGGGCAGTCTCGCCTATGAAGTACACGCAAAAAAGAACATAGCCCGCGAAGTCTATAATGCCGTCTTTAAAGCCGGTGAAACCTTCGGGATAAAAAAGTTGGGATTTTATGCTTATCAGTTGAGCCATACCGAGGATGGGTTTCCGCAGGGCTTCATGCACTTCCCCTATCCTTGGGGCGAAGATAAGGGCATGATGGAATTTCTGAAGATGCCGGGATTTACTTCGCCAATGGGGGGCAGCATGGGACAGGACATGAACCTGCGCTATCGCAATCCTGTTGAAGTGGGATGGGCAAAAACCATCAAATTTGATCATGAGTTTATTGGTCAGGAGGCTTTGGAGAAAGAAGCGGCAAATCCACGTAGAACGATGGTGACGCTGGAATGGAACACCGAAGACATTTTAGATGTCCACGCCTCGCAATACCAACCCGGTGAACATTACACGCCCATGACGCCGAGTCATTTCGGGCAGAGGCGCGGCAAAGGCATGTTGGTTGCCGACCAGGTACTGAAAGACGGAAAGATGATCGGAGTCAGTTCAGGGCGTAACTACAGTTATTATTACCGGAAGATGATCTCCCTTTGCTCCATTGATACCGGTTTCAGCAAATTAGGTACGGAAGTGTCTGTGCTTTGGGGCGATCCCGGCACCCGGCAAAAAGAGATTCGCGCCACAGTGGCACGTTTCCCCTATCTGAACGAAAACCGTAATGAAAATGTCGATGTAAGTGCCATACCCTGTCAGATTCATAAATGACAATCCAGGAGAAGCTCTTGGATAACGGGTGTTAATGAATGTTCGGATTTATATTTGGATGCATTTACAATTTTATTAAGGAGTAAACTATGTCAAAGATTCAGGAAATCGCTCGGGCGGTAGAAACTGGTAAATCAAAAATTATTGAAGGCTTGGTACAGGAAGCCCTGGCGGAAGGGATCGAAGCTCAGAAGATTCTCAATGAGGGGATGATCGATGCGATGGCGGTAGTGGGGGAGAAATTTCAGCGGGCTGAGGTTTTTGTACCGGAAATGCTTATCGCCGCCCGGACCATGAAGCGGGGGGTGGAGATGCTGAAGCCCAAGCTGGGCGCGGGGGAAACCACCAAGCTGGGCAAATGTATTATCGGGACGGTCCACGGAGACCTCCATGACATCGGGAAAAACCTGGTAGCGTTGATGCTGGAAAGTGCGGGGTTTGAAGTTATCGACCTGGGGGTGGATGTGTCATCGGAAAACTTTTTGAACACCCTGAAGGCAAACCCGGATACGAGGCTCGTCGCTCTATCGGCGCTGCTCACTACGACTATGCCGGCGATGAAGGATACGGCGACGGCGTTAAAGAATTCCGGGCTAGGGAGCTTTAAGCTCATCGTAGGGGGAGCGCCCATAAGCGAGCAGTTTGCTCAAGAGGTGGGAGCCGACGGGTATTCCGCCGACGCGGCGGGGGCGGCGGCCCTTGCCAAAAAACTCACCGCCTGACGGGGAAGGGCGGGGGCCGGGAAAACCGTGGCTCCCGCCCCATCTTCCTACGTTAGAAACAAATCAATTGGTGAGGTAGAAATGATTATTATCGGTGAAAAGATAAACGGTTCCATCCCTTCTATGGCCAAAGCTATTGTGGAACGGGACGAGGAGTATATCCGGAGTTTGGCCAAGAAGCAAGCCGATGCGGGGGCTGCTTATATCGATGTCTGCGCTTCCACGGCGGCGGATATTGAATTGGACACCTTGAAGTGGTTAATCGGCCTGGTTCAGGAAGCGACTGAGACACCCATTGCCATTGACAGCCCCAGCGCACAAGTTTGCGCCGCGGCGATTAAATTCTGTAACAAGCCGGGGATGATAAATTCCGTTTCTATGGAAGGGGATAAGGTAGAACGGATATTTCCGGTCATTGCCGATACCTCATGGAACTGCATGGCCCTCTTGAGCGATGACATGGGGATCCCCAAAACCGCCGAAAAGCGGCTTGAAGTCTTTGACGCCCTGATGAAAAAGGCCGGCGCATATGGGATCGCGGCGGAGCGGCTCTATATCGATCCTTTGGTGGAGATGCTCTGTACCTCTGAAGATGGTATCGCTAAGATCACCGCTACGATGAGAAAGATCAAGGAGCTTTATCCTGCGATACATCTCACCGGGGGAGCCAGCAATATTTCCTTCAATCTGCCGGCCCGGAAATACATAAACCGGGGCTTCATCATCTTGGCTATGAATGCCGGATTGGACAGCGCTATACTGGATCCCCTCAACAAGGATATGATAGGATTGATTTACGCAACCGAAGCACTCCTGGGGCAGGATGAATTCTGTATGGAATATATCGGTGCCTTTAGAGAAGGGATATTTTGAAAGGAGCCCTTAGCCGGTAGCCTGTTGCAGGGGGGATCTTTGTCGTGAGGTCAGTATAATCTTTTATGGAAGATAAGATCGAGGCATTGAAGAACTTAGCCTTACATGCCGGATTTTCCCATGTGGGGGAGCTCCGGGTGGACACTAGAGAGGTACGGTAGGATGTGCGGGATGTCTGCGCGGTCAACAAGTGCATGGCCTACGGCACGAACTGGTCCTGCCCCCCTGCCTGCGGTACCCTGGAGGAGTGTGAGGCGAGGATACGGCGGTCTTTTCGAACAGATTGGCCAAGGGGGCACGGTAAAGAATAGAGCTGGGGCTGTAAAAGAAGTCCTCCCGGCGAAAGCCGGTCATGGCGGACGTTCCCGCCGGAACCCGCCCCGGCGGCGGACCGGCC
The DNA here is from genome assembly GCA_031258005.1 of Treponema sp. GTDB lineage: Bacteria > Spirochaetota > Spirochaetia > Treponematales > Breznakiellaceae > JAIRLU01. The sequence goes on from JAIRNP010000047.1 coordinate 15,593, forward strand.
CACGACGGCTATGGCCGCAGACGCCCTGGCTACCGGGGATATGCGGGCTTTCGATACCATGCAGGAACAGTTCTCCTTGGCGGATCGTTTTGGTCTTACGGTGGTGTTCGCCGCCCCGGGACAAGAGGAATTCCTTGGTATTGCCGAATCCATTGCCCGGGATCGGGGTATCATAACCGATGCTCCCCCGGAGGTATGGAAAACCTTTAGAGAAAACGCCCTCCGCTGGGAGCGGTGGTTCAACGGCCGTTCTCCTCGGACTGCGGTACAATACGTGGATTGGGTAGCCGGAGGAGGGGGCTTTCCCTGGGACTAACGGCCCAGGGGCGTATCGGTTCAAGGATCGGGCAAGCCGGCTGCTTTTCCGTATCCTGTAAAGCAGCCACCCAAATCACCGCCAAATCCTATTCTCTCCTGGGGAGCCAATCAGCCATATCCGCCTCCTTGTGTTTTTAGTATCTTACCGGCTACCCCGGTCCGTCATGGGCCTTAAGTCCGCTGGCGAGGGCTTCTTCGATAAGGGGGCTTAGGGCAAGCTCTTCATAGCGCTGCCGGGCTTCTACCGGATTTCCCCGTAGGATGGGGTGCGGAGGGCTAAAAAGGACGCAACAGTCCTCATAGGGCAAAATGGAGATGGGGTAGGTTCCTATCTTTTCTGCCAGACGGATGATCTGATCTTTATCCATACCGATCAACGGACGGAGGACCGGCAGGGTAACCAGGATTTCGGTACAGCGAATGTTTTCAATGGTTTGGCTTGCCACCTGGGAGAGGCTTTCCCCGGTGATAAGACACTTGTCCCCTCGGTATCGGGCGAGTTTGTCCGCTCCTTCCATCATGGCCATCCTGAGCAGCACCGTACGCCAGGGCTCCGGGGCAAGGGCTTGAATCCGCTGCTGAACCGGGGTAAAGCTTAAAGTGTAGAGCCGAATCCCCAGGGAATACCTTCCCACCTGGGCTGCCAGGTTCCGGACCTTTTGACGGGCCTCCTCAGCGGTATAGGGATAGGCATGGAAATACACCGCATCCAGCCCCATGCCCCGGGAGGCCATCATATACCCGGCCACCGGAGAATCTATGCCCCCGGAAAGCAGGAGCAGTCCCCGTCCCGCGGTCCCTACAGGGAGCCCTCGCAGGCCCTTCCGGGCAGTTCCGTAGATATAAGCCTTTTCCCGGATTTCAACCGTAATCACCGCCTCCGGCCTATGGACATCGACCTGTAACCCTGGGACTTCCCGCAGCACCGCAGCACCGCCCTCGCTCCGTAAGCCGTAAGAGTCCAGGGGGAACCCTTTATCGGTCCTGCGGGCCTCGATCTTAAAGGTCCTGATCCCCTGGGCACGGAGTTCCTGGGCTTCGGCAACACAGGCCCCCAGTACTGCTTCGGGGGTTTTCTCCTGGGTCCTGGTTTTTGCCCACCCGGCTATACCCAAAAGATGCGCCAGGGCGTCCTCCACCTGTTTCTCCGCTGCCTCGGGGCAATGCACCAAAAACCGCCCCTTGGTCATCTCCAGCTTGGCCCCGCTTCCCTGGAGCATGGTCAAGCAGTTCCGCTTCAGTATCTGTTCAAAGCCCTTCCGGTTCTTCCCCTTGAGGGTGAGTTCTCCTGGTTTCAATAAATAGGTACTCATCTTACCCTTCCTTCCCGGGATTTCCTGGGAACAGGGTAAGGACTTCCCGGATAGCTTCGAGCAGGGATGCAATGTCTTCCGGGGTGGTAGACCAGCCCTGGGAAATACGGATCCCTTCTTGGCGGGCCTGTTTATCCAGCCCCATAGCCGTAAGCACCGGACGATCCGCATGGGCAGCGGAACAGGCAGAACCGGTGGAAACCGCACAGCCCCGTTCATCTAAAGCCCGAACCATCACTTCTCCGGGGATGCCCTTGAAACCCGCCTGGAGAATATAGGGTGAAAACCGGGGGTCTGCTTCTCTCCGATCCTGGGGAATGAGAAAACACTCAGGCAGAGTCCTCAAGTCGCGGATGAGCTGGATAAACCGCCGAGTGGCTTTTTCATATTCCGCTGCAAGCTGCTGAGGGCCTACCCGGGCTTCAAGACAGGATGCCAGGGCCAAGGCTCCGGTCAGGGACTCGGTTCCAGGACGGATACCCCGTTCCTGGCCGCCTCCGGTATAGAGAGGTTCCAGGGGCTTACGGAGGTAGAGCAGCCCCATACCTCGGGGGCCTCCCAGCTTATGGGCGCTTATGGCTGCCGAGTCCAGGTCCAAGGCGGCTATATCCAGGGGAATTTTACCCACCCCTTGCACCAGGTCGCTATGAATATGGATAGGAGCGCCTCCCCGACTCCGGATGAGCTTGACCAGGGGCAGGAGGTCCATAACCGCACCGGTTTCGTTATTCACCCCCATGATCGCCACAAACCGAGGCTCGGTTTTTTTCCCTCCCTTTTCTATTTTTCCCATCTTTTCTAAGGCTTTTTCCAGGCGGCCCAGGCTCACCCGGCCGTTTTGTTCGACCCCAATCGGGGCGATCCGCTTTCCCAGGCGCTCAAGGATCAGGCAATTCTCCCGTACCGAGGGATGCTCCACCGCAGAAAACAGAATCCCCGGACTGGGTTTTCGCAGGGCCAGGGAATGTAAGACCAAGGCATTGGATTCAGTCCCACCTGAGGTAAAATAGAGCTGTTGAGGCTCAAGCCCCAATACCACGGCGCAGCGAGTGCGGGCATCTTCCAGCAAGGCCCGGGCATAACGACCTTCATAATGCAGGGAAGAGGGATTGCCGAAGGCATGGATCCGGGGATCCGATAGGTCAGGGATGGCTGTAGCGGCCCAATCAAAATAACACCGCGTCTTTCCGGGTCTGGAGGAACCGGGGGGAAAAGAGTCCATACAGCATCATACCCGCAAAAACCCTTCCCGGCAAGCATCGTCTCATCTTGATCCAGATATCCGCATTACCATCCCCGAGGCCCTGTTTTGTATATATCCGACTTGCTGCGGTATATACAAAACAGGGCGCCTATACGGTAGTTATGCGAAATGCCACCCTAAAATTTTTTAAATATTGTAAAAAGCACTTTACAAAAGCAAAATAATATAATAGGATATTATCACGATTTTTACAAAAATAAACATGGATACATGGGAAAGAAAAGAACTTTTTCTCCATTATGATCAGCAAGTTAATTGCTATCATTGTACTACATATGATATAAATGTAAAATATTTATTAAAAAGCATTAATAAGAATAGATACAATTTTTATAAAACATTTGTATACATAATTTCAAAGACGGTAAATTCAATAGATAATTTTAAAATAAGGATAAATGAAAATGGAATTATCGGACATTATGATTTTGTGTCTCCTTTACATTTAATTTTTCATGAAGACACAAAAACATTTTCAGGTGTGTGTACGGAATATAATAATGATTTTAAAATATTTTATAAAAATATATCGGAAGACATAGAAAAATATAAAAATGATCATAAATTTTTTGTGAAAGATATTCCCCAAAATTCATTTGATACATCTTGTTTGCCGTGGATAAAATATAACAGTTTAAATTTAGAAATTCCGGTGAATCATAAGGCCGATTTTTTTTTGAAGTGCGAAAATAGGAAGGTATAGAAACGGCATCGTAAACACGGTAGTATAAAGTTGCAACACCAACCTATCGGAGGTATCGGACCAAAGGTCCGCCGATGCCGTA
>JAIRNP010000109.1 GCA_031258005.1 Treponema sp.
TCGTCTAATAAAGGTATCATTCGTAGAATTCGTTTTTCCATGTTTTCACCCTCATTTACTTGATGAAAACATTGTACCATAGATAAACAATATGTTCAACTTATTATTGAACTAATCCAAACCAAAGACCGGTTTGATACCAAACGTGACCCGGAAGGCAGGCGTTGGCGGGACATAAGCGCAGCATATCGAACCTTCTTGAGCCGTCATTATAGTGGGGCACAACCGCCCCTTGGCAAGCAAGAGCACTTGTGCTCGTTTCCGTTTCTGGGCACTATGTGTACCCTTGTTCAGTAGCTCCTTGAGCTGTGTCCGTTCTTCCACCGTTAAAGTAACTTTGTATTTCTTGGTCATAGTACTCCCCTCCGTTTCGGTGGCTATAACCGGTAGATTACTCCTTTTTTTCCACAGATACAAAACTGACTGTCTACTAGCAGACATAAGAAACATCCCTTCCTGCAACGGTAGTTTCCTCACCCTTCAGGAATAATCTTATAGGCGCCGGGCGGAATCGAACCGTCGTATAAAGGTTTTGCAGACCTCTCCCTTACCGCTTGGGTACGGCGCCATTATATTTAATATACCACATTTACCAGGATTTTGTCTAGTACTCATAACAAAGTCTTGCATAACCTTTACATCTTTTCCCGGTTACCGCTTCCCCTTGTCATAGGGCTGCCCGGCAGCCCGCGGGGCGTAATCCTTACCGCTGAAAAATACCAGGGTTACCAGGGTGATACCATAGGGCAGGGCGTTAAAGAATTCCGAAGGGAGAAATTGCAGGACTTTGATGTTGATGATATTCACCGCCAGGGCCGAAGCCGCGCCAAAAAGGAAGGAAGAACCGAGGATCCCCAGGGGAAGCCAGCGTCCAAAAGACACCGCGGCTAGGGCGATGAAGCCCTTTCCATTGATGGTGGTTAGGGTGTATTGAATGTCCTGGGTCAACACGATGCAGCCTCCTGCCAGTCCTGCCAAGGCTCCGGAGATGAGGACCGCCGTGTACCGGATCTTCAGGACATTCACCCCCGCGGAAGCCAGGGCCTGGGGATGTTCGCCGCAGGAACGGAGCCGCAGTCCCCAGGGCCGACGGTAGAGCGCAAACCAGGTAATCCCCAACAAGACCAGGGCTATCCACACGGTGGGATAGATCCCCCCTGGACCGGGCATCATCCCCAACTTGGGATTCATGGTCCGGTCCATCTGAAAGAGAAGCTGACAAAAAAACAGGGTTATCCCGGTGGCGAGGAGGTTGATTCCGGTTCCCGATATCACCTGATCCGCCTGGAGGCTTATGGAAGCAAAGGCATGGATGAGCGAGAAAAGACAGCCCCCCAGGGCCGCCAGAATTAAAGCTAAGGGAATGGAAAACCCGATGGCGGTCTCTAAGAGCACATGGGTGGTGGCCGCAATCATGGCGCCGATAGCCATAAGCCCCTCTAAGGCGATGTTGACCACCCCGGCTCGTTCACTGATGAGTCCTCCGATGGCGGCAATTAAGATAGGGGCTACGATCATGAGGGTTGAAGGCAGCATCTGTACCAGGGTACTGAAAAACGAGGTCATTCACTTATCCTCCCTTTGCGGGCTTTTTCTTTGAGCTGCCAGTCGATGAGGATCCGCACCCCTGCGCGAAGGGAGATGAAGACCACCACCAGGCCCATAATAATTGAGGTAATTTCCTTGGGGATATGCCGGGACTGCATCAACGGCTGGGCGGACTTTAACATGCCGAAAAGAAGTCCCGCCAGGGCGGTTCCCCCGGCAGTACTGTTTCCCACCAAGGCTACCGCAATACCGTCGAACCCGTAGCCGTCTTGGACCGAGAGCACCCGACCGGAGGGAAAAACCCCCAGGGAAACGATGGCCCCTGCGAGCCCGGCAAAAGCCCCGGCAATGGCCATAGCCGCGGTGATACTGGAGTTTACGCTGATCCCTCCATACCGGGCGGCGTCTTTATTCAATCCCGTAGCCCGCAGGGAATAGCCGAATTGGGTCTTGCTCATAATGAGCCAGAACAAAAAGATCCCTCCTATGGTAAGATACAGCCCATAATTCAACCGGGAACCATTGGTGAGGGATGCCAAAAAGGGACTTACCAGCCGAGCCGTAGGGGGCAGGGGAGGAGTTTGGAAGGTATTGGCTCCAGGAATTTGCATGGTACTATACCGGGAAACATAGAAGGCGATGTAGTTCATCATAATCGTCGCAACCACTTCAGATACATTGAACCGGGCTTTTAAGTAGCCCACGATTCCCCCCCAGCAGGCTCCGGCAAGGATCGCCCCGGCCACAGCCACGACCCAATGGAGTCCAGGAACCGGAGGGCCATAGAGGGCGATAAACTGAGCCGCCGTAAGGCCCGCAATATACTGTCCTTCCGCACCGATATTAAACAAGCCCGTCCGGGAGGCAAAGGCCATGGAAAAGCCGCAGAGAATAAGGGGCATGGACATGACCAGCCATTCTCCTATGTAGCGCATGTTCCACAGGGGCAGCCGGAGTTCCCAGCCCAAGGTTTGGGCAAACCATTGGGCCACAGGCCCTTCCACCGGGGTCCAGCGCCGCAGGTCAAACCCCGTAAGCACCTGGATCACCGCAGAATACATGCCTCCAGGACTGCGGCCCACCGCAAGGATCAGAATCGTTCCCACCAGGAAGCCCAAAATCACCACGCTTACGGACAAAAGACCGTTGGAACCGGTGAATACCTCAAGAATATGTTCCCGGATAGCGGCCCGTTGTTTGGCAGAGGTCCGAAAGGGTTCAGCCATAGCATCCTCCTATGGAGGCATCTCCGGTAATGCCCCCCATCATTGCTCCAATATGCTTTTCGTCCGCTTCTGCCGCAGAGAGGATCCCCGCCACGGTTCCTTTGGAAACCGCGGCAATCCGATCACAGAGCCCCAGGATTTCATCCAGTTCAAAGGATACCAGCAGCACGGCCCGTCCCTTGTCCCGCTCATCCAGAATACGCTGGTGTATGTATTCGATAGCTCCCACATCGAGGCCCCGGGTAGGCTGAGACACGATCAGCAGTTCCGGGGAGACATCCAGTTCCCGGGCAATGACCACCTTCTGTTGATTACCCCCGGACATGGATTTAGCGAGGGTGGCCGCACCGTTTCCCGCCCGTATATCGAATTGATGGATCAACTGTTCTGCATGATCTTCAATCACCGGGAACCGTAAAAATCCCAAGCGGTTGGAATAGGGCTTTTTATGGTAATTTTTCAGGATAAGATTCTCGTCCAGCCGGAAATCCAAGACCAGGCCGTATTTATGCCGGTCTTCCGGGACAAAGCCAATCCCTGCTTCATTGCGCTTTTTAATGGTTTCTTTGGAAATGTCTCTCCCCTTAAGGAGGATCCGCCCGGATTTAACCGGAAGCAGCCCGGAGACGGCCGCCACAAGTTCGGCCTGGCCGTTGCCGTCTACCCCGGCAACGCCTACTACTTCTCCGGCCCGCACTTCCAGGGAAAAGTTCTTCACCGCAGGAATCCCCTTGGAGCCGATAACGGTTATGGCTTCAATCTTGAGAATGAGTTCCCCGGGACGGGCATATTGTTTATCCAGCCGGAAATTCACGGTCCGGCCTACCATTTTTTCCGCCAACTCCTGTTCATCCGCGTCCTTGACCCTCACGGTTCCCACAGATTTACCCCGGCGCAGAACCGTACAGCGGTCTGCCACGGCTTTAATTTCCTTCAGTTTATGGGTGATAAACACGATGGTTTTTCCCTCGGCCTTGAGCCGGCGGAAGATGGCCAAAAGCTCGTCGATTTCTTGGGGGGTTAACACCGCGGTAGGCTCATCAAAGATAAGAATATCCGCATCCCGGTACAAGATCTTGAGGATTTCCACCCGCTGCTGCATACCCACGGTGATATGCTCAATCAAAGCCCGGGGATCCACCGAAAGGGCATAGGTTTCCGAGAGTTCCCTCACCCGCTTTTCCGCGGTTTTTAAGTCCAGATTTCCCCAGGGAGTGCGGGGTTCAAGACCGAGCACAATGTTTTCGGTAACGGTGAAATTATGTATCAACTGGAAATGCTGATGGACCATACCGATGTGAAGGGCCGTGGCGTCGTTGGGATTCCGGATTCGCACTTCCCGGCCCCCTATTTTATTAATACCCCCGTCCGGTTCATAAAGGCCAAAGAGAATGGACATGAGGGTTGATTTCCCCGCGCCGTTTTCTCCCAGCAAGGCATGAATCTCACCCCGGTCTACGGTAAAATTGACTTTATCGTTGGCAATGATCCCGGGGAAAATCTTGGTGATATTCACCATCTCAATAGCAGGTTCAGACAACAACACCCCCTAATTTCCATGATGAAGCGCTTTCGGGGGCGTTTACATGAGGAGGCGCTACCTCCACCCCCAAAGGGCTTCTTATTTTGAAAAAGCGGGCTCCAAGGCTCGCTTTAATGCCTGGGATCCACGCCACTGCTGTTTAGCCCCGGCAAAGGCCGAAGCTCCTGCCATAGCTGCGATCAACGCCGCACAAAACACCATTCTTTTCATCATGGTTCTCTCTTCCCTACTCGTATTGCTTTATTTCTTTAACCCACTGCTTATATAGGTTAAGCATAGGCTTATTTTAAAATAAGTTTCAATAGGGGAGAAAACGAACTGTCAAGACGCAATAGAAATGTCCTCTTTCTTAAAGCGGCAGGGGAATTGGACAGACCTTTTTTGGGTAGTGGCAACTCCTCAAGGAGGAGTGATTTCCCCTTCCCCAGCATACTCAGGCTCCCCTCCCGCCTGATTCGTATGATACCCTTGTCTCCAGGCTGGGGGCAGATGCCGGTGGGTCTTGAGAAGCTGAAACAGCCGGCATGCAAAGCGAACCCCATATTCACTGGCCACCCTCCGTTCCTGTTCACCACAGCGGACCTCCGCCAGGTCCACCTTCCCCAACGGAACAGGCGCGTCCGCCGGGCGGGAAACCTTCCCGGGTATCCTGGGAAGGTACGTTTCCTCAGGAAACCGGTTTGCCGCCGCTCTCGTCGAAATCCCGGCAAGCCGAGGCGCTTTGACCAGCCGGTCCTGGTCCAGCCCGTGATTCCGTTCCGCCCGCCGGGGGACGAGTGGCCGGGATCACCTCCACCCCCCGTTTCTCACACGCCTGCTGGAAATGGCTCCGCCCGGGTATTGGTCGCGTCAGCTATCATGGGTATCAGGCAACAGGTCCCCCCCGCCGCCCGTAAAACCAGTCATGGTGGCTCCCGTCAACCTGCAGGAGCTCCCCGAAACCGTCCCGTCGGCTCCGGTATACACGCCTCCGCCGTTTCCCCTGCCACAGCCCTTCGCTTATCAGCCATCCCCTCAGCGTATCCGCACGGATACGTATCCTTTCCGCTTTTACGCGCTTTCCCCTTATAAGTTACTCCGTTTTTTAGTTCGTTTATTCCACGCTTAACGGTATTACGGGAAAATCCGGTAATCCGTATCGCTTCCGCTATCCCGCCTCGTCCATACGATATAGCTTCGCTTGCCAAAAATAATCGTTTTTGCATTTCATTCAACTATGGCAACAGCATCTTGATCCGCTCTTCCATACTATCTTTACCCCCTGTTGGATTGGTAAAGATGGTATAACCCATTATACCATAATCGTCAAGTTATTATTTGACAGTTCCTTATCATGTTGGTTCAACACATAGGGACGCTTTAAGCGGGTATTGCCTTACTACGGTACCTTGTACCATTAAAGAATACTGCAAACCGGGGCTTTCCCTGAAAAGCATTTTGAACGGACTAAGTTTACCGGCGATCTGCTCCTGCCCCTGGTGGAATACCCGGTACGGGAAGTGTTGGCAGTCTATTTCCTGATAATCCCCATCTGATTTGTCTTGGAGTGATCATTGCAATTCCCGCTGCCCTTCAGCAATGGACCGCGGGCTTACAAAAAAATCAGTCCGGTTAAAGCAGGAACCATACCTGCTCCGTATATAGTATAGCATGGAGAAGTCGGTGTGGGGTAATGCGTTATGATCCAGGCCGCCTTTCCATGACCCGTGCATTAGGAAATGCCGGACTTTTATTGTATGTGGGAACAGTATGAATAACCTCAATTCAATTTTAATCGAAGGTAATCTGGTCAAGGACCCCATTTTCCGTTCCACTCCCAAGGGAACGCCAGTGTGTACCTTTAGTCTTGCTTCCAACCGGATCTATAAAAAAGAGTCTGGTTTGGAAGAGGAAGTGAGTTTTTTCAATGTAGAGACCTGGGCGAAACTGGCGGAAAGCTGTTATAACCTGGGCCATAAGGGCCGAGGCGTCCGGATAGTGGGCCGTCTAAAACAGGATCGATGGAATGATCCGGATGGGAAAGCTCACTCTAAAGTTACCATTGTGGCAGAACACGTGGAATTCCGGCCGGAATTTAGAAAGGAGGAAGACCATGCTGCGCTTAAAGCACGGGTCATGGCTGAGGAAGCCCAGGGGAAATACTCTGAGGTCGAGAACTATGAATCCATTCATTTTTAAAGGTGAAGTCCCGTACCTCCCATGACGTGTTTCTGGGAACGGGACCGGGAAAAACATACATCCTGATTGGTATTGAGGGTTGTGCAGGTATACATCAAAACCTTTCCTGGATTCCTTGACATGAGTAGGGAGCATAAACCTCAATGGTTTCCTTTTTGCTCATGGGTAGACCTCCTCGGCTATCTTGCCCTTCTGGGACTAGGTTTACCAGGTACTTCCGGTGGAGGGATAGCTGCGTACCTCTTGGAGGGTCAAATCGAAGAGTTTAACCAGAGGGTCGATTTCTATGCGCACCCGTTTCAGGAAGGAAAGGTCCGTTCCTGAAGGACGGCGGCCTTCCGCTCCAGCACATTCAGGAAAATGGGCCCAAAGGTAATCACCTTCGTCCAGCAAGGCCTCAAGGTTTTCAGGAGCCTTGGACCTGTTTCCGGTGAGTATATCCCGGAGCAGCATCAAGGCGTCTCGTTCTCGGCAGATGAAGGTGTCTACTGCGGCGGCTATGGCCGCCTCCCCTGTATGACGGGGTTTCGGAACTCCGCCGGATCCGCTGGGGAGGCCCTTCCCCAATACCGCTAAGGCCCTTTCCAAGGATAGGCTCCGCAATCCTAAGGGCAAGCCCAAGCCGGTGATATCATGGATCCGGGGGTCTTTGGCAAATTCCTGTTCAAAGAGGTCCCGATAGGTCTTCATCACCGGATCGGTTCGTTGGGATAGTCCTGCTTTTGAACGGGCCGCCCCGGTACCGGGCCGGAACGCAGTCTCAGCCATGAGGATGCTCCTAAAACGGGTCTGCCGGGACAATCCTTCCCAGTGCCCTGGTGTAGATCGGGCATGAAATCTATCCAGGGTAAAGGCAAAATCCATGCCTCCGATGATGATAGGCCCTGTGGAAAGGCGCCGGGCTAGGGCTACGGCGGTAAGTCCCACCGAACCCAGGGGTGGAAAGGTTTCCGGGAGCAACTTGGCTGATGCAAGCCGCTTAAACAGGCGAAGCCTGGTCCAGGGGGTGGCAAAGAGCCGGGGATGGCCCCCAAGGACTTCCCGGGTAGCAGGAAGCGCAGAAAGATCCATCGCGAGAGGAATGTCCCAAGAACCCATACCGATGAAATCTCGGAGGTTCCAATGCTGACTTTCCAGGGCGACTACCAGATCCGGTTTGATGTTCCAGTCTTTTAAGGGCTGCAGACAGGTATCCACGCCGATTATCTTGAAGGGTCGAGAGATTTCAGAGAGGTCTGTGCCCCAGCAGCGATGCAGCCCTTCCAAGACCCCATCCAGGGAAGGACCCGCCCCCAGTACTAACACAGGCGAAGCCCCCAAGGTACAGTCCCGGAGAGAGGGGGCTTGAGGAATGAGCGCCAAGTTGCGGATGGCATTCCGAATATACCGCCGGCCCATCTTCATCAGGGTCATGGCGTTACCCCAATCGATGGCAATATTCCGGCGAAGCGCGTCTGCCAGATTGGCATACTGTTCCTCGTATAATTGCCAGCCTCCAGATAAACGAAGGATTTCTATACGGCGGAACCGACGGCTTCCCCAGGTGTTCTGGACCCACCCGCAGAGCCGGGCGGGATCGCCGGAACCGCTAAGCAGACTCAGGGCAGGATTTTTTTTCAGTATGTCTTCCATAGCTTTGCGGGATAAGGCGAAGAGCTTTTCATCAAGTTCCACGCAGAGGATGGCCGAATCAGGACTTACATGGCCAAGCAGCCACTCAATACCATACCCATACAAAGGAGAAGGGCAAAAGTAGAGGATCCCTCCTCCCAAAGGAACTGCCTTGGCAAGCCGTTCCCCTTGGGCGATGGGGTCTATACGGGAAAGGAGGGTCTTTCCTTTATAAGAAATCGAAAATCCCCGGCGAGCTTTACACTGCCGGGGCGGTTCATCGGACATGAGGAGTTTTTCTCAATCTAAGGGCTGGATATACTTAAAATAGGCGTCAAAGAAGCGGTCATCCAGTTTTTTGTTAGTGAGAAAATAGTCCCGCAGGTTCTGATTAATAAAGGAACTCATCCAATAGGAGGCATAGGCGGTCTCTATATACTCCCCGTTGGTTTCATCTTCGCTGATCTCTTCCGAAGGGTATAAGACGGCTACGGTATTGCCGATTACCAAGGGCTGGGAGGGAGTATTTAAGGGGGTGGAAAAGGCGGTCTGCCAAAAAAGTTCATTTAATCCGGCTCCGCTCAGTTCAGGCACCGAGAAAGACGCAAGGCTCGTAAAGATCGGCACATCGCCATAATTGAGGGACAGCGGACCAAAGGTACGTTCCAAAAGCCCTTTTTGGATGAGGGCATCAGCGAAACTACTTTCCGTAACCGCGGTTCTAAAGGCTTCTGCCTCGGTTATAAAGTAGTCCTCCACCCGACCCCGTTCAAACTCCATGATATAGGTACGGATTTTTTCCAATAAGGCCCCGTCCCCAGTATCCGCAGGATAGGGGGTCTCTTCAGCCCTGAAAAAGGCCCAGCCTGTGGGAACCTTCACCAGAGGGCTTAGGTCGCCCTTGGCTAGATGGATAAGAGATTCCCGGGCCTGTTCATCCGGCACCTCTGAGATAAGCTCATAGGCCATTTTAACCCCCATATCCCCGCCTCGTTCAGCATAGGTATCCTGGGAATAGGTCTGAGCAGCCTCTTCAAAGGTACTGGTCCCATCAGTAATCGTATTGAGGATCTGCTGGGCTTCCCGTTCATTGGAGGTGATGGTGATACGGGAGAGATGGATAACCCGGAAAAGAGCCTCCTCGGCAGCGGCATAGGCGATGAGTTCCGTATCAGGATAGCCTCGTAACGGAAGGACCGCCATAGAAAAACTCCGCTTGGGAGAAGCCATAGCCCGGATAAAGGCTTTTTCTTGGGAGGATATCCTGAGTTCCTCTATATCCCTCTGGTAATACTCTTTGGCGATGCTGTCTTGCACCTGCCGCCACAGGGTTATCCGGGAAGTGTCATCCAAGGCCCGGTATTTGGAGGTGGAAAACCGGCCGTTTTCCTGGAATTGGGGGAGCTGGGCCACTTCCCGGTCCACTACCTCTGGGGGGACCTTATAGCCTGCCTGGTTCATCTCCTCCAGTATCGCGGTATGGATCACCGTTTCCTCAAAGGCCTCCCGCCAAATCTGGTAACTGGCCAGTTGATAATTGGTATCCTCCGAAGGTTGCCGGTATTGGGCTATCATTTCTCGGATCTGGGAGAAGTAATTCCCCGGTACATAGGTCAGGGGAATCTTGTTATAGGAACCAAAACTGAGATCCACCGAAGCCCCGGCACTTGGTACGATAGCAGGAACAAACACGAAGGCCACAATAACGATAACCAACACGACGATGGTTCCGATGAACAGGAAGGGATGGGTCTTAAAGCGGCGCATGAGGTCGGCTGCAACAGTATTATCTGAAGGATTGAGTGTTTTTTTGTCTTTTGAAGCCATGAAGTTTCATACCTCTACAAATTGGACTTGATACAGAGCCTTTTTCAAGGCTTGCCTTTTGAAAAAGACGCTCTATACCTAGGATGTAATCACCATACCGTATCAATGAAAAATCGTCAATGCGCCTGGTGAAACCCCATCAAGGTACGGAGACGGCTAAGCCACCGGTCACTTGGGTGTAAGCCCTGCTATGGGGAAAGGGCTGTCTCCGCACCCTCCAACCGCCAGGGCCTATTGACACTTGCAACAAAAAGTAAGTAGATACTAATATAATCTTAACAATGCCAGCTATAAGCGCAGACTTCCCGCAAGAGGCAACTATAGGACCCAATTCGGTTTTGTCAAGTATTCAGCGCCTCAATTGTCAACGTTCAATAGAAATGTCCATCAGGCGACGTTGGTCACCGGCTGGTCTGCCTCCTTCGTAGGTAATACTTCTTTAATCTTAAGCGGTTTTCCTTCCCACAGGATGCGTAGGGTACCGTCCAGGTTCTTCCTCACTATGACCTGCCGCTTGGGTTGCGGGTGGCTGCGGTTCTCTTTCAGAATCTGAAACAGCCTGGTCTCAAACCGAACCGTGTAATCGGTGGATACCCTCCGTTCATAGGCAAAACAAAAGATGTCCGTGAGATCCACATCCAGAAGCGGGACGTGGGCATCATCGTGCGAAGCGGCGGGGCGGGTGAACTTCCCGTTCATCTTCGGCAGGTAGGTTTCCCGGAGAAACCGGTTGGCTTCCCCGATGGTTGAAATACCCGCCAGCCGAAGCTCTGCGGACTTTTAGTCCGATACCAGCCGGTCTTGGGCAACGCCGTGGTTCCGTTCCACCCGTCCCTTGGCCTGGACGGGAAAAAAATATAAGGGGCTCTCCAGAAATGGTACTTCCTGGACAACCCCTCGTTTATTTTTTTATTCTTACAAGAAACTGCGGGGTCTGTTGTGAAACAACTGGCCCCACTTTACGCAATTACTACTGTCTGAATGTCGCTCCACGGGCCTAATTCCCCTTTCTCGTTTTGCCAGCGAGCGGCACCAGATAAAAATTTCCCTTCCGCTTCAGACGGCAGGTTAAGCCGCCACAGAGAACGAGTCATAAGTTTGGTTTGCGTCAGTTGCGCGTAATCAGCGATCCGTTCCGGCCCCCATGTGTAATTCAAGAGACAGCCGTTGTCTCCGTAAGGTCTGGCCCTGCTTGTGGGCGTTGCCTCGTCATGGAAACGGATTTCCACCTGAAAACCGCCTAAGGGCTTAAGGTCTGAAATAACCGGGCGGGTCGCTGGTGCGCCAATAGGAGTTTTTTGGTAGTGTCCCTATTGTGGAGGTTCATAGCCCTGCGATCCTCATTGGTAATGGGGTCAAATTTGAGGAACTGCGCCACAAAGGGCCGGATAAACTTGCCGGCGGCCTTTTTCGCGTTGTTTTTGGCCTCCGTGTCCACAGGCGTATGCGGCCCGAGGGTCTTCTCATAAGCCGTATGCCATGCGGTAAATTGCCCGGTTAATGCCGTTACCTTTGCCGCCGGAATGTGCGTCCATGCCGGAGAAGCCCCCGATGTTTTTCCACAACGTAATTTTTCAGGTTTTCAAACCAGCCGTCAAAATCCGCATCCCGCGTAGGAATATAGTCCTGCGTATGTGCCATACAGTACCTCTCTTTAAGCCGCATTGCGCGGAGGGGTTATATCGGACACGAACCAGGAGGGTTCGTGAAGCCTCCTTTTTCTGGGCGGCTCATTTCCCGGTTTTTGGGGGGCGCTCCGGTGTTTTTATGAGCCATTCCCATGTTTCCGGGGACGACCCCCATGTCTTTGTGAGCCGATACCCGGTTTTTATCCGTCGCTCCGGTGTTTTTATGAGCTGTTCCCCGGTTTTCGGGAGAGACCCATAAAAACATGGGAAAGTATACCATACATAAGGTAGAACCGCAATAGTTTACGGTTTCATTTGTAAGCAGAGAGTACAACGTTTTTTTATGAACCGGGAGAGACAGACACGGGTTTCACTTTTGAGCCTCAAGGATAATCGTATCAATTCCATGTGCCACTTGTGCAAGCATATCCATTTTAATTGCTTCCAAATGCTTTTTTGGGGACGGATTTTCGTCCCGCGCCGCGGTTTCGTCATAAAAAAGCTGGTAAACTTCAACATCCAGAGCCTCGGCGAGCTTCCCAATAAAGGCGAAAGAAGGCGTTCTGCTCCCGCTTTCAATCTGCCTGATATAGGTGTGGGCCGCTTCACACCGTTCAGACAGCGTTTTTTGGGAAATTCCCCGGTTTTTACGCCACTTTTTCATATTGGAAATAAAGAGACGGTTTAAATCCATGTTTTGTATTCTATAAGCTTCTCTTTTTTACCCGTATGGCAGCTTTAAGCTTACATCAAATTCAAGTATAGCTATAAAGAGATCGCATACTGCTTACAAACATTCAATAAATAGAAGGATATTGTGAAACTCAGCGATCAATCTGCCCTTGAGGGCGGGAATTATGCGGGGCAAGGACCCCAAATATATGAAAATTCATACACAAGGAAGGCAGGGAGATGAATCAAGAACATACGCTTCTCAATGTTCATAAGGACTATTACTCCAATGCGTTACGGTTTGTCAGGGACAATATTGTAAAAATCATTCCCGAAAAAAGCCCGGTGTTTAAAGGGCTGTGTTTAATCGGCTTTAAAATTGCCGCGAAGAAAAAACATACCCTGCGGGCATCCATGAAAATAGACATTCCGGCGGTAGAGCATTGCAACCTTCGGTGTAAATGCTGCACCACATTTGGTCCGCTTGCCAAGGAATGCTTTCTTGATGTTGAATCTTACAGAAACGACATGGAACGATTAGCGCTATTGACAGACAATCAACTTGAATCTGTCTGTTTTATTGGCGGCGAACCGCTTTTGCATCCGCGCCTTTTAGAAATGTTCGATATTGCCCGCGCATTTTTTCCTGCCGCCGAATTATCATTCATGACCAACGGCGTTCTTCTGTTTAAAATGGGAAATGATTTTTGGGAGAATTGCAGGAAAAACAACGTTTGTATAAGTTTGTCGAGGTATCCCATTAAACTTGATATTGATACACTGAGAAAAACAGCGGAATTAAACAATGTAAAGTTTGATTATGTGGGGGGAAGCAATACGCCCATAAAAGCGATGTGGAAATATCCCCTCGATCTTGCGGGCAGACAGCCTTTAAGCCGAAGTTTCAATATTTGCAATCAGGTCAACAGTTGTATTCGCATGAAGGACGGGAAAATATACCCATGTAACACCATTGCGTGTATTGAACATTTTAACGCATTTTTCGGTGAAAACCTGGAAGTTACCAATGATGATAGTATTGAAATAAGAAATGTCAATACTATTCATGAGATTTATGAGTTTTTAATAAAACCCAAACCATTTTGCAAATACTGCAACCGGGCTGGAATACAGTTTGGCATAGAATGGGGTGTGTCAAAAAAAGAAATAAATGAATGGGTATAAACCTGCCCAACATAACATTATCCTTAGGCACGGGGGCGGTGGACGGCGTACTATCGGGGGCGGGGTATACCTGACGGTGGTGCTGGACTTGTTTGACCGGAAGGTCATGGGCTGGGCCGTAAGCGGCGATAGGGAGAGCGTTCATACCACCATTCCCGCCTTGGAGATGGCCTTTGCCAACCGGAAGGCCCAGGACGGGCTGCTATTCCATTCCGACCGGGGGGTGCAGTATTGGGCGAAAGCCTTTCGGGAAACTCGTCCCTTCGGCGCGCCAGCGCAT
>JAIRNP010000119.1 GCA_031258005.1 Treponema sp.
AACGTGCTCCCAGTGATGGGCCTCCTGGGGGTGAAGACGCTATGGATAGGGCTCATAAAACTCTATATCTTGCTGGCATACCGAGAGTACCTCGCGTGAATCCGTGGGTCAAGTTTAGCCCAGAGGGGCGGGGTATTGAAGCTTTCTCCTTGAAAGCGTATCGTATGCGGGGGAACAAATCCCCCGCCCCCCCAGTATTACGCCCCAGAGGGGCGGGGAATTAAACCCCAAAAGATTAAAAGGAAGCATCTATCGCTGAGGACATAAGGTGCCCAGTTAGTGAGGAAAGGGCTTCGTTTTTCAAAAACGGAACGGATGCACCAGATCGTTGTGGCCCTGACAATAACGCCTGGTTTTTGGGGAGAGTAGTTTATTCCAATAATGTTAGAATATTACCCAATCCCGGCATGTTTAAGCCATTCGGGAAACCGCCTTTCTATCCATGAGGAGCGGAGGTAGCGACCGTCCTTGAACAAAAAAACAAACTCATACCGGCTATTTTCGTTATACCCACTGATTAAGGACGCCCGTCGTCGGATAGTCCTCTTTGTAGTTCATTACTACACAGGAAAATAGAACTTTGGAGAATAGGGGATTCGAACCCCTGGCCTATAGATTGCGAACCTATCGCTCTACCAACTGAGCTAATTCCCCGCAAAGGTCTTCTCAACTATGGCCCTTGCTCACCAAGACCCCTTGAAAACGTCATAATTAAATTTTTAGCAAATTCGATGCAAATGATCAAGAGGGGGTGAACGATTTTTTTGCAGGGGAGACGAGTCCTTCTTAAACCCCGGTTGCATGGCCAGGCGCTTACCGGCTACTATGCCCTATGGCTACATACCCCTTTGATATCATAGAACCAAAATGGCAGCGTTACTGGGAAACCCATAAGACCTTCCGAGCGCTGGAAGACCCGGCCATCCCCCGGGAGCAGCGGCGTTATGTGCTGGACATGTTTCCCTACCCCTCGGCCCAGGGTTTGCATGTGGGACATCCCGAAGGCTATACGGCAACGGATATTTACTGCCGGTACTTGCGGATGCAGGGCTACAACGTGCTGCACCCTATGGGATTCGACGCGTTTGGCCTTCCTGCGGAAAACTATGCCATCAAGACCGGTACCCATCCGGCACAGACCACCGTGGCGAATATCGAAAGGTTCCGCTCCCAGATAAAAAGCCTGGGCTTTTCGTATGACTGGGATCGGGAAGTGGACACTTCCAGTCCTGAATACTACCGTTGGACCCAGTGGATTTTCCTTAAGCTTTTGGAACAGGGCTTAGCCTATGAGGCGGAGAGTCCTATCAACTGGTGTCCTTCCTGCAAAACCGGACTTGCCAACGAGGAAGTGAAGGAAGGAGCCTGCGAACGCTGCGGTACCAAGGTAAGCCGAAAGCGGATCCGCCAGTGGGTGCTTAAGATCACCGCCTATGCCCAGCGGCTCTTGGATGATCTGGAGGATCTGGATTGGCCTGAGCCCGTGAAGCTCATGCAGCGGAATTGGATAGGCAGGAGCGAGGGGGCCAATGTGTTGTTTCCCATTGAAGGCCACCGGGATATACTCGAAATCTACACCACTCGGCCTGATACCCTTTTCGGGGCAACCTACATGGTAGTGGCCCCGGAGCATCCTTTGGTGGACCGGATAAGCACGAAGGAGCAGCGGAATGCCGTACAGGTCTACCGGGAAGAAGCGGCCAAGAAAAGCGACCTGGAACGGACCGACTTGGCCAAGATCAAGACCGGGGTTTTTTCCGGGGCCTTTGCGGTGAATCCGGTGAATGGGGCCAAGATCCCCGTCTGGATAGCGGACTACGTACTCATCTCCTACGGCACCGGAGCCATCATGGCGGTTCCTGCCCACGACCAACGGGACTGGGAGTTTGCCAAGACCTTTAAGCTGCCTATTATCCCGGTGGTCTCCCCATCCCCTCCCCAACAGCCGGCGGAAGATCCTCAGGAAAACCACGAAGGGGTTTCCGCATGTACCACTGCCGAAGGCTGGGTTGTCAATTCCGGTCAATTTAACGGGCTTCCCACTGCCGAGGCCATACCCCGGATTACCGCTTGGCTTGAGGAACAGGGTTTAGGGAAGAAGGCGGTCAACTATAAGCTCCGGGACTGGATCTTCAGCCGTCAACGCTACTGGGGGGAGCCTATCCCGGTGGTCCACTGCAAGAGCTGTCACGCCGCCCATGGTTCTGGAATCGTGCCCCTCCCCGAATCCGCCCTTCCCCTGCGGCTCCCGGAGGTTCAGTCCTACACCCCCACCGGCACCGGTGAATCCCCCCTGGCGCTCATCACCGACTGGGTCCATACCGCCTGCCCTCGATGCGGCGGTCCGGCCATCCGGGAGACCAATACCATGCCTCAGTGGGCCGGGTCTTGCTGGTATTACCTGCGCTACCTGGACCCCCATAACCCAACCGCCTTTGCAGATCCGGAGAAGATCGATTACTGGGCCCCGGTGGACCTGTATGTGGGGGGTACGG
This sequence comes from Treponema sp., assembly GCA_031258005.1. Taxonomy (GTDB): domain Bacteria; phylum Spirochaetota; class Spirochaetia; order Treponematales; family Breznakiellaceae; genus JAIRLU01. The sequence continues at coordinate 2,496 of JAIRNP010000119.1, forward strand.
AACACGCGGTCCTCCACCTGCTCTACAGCCGCTTTTGGCACAAGGTCCTCTACGATCTGGGCCTGGTGAATACCAAGGAGCCTTTTCAGCGCCTGGTGAACCAAGGGATGATCCTGGGCGAGGATAACCAGAAGATGTCCAAGAGCCGGGGGAACGTCATAAACCCTGACGACATAGTGCGGAATTACGGGGCAGACGCCATGCGGGTCTACGAGATGTTCATGGGGCCTTTAGAGGTGAGTAAACCCTGGATCACCTCAGGGCTGGTGGGGGTTTCCCGGTTTTTGGAGCGCCTCTGGGCCATAGGCGAAAAGCCCCTCAGTAACGCGCCGGGGAGCCCCGGCTTATATCGGCTTCTCCACAAGACCCTCAAGAAAGTGAGCGAGGATACGGGGTCTCTTAACTTCAATACCGCTATCAGCGCCATGATGGTGTACTCCACGGAACTGGCGAAACTGAAGGAAATACCCCGGAGCCTCTGGGCCCCCCTGGTACAGATGGTGAGCCCCTACGCGCCGCACCTGGGGGAGGAACTGTGGGAGAAGCTCGGGGCTTCTGAATCGGTGTCCAAGTCCAGGTGGCCCCCCTACGACCAAGCGCTCACGGTGGATCCGGAACTAACCATAGTCGTGCAGGTGAACGGCAAGGTCCGGGACAAGTTCACCGCGGCTGCGGGCACATCCCAGGAGGAGCTTGAAACCCAGGCTCAGGCCCTGCCGGGGATCCGCAAATGGACAGAGGGGCGCCGGGTGGTCAAGGTCATCACGGTCCTGGATAAGCTGGTGAACCTGGTCATTGCATAACCTTCCGTTCAAAGGAATTACGCCTTCCCCGAAATGCCTCATTTTGAAATGTTGTCGAAAACTATGGATGCCTCATATAGAAAATGTTGCCCAAGCTATGTCCGTTCCTGCGTTGGTATACGGTTTGCCTGGGCGAGCCGCCGGCGCAGACG
>JAIRNP010000145.1 GCA_031258005.1 Treponema sp.
AGAAACTATCGCGGTTGATACGCCGAATGACTTAGAGCGGGTTATCGCGTATGTTAAAGAACATAATTTAAAATAACATCACGGTATTCATCGGCAACGCAGGGGGCGACTGGCACCAAAATCAATGCTATTAAAAGGACTGTAAATTTTATGTATAAAGTTATCTTTTTTGTAATAACGCTTTGTTACGCCTTAAAATACGTCACCAAATACCATAAAAATAAACTCGCAGTCCTGGCCGTTAGTATTCTTTTTGTTATGAATCCAGTCGTACTGGCACAGCTTTTTACCTATTATGTATATGAGCTTATGGGCATGTTGATTATTATTCTGTTCTTTGCGTGTAGTGATTATGAACAGGAAAATGACATCAAAGACATTATTGTCATTATAGCGGTTTCAGTATTTGCCATAAATACCAAAACCACGGGTTTTATCTGCGGAGTTGTTTTAATTGGGTATATCATCAGGCTGTTTTCCCTTAAAAAACATACACAAATGTCGGCGCACAAGTTTTCATGCGTACCGGCATGTTAAAGGTAGAGAGCATTTCCATTGTCCCCTTCAGTGATGCCAGGTAATTTTGTGATTTTACCGCACATTGATTGTACCCATGATGTAATTTTATTAACTCTAATTTCACATACCCTATATCGACGTAAATATCTGATGGCTCTGCCTTTTTATCGTAGGTGCCGGTGAACTGCCTATCGATGCGTTCTGTGTTATGCTTTCATAATACCCCTCAAGGATCCACCCTTTCTTGTAAAGCCTCTTGCACCGCTCCCCGGCCATCGTTTTATCATTGGACTTGTGAAACAACCCGGTTGGTTATCGCGGACTTTTACTCCGACACAAGTCTCGCGGAAGTTGTTCAATAACTGAAGTTATTGAACAACTCTAGTTAAGGGACCGATGAGGCCGCAGGGGGTTGTACAGGAACACCGCCTCATCAATCGCCGCAAGCGCCTGCTTCTTGCTCCGAAACGAACAACCAAGACTATATTCCTGCTTCAAAATTCCGTGCGGCTATAGGTGATGCCGGCCACCCACACTTGGTTGACCGAGACTACCTCCATGTCTGTTACCCGATGGTGAAACACAGGCAGTCCGTGCCGGCTGTCCTGGGCGCGGCGGGAAGCGGTTCGAGCAGCAGCCGTTTCTCCCGGAATCCCCCGAAAAACCTGTCCCGGCCTCTGTTTACGCCCCGAGAGCCCGTTTTGGCTTTAGTATGGGAAACACCTTTCTACCGCCTAGACGCGGCTGTACCGCCCTCTCTCCGCAAACAAGCTGCTTTGTCAGCCCGCTTCCCGCTTCCTTCCGCCGCCTTTGTTTTTTACGATTACCCAGGTATCAGAGAAAATGACCTTACCCCATTCAGGAGATGCAACGGTATTTACCGAAGCTTGCCCCTGGGATCGAATACTAGACGCCTTTTATTTTGCGAGACTTGGTAGGGACTGAAAAATTCCTGGAAAAGCCTGAGCGTCCTCATCCTCAGCAATGGGCGCGGTAAGTATCCTGATGGGGTTAGTACAAAGCCCTGTTCATACGCAATCCCCTAGGTCTCATCGCACCATCTTCCTTATCCTTATTCCACCTTTCCGGTTTGCCGCCACTGGTCAATGCGATCAAATGCGGTATTTAAGCGGGCGGACTTTTCAGTGGCCTTTTTCATATTCCCCGGATGCCCTGCATGGCGATCAGGATGGTGGATTTTAAGGAGCTTTTTATAGGCTGCCTTACAAGCTTCTGAGGATGCACCCATAGGCACCCCGAGTTCCGCAAAGTCCTGCCTCAAGGATTCGGGAACTGCTGCAGCAGGTTCATGGCGTTTAAACTCCGATGCCCGAAAAGCCCCTGCAGAATCGTGGGCACGGAAATTACCCGTACCAAAGGAGGAGCGCTCTTTTTTACCGGGTTTCCTCTGAAGATACTCGTCGAGTTCTTCAAAGGCCGCGTTCATATCCGGATCCTCCCAGGGCTGCCGTCGGCTTTGCCATTGCCTTTGGAAGGATCCTTCCAAAGACTCTTCAGCTTCATCAGTAAGATAACTTCTTATCACGTCTCCAAGACGGTCAATAATTCCCATAAACTTAAGTTTACTCGGTTCAACGAGAAAAAAAAAGCACAATACGACGAATAGACCCCTACCCTATGGACAAAGCCGCTTCACTTCGCCTAAGAGCTGCGAAACGTGTGTTTTTTGAGCGGTTTGTATCGGACTAACGTCCGCGAGAACCCACAAGGATCCGCAGGTTCGAGTTATCGCGGACCTTTTGATCCTCAAGTAAACGCACCTGCTTTATACGCCCCGCATCCAGGTTAATTCATGCTTATTATGATACAAATGAACCACCTCACTACCGGGGATAGCCGCAAAACGCCGGGTAGTTTCAAAATCCGGTTTCCCCTGCATCTTTATGGTACAAATGAAGTTACTACATAAGCCGGAATCAAGCCAGCGCTGGATCCATTCGTACAGCCGGGGGGGATAACAGATCACATCGCAGAAGAGCCATTCCAGGGGCCCCAGGTCTTCCGGCTTGAGGGTGAAGGCATCGTGTCTTATCCAACGAACCCCCGGCATGGCCAGGACCCGATCGGCCAGAGGAGCCCGGTCTACTGCGCTCACGGTCGCTCCTAGCCGAGCCACTGCCCAAGTCCATCCTCCAGGACTGGCTCCCGCGTCCAGGCAACGATCCCCTGGTCCCGGCCATTTTCCGAACCGGACCAGGGCTTCCCAGAGCTTGAGATAGGCTCGGCTGGGAGGGCCCTCCGTATCTTCTTTGAAGGTAATTACCCCCCTCGGGAACGGGCTCGAACAATGAGCCGAGGCGATCAGGGTATGGGCATCCAACAGCGTCCACGCCCCTACGGGCGCGGAGGGTACAAGCCAGGGGAAAGGCCGAGGTTTAGCGGAAAGGAAGGGTAATCGGGACTGAATCAAAGCGCCGCGGCGGAATTGGGTACATAAGGTGGGAGCCCAATTACGCTGGATACTTCGCAGCGCCGCAACCGCCTGTGCAATTGAGCCAAAGGTAAGCCGAAACGGGGCAAGCCACACATTCTGATTCCAGAAACAAGAACCCTGCCCTATTCCCGCAGAATGCTCCCGGTAATACAAAGGACCCCAGGATGCGGTATGGCTCCCTAATTCCGCTTGCAGGTGATCTTCAAATGCAGGAAGCCGTTCATACACCTGACCCGTAAGGGGGGTAAGCATCATACCTTTACGGGTCTCAAAGACCAATGGTGTATATAAAAAGCATAGAGAAAACCTATATTCCCCTGTATTGAAATTATAGTACAGTATCTCGTACCGGATCAGAACGCCACGTAAGATAATCTACATACCATTCAAATTGCTTTCCTTTAGGGGACTCCACAATCATAAAAGCCGCTTCATAGGAATCCTCCCGGGAGTGGATCCAGCGGGATTCGACTAACAATTCAAACGTACCGGTTTTTACCGCCGGTTCAGGTATAATTTGAATCCTATATTGGGTGTTGAGCTGTATATCGAGAGGCTTCACGCATTGTATACGGCATCCCGTAATGCTGAGATCTTTCAATAGCATATCTCCCTGAAAAACTTCAGGAATACGTGCCCGGCCCAGGGTATGATATCTGATATCTTTTCGTCTTTCTTGCATATAGTTTTTAGTATGGGTAATGAGCGTATTTTCGTCAATGAGGCCCGGCGTTTACTTTGTAATGCTTTTCTATAATAAAGAATTACCTTTTTAAATGCCTTTGCCCTGGTCCCGGGCAGCACGGAAAAGCCTTACGAAATGCTGCGGTTCTATAGTACATGCTCCCAGCGTATGTTTATAGGCCATAGGCATCCCCAGATCAAAGAAGGCAAAACCTTGGTCCTCGAGGTATTGCGCGGTGAGAACCATCTGCACGGTTCCTGCGGATTTCTCATCATAATACCCCGAATAGCTCGTATACACCCGGCCTGCCAACACCCCGAATTCGCCGGCTTTACATTCCCCATTCCGGTACACTCCAAAGGAGACCGGCCTGACCTGCACATCTTTACAGGTACGGATCTGGGTGAGACGCTCTTGCAGGGGTAGGGTAAGCCAGTCATCGCCGTGGATACGAACACAGCGTTCCATGATACCCGGGAAATCCCTATCTACCCTGAGTTCATACCGGGACAAAAGCGGTTTAATTGATTTCTTGATGTGGAGATCCGAAAAAAAGAGGACCGACCGGATAAGGTGGAGTTTGGGAAGCAGGAGAAAATGCGGTTCAGCCCCGGAGTAGCTTGATGCACCTCGGGATATACCTACCGGTATTTTCATGGACATGACCAGGAAACCTGCTGCCATAAGACGGGCGATAAAAAGGGGATCAAAGTCCAGGGCCACACAAAATTCCTCGGCGTAATCGGTTCTTAAAAGATCGTCTACCACCCTATCCGGGTTATCTTCAGGAGCAATAAAAACGTGCCCCGACGCGGTGTAACGGAGACAGGAATCCATACAAATAGAAGGTACCCTATCTACGCGGGTTTTACCAGTTATTTAACCTTATGCAGGGCTTCCCCTGAAAAAAATGGAAAAACAGGTGCTGTATAGCCTATCGTTTTTTGTTATACTGAGGACATGGCGCTGTGGTCAATGATTCCCTGGGTAAAAATACGTTCCGCTATGCAGACCCTCAGGACAAGCGTGGTGGACGCGTTGCAGACCCGACGGAATCTGGTGCTCCTCTTGGGGGGGCTGGCGCTCCTTTTAATCTGCCTTATGGGGGTGTTCATCCTCATAGAGCATAATGCTAAGATCCCGTCCACTTTCTCCCGAACATTAAGTAATGATTTTAAGCCCTTATCTATCGCACCGGAAGATCTTTTTCTCCCGGATGAACCAGACTTTCTTCCAGAGGTGCTTTTAAACCGGGAACCCCGGAACCCCTGGAACCTTGAAGATGTCCGTCCGTTCTGGACGGATCCCTGGCAGGATGATCCTGAACGGTGGCGGGAGCGGATAAAAGTGACTATTGATGAATTCTTGGAAGGGGTTCCATGAAAATACGGCAGATGTACGGTGGCGTTCACCTTTTTTTATGGTTTTTTATGATCTTTGCCTTGGGACCGAGAGGACTTGTATTCGGTACCGGTATGTCCTCGGTTTGGTCTCCCCTGGAAACGGATAGGGCCCTCAGGAAGGCCCCTGGGGTTCTTGGGGTTGAGGCCGGATATACCAGCCCAGGACAAGGGGCGGTTCCAGGCTATACCCAAGGGATGCTGGAAACCTATGCAGCCCCTCGTTTTACCTGGTTCCAAAAGGTGCTGGCTGCTGAAACGACAGATACGGTTCCCGGTGGATCCCGGCTTCCTGAAACGTATCTCCCGGAACAAGTTCCCCTTGAACAGGGCCTTCTTGTTCCCTTACCAGGACCTCAAACCCCGCCTTTATTAGAAACCCTAGATGCGGAAGTGCAGTTCTCGGCTCCCCCGAAAGTACCCCGGAATGTGGAACCCCCTTTACCTCCTGCTCCTGAGCCTTCTATTGCGGGTATGGCTCCTCCGCTTACGGTATCGCCTCCTGCTTCACCGCCGGCGGGGTCTTTGGAACTCCCCCCGGTTCTTGAACCTTCTATAGCGGATCTTATTCCTGCTGCCGGGCTTGTTCCCTCGGTTTCCGTTCCCCCCTCTCCGCCTCCGGCGGGGTCCACTGAACCTGAGGTAGCGACCTTACCAGAACCTACACCACCCCAGGAGGCGCCGTCCCCTGGGGTATCCCCGCCTGGTTCCATCATAACGGTGCGGCCCGTTACGCCACCCCCGGAGAGGACCCCTGCTCCGGTTCAAGCTCCTCCTGCTTCTGCAGTGGAACCGGCTCCGGTGCAAACGCCGGAACCGCCTCGATTTATCAGACCTGCAGAACCGGAACCGGTTCCTCAGCTAGCCCGTCAAGTCCTTCCCCAGCGGGGGCCTATGCAAGAACCTCCTGCTCAAGGTTCATTACCGGTCTTTCAACGGGAGAGACAAGCAAAGGCCGCCTATTCCCGAAGTGTGCAAGCCCTAGTAGGACAGATGGTAGAAATCCCCTTCCGAGGAACCGGCTGGATCTATCTGGGTGAAGAGGAATCTCAAACAGGTATTGCCTATAATTCCCGGTACCTGGAAAAAGATGGGCAGACCTTCATGTTCCAAACAGAAAGCCCCGGAACCTATACCCTTACCTTCTATAAACAAGACTTCATTGAAGATTACATCGTCCATGATGCGGTCCAGGTGATAGTCAATCCGGTTCCCCAGGTCTCCGAGGGAAGCAGAACATTCAGGCCGGTGGATCCGGGCCGGGTGATTGCAGAACCCCGCTGGCCTACCCTTCCCGGAGAAGCGGGTCAGAACCGGCAGGCTGCCCTTTCCATCCAGCAGCCCCTTAGGGAACTGCCGCTTGCTGCGGTACCTTCCCCGGAACCTCCCCCTGCCCCCGTCTTCCCAATTGACTACTTGCAACAGGCTCAGGAAGCGTATACCGCAGGACAGTTTCCCCAGGCTATTGCTTCTTTGGATCTGTTCAGGGAACAGTACCCTGCGGGGACTGACGAAGCCTGGTGGCTCTATGGCCAGTCCTTGGAAGCTGCAGGTCCAAGCCGGGATATTCGTTCTGCTCTGGATTATTACCGCCGGCTGATCCGGGAATATCCCCAAAGTCTCCGGGGAAACGATGCCCGGCGGCGGATTGCGTACCTAGAGCGGTATTATTTTACGATTCAGTAAGGGATTATGGTAGTTCATCCAGATACAGAAGACAGTGCAAGAACGGGAGTCCCGGAAATTATGGACGCCTATAAAGCCGCATTAGCCAAACGGATCGTAGGTCAACAAGAAATGGTTGAAGGACTTCTCATGGCCCTGATTGCCGGGGGACATATACTCCTTGAAGGGGTACCGGGGTTAGCAAAAACCCTGGCGGTGAAGAGCCTTGCGGCTATTACCGGTCTTTCGTTTAAGCGGATTCAGTTCACCCCGGACCTGCTTCCGGCAGATCTGACCGGTACCTTGGTTTGGGAGCAGGCTTCGGGGACCTTTTCAGTCCGCCGGGGCCCGGTCTTTGCCCATGTGATCCTGGCAGACGAGATCAACCGGGCCCCGGCAAAGGTCCAATCTGCCCTGCTTGAGGCTATGGAGGAACGGCAGGTTACCATTGGAGAAACCACCTATCCGCTGCCGGATCCATTTTTTGTATTGGCCACGCAAAATCCCATTGAACATGAAGGAACCTATACCCTCCCGGAGGCGGAACTGGACCGGTTCCTCCTCAAACTGTTGATCCGGTATCCTAGTATGGAAGAAGAAATCCGAATCCTGCACATGACCGCTTCCCAGAAGACCTGGGGCCTTCAGACCGGCGAGCAATGGCCTCCCTTACATCCGGTTTTAGATGCGGCGGTGTTGACCCGCCTCAGGGCTGCGGTAGATTCAGTTTTTATTGATGAGCAGATTGCTGCATACATAGTCTCGGTGGTAGCGGCTTCTAGGCCCGTAGCCGTAAAACCTCCGGCACCCCGGTCTTCGCTGGGAAAGCTCTCCGGGGAGGGTGTAGAAAAAGCGCGTAAGGAGGGGCTGTACCGGTATATCGCTTTTGGCGCATCCCCCCGGGCGTCTATTGCCCTCTACCGCTGTTCCCGGATCCGGGCCCTTTTTGAGGGTCGTGCCTTTGTGAGTCCTGAAGATGTGAAGGCTGCGGCATTGCCGGTGTTACGGCATCGTATCGTCCTTTCCTATGAAGCTGAAGCAGAGGGCCTTGATCCCGATGGGGTCATTTCCCGGCTGCTTACCTTTGTACCGGTACCCTAAGCTATGCCAGGGGCCTTCATTGATACCCATGCCCATCTCTCCCTGCTTCCCCGGGGAACGCTCCCCAGGGAAGCAGGGATTGCCCGGCTTTTCCGGGGAGGATTCCGCGGGATTATTGATATTGGAACCGAGGCTGAGGATCTCAGCGGCCGGATCACGGCCTTTGCCCGATTTGATCGGATCCGGTTTAGTGCGGGTATCTGGCCTTCCAAAGCATCCATTGCCGAACGGGAGCGCTTGATTCCTCGCTTGGAAGAGCATATCATCGCCGCTCCTCAAGGCCGGCTCATTGCTATCGGCGAATGCGGGCTGGACCGGCACCATAACCGGCAAGAAACCGGTGCGGATCTCCCAGGGGAACGGGAACTGCTGGAACGGCAACTGGACCTGGCACAACGGCTTAAGCTTCCCATTATCATCCATTCCCGCCAATCCGCGGAGGAAACGAGGGAAATCCTCTCCCGCTACCCGGAAGTCCACGGGGTGATTCACTGTTTTTCCTATGGCATTCCAGAAGCCCGGTCCTTTTTACAGTTGGGGTATTACCTTTCCTTTGCAGGCACCCTCACCTATAAAAACGCCCAGGGACTCAGGGAGGCGCTTCAGTTTGTTCCCCTGGATAGGCTGCTTCTGGAAACCGATGCGCCCTATCTTGCACCGCAGCGGTTTCGGGGAAAGCCTGCGGAACCGGGTATGGTGGCGGAAACCTATCATCTGGCCGCGGCATTACGGGAGATACCCCTAGAAGCCTTACAAGCCGCCATTATCAAGAATGTGCGGGCTTTATTTGGCACCTGCTTTTGATCGGGGGGAGATCACCTCAAAGCCGCAATAGGGCACGAGGGCCTTGGGAAGACGAACCGAACCGTCGGCTTGCTGGAAGTTCTCCAGTACCGCGATGATACCCCGAGACACCGCCAAAGCGGTTCCGTTAAGCATGTGGACGAAGCGGTTCTTCCCGGTCTCGTCTTTGTATCGGATATTAAGCCTGCGGGCCTGATAATCGGTGCAGTTGGAGGTGGAAGTTACCTCTCCCCATTCACCGCTGCTTCGGGAGGAAGGATTGACCCTTCCCGGCATCCAGGCTTCCAGGTCCCACTTACGATACGCCGAGGCTCCCAGGTCTCCGGTACAGGTATCCACCACCCGGAAGGGAATTTCTAGGCCGGAAAAGATTTCCTCTTCCACCAAGCGGAGTTCCTCGTGCAGCCGGTCTGATTCTTCCGGCAGGCAGTAGAGGAACATCTCTACTTTGGTAAACTGATGCACCCGATACAAGCCTTTGGAAAACTGCCCTGCCGCTCCTGCTTCCCGGCGGAAGCAGTGGGAAAGTCCTGCCATTCGCAGGGGGAGTTGTTCTTTGGGTAGGATCATATTGGCGTAGTAGCCTCCCAGGGTAATCTCTGCAGTCCCTACCAGGCAGGTTCCCTCTTCTTCCAACGTATATACATTGGATTCAGCCCCCCGAGGGTTAAACCCAATACCTTCAAGGATCTCCTCTTTGGCAATATCCGGGGTGATATAGGGAGTAAAGCCCTTTTTCTGGAGTATATCCAGGGCATATCGGATAAGCCCCAGTTCCAGAAACACCCCTTCGTTTTTAAGGTAGTAGAATTTGGTCCCTGAAACCTTGGTCCCTGCGTCGAAGTCGATGATGTCCAAGTCCTGCCCCAGTTTCACATGGTCTGCAGGCTCAAAATCAAAGGCTCTGGGCACGCCGACCCGTTTTACTTCCAGGTTATCCTTATCCTCTTTACCGATAGGAGCCTCAGGATGGGCCATATTAGGGATACGCCGGCCCTCGGTGTCGAGGTCTATCTCCACATGGGCCAGGGTTTCTTCGACTGCGGCAATACCATCTTTTAACTTTTTTCCCTCTTCAATAAGGCTGTTCCGTTCCGCCGCATCCCGGGTACGTTTCATGGCAGCGGCATTGGCGTTCCGCTGCTGTTGTAGGGATTGCAAGGCTTTGGCCAATTCGGTCCTTTGGTTAAAAAGCGCTACGACGTTATCCGCATCAGCCTTCATATACCGATGGGCAATATTGTGCTTCACCTCGGAAAGATGCTCTAGGATAAAACGATAATCTAACATACTAGGTGATACTACCACTTCAGGCTTCCCCATACAAGGCTGAGAAGGGGTATGACCAGGGCGAGCGCATTAAAAAAGGGGTAAAGAAGGGATAAAAAAAGCCGATAGAGGGGAGATTGGAGGCACTCATGATTTCCCAAACCATCCCACCTATTATCGATTTTTTTAATACT
>JAIRNP010000155.1 GCA_031258005.1 Treponema sp.
ACATGCACTATACAAAATACATCGGTAATGATGTATCTCAAAGGATGTTTAGCCCCCTTTTTTGGATTTGATTCATTCCCGGATTACATAAATCTAGCCGAATCGCCGTGAACGGTTACAAGTTTTGAAAGAGACCCCTAATATAAAAATGTACCCATACCTGCATGGTATCTGGGGGAACCTATGGCCCCTGTTTTATAGGAAATTGAAAAAGTACCTGCTATGGTCCTGTCCTCATTGCACCTACTTCCTTGGTGTGCTACCATAAGCCTATGAATACCAAGGAACAGCTTAATGCCTTAGCCTCACAAAGGATCCTCATTTTGGACGGGGCTATGGGTTCTCTGATCCAGGGCTACCACTTAGGTGAAGCGGATTTTCGAGGAAGCCGGTTCGCCGTTCACGAAACCGATTTAGCGGGGTGTAACGATCTCCTCTGCCTTACCCGGCCGGAACTGATTTCCGCCATCCATACCGCCTACCTACAGGCAGGGGCAGACATAATCGAGACCTGTAGCTTTAACGCTACCTCCGTATCTTTGGCGGATTATAGGATAGGGGATCTGGCCTACGAGATAAGCCTTGCCGCGGCTTCCTTGGCCCGGAAGGCTGCGGATACATTTTCTACCCCGGATAAACCCCGGTTTGTAGCAGGGAGCATAGGGCCAACCGCCAAGAGCGCAAGCCTCTCCCCGGATATAAACGATCCCGGTAAACGAGGCATTTCCTGGGACGAACTGGAAGCCGCGTATTACGATAATGCCCGAGGATTGGTGGATGGAGGCGCGGATATCATCATCATCGAAACCATCTTCGATACCCTCAACGCCAAAGCTGCCATTTTTGCGGTCTCCCGGCTCATGGAGGAACGGGGGCTTGACCTGCCCCTGATGCTCTCCGCTACCATTTCCGATGCCGCAGGAAGGCTCCTTTCAGGTCAGACCCTTAAGGCATTCTGCATCTCCGTACTGCACGCCGCGCCCTGGTCCATGGGCCTTAACTGTTCTTTTGGAGCGGAGCGGCTCAAGGTGTACAGCCAGGAACTGGCCGCTCTCGCTCCCTGCCTTACCAGCGTACACCCGAATGCCGGGATGCCCAATGCATTCGGCCTGTATGATACAAGCCCTGAATCCATGACGGCATGTCTTGAAACCTATATGCAGGAGGGCCTTTTAAACATTCTCGGAGGCTGTTGCGGCACTACCCCCGGGCATATCGCGGCCCTGGCTGCCAAGGCCCAAGGATACCCGCCCCGTCCCCTCCCGCTCATACCGCGGAAAACGGTTTTTGCCGGCCTTGAGCCTTTGGAAGTAGCCCCCCAGGGACTCACTAAAATAGGGGAACGGACCAATGTGTCTGGGAGCCATCAATTTCTCCAATGCATTCAACAGGAAGCGTACCCCCAAGCCTTAGGTATAGCCCGATCCATGATTGCCAAAGGGGCCCAGAGCATCAATATCAGTATGGATGACCCCCTTTTAGATGCAAAAACCGCCTTGACCCGCTTTCTCAGCCTTGCCCTTGCGGACCCCGACATAGCCCGGGTACCCATTATGGTGGATAGTTCCCGTTGGGAGGTCCTGGAGACCGGGCTCAAACGTATCCAGGGAAAGGGCCTGGTGAATTCGCTGAGCCTTAAAGATGGGGAAGGGGAATTCCTCCGTAAAAGCCGTCTCGCCCGTCGTTATGGGGCAGGGGTGGTGGTGATGCTTTTTGATGAGCACGGTCAGGCCGCAACCTATGAACGAAAGATAGCGGTGGCTAAGCGGGCCTATGATCTCTTAGTGCAGGATGGTTTCCCTCCAGAGGATATTGTTTTTGACGGCGTGGTCCTTACCATTGCCACAGGCATTCCTGAACATGACCGGTATGCGTTGGATTTTATTCAAGCCTGCGCCTGGATACATGCCCATTGCCCCTATGCCCAGGTTTCAGGAGGCATCGCGAACCTTTCGTTCTGTTTTCAAGGCAATGACCTGATCAGAAATGCCCTGCATGGGGTCTTACTCAAACACGCTATGGCCGCAGGCCTTTCCATGGCCATTGTGAATCCGGGGACCATGATTTCCTACGAGGATATAGATCCGGAACTCCGGGATGCTGCGGAAGGGGTGATCCTCTGCAAGCATCCGGATGCTGCGGAGACCCTGCTCCGGGTGGCCTTGGCGAGAAAAGGAACCAAGACCGGAAAAGCCCGGGAGGCGGGAGAACTCCGTGAGTCTTGGCGTTCCTGGGGTGCGGAAGCCCAGATTCTCCACGCCATGCTGGCCGGTATTGATGACTATATTGAAGCGGATGTCCTCGTACTCAGAACTAAATACCCCCGTGCCTTGGACATCCTTGAAGGGCCGCTGATGAAAGGTATGCAGGAGGTGGGGGATCGGTTTAGTGCCGGCCAGATGTTCCTCCCTCAGGTTATCCGCAGCGCCCGGGTACTGAAAAAAGCGGTTACTGCCTTGGAACCTTTTATGAAGCAGGAGAAACTTACGGAAACCGAAAGGGCCGGTTCTTCTGGGGCAAAGGGCAGCGGTAAAATCCTCCTGGCCACCGTCAAAGGGGATGTACACGATATTGGGAAGAATATCGTCGGGGTAGTGCTGGGCTGCAACGGGTATGAAATCCTAGACCTGGGGGTGATGGTCCCCGCGGAACAGATCATCGAAACCGCCTTACGCGAACACGCGGGGATCATCGGTCTTTCAGGACTCATTACCCCTTCCCTGGATGAAATGATCCGTACTGCCCAGGAAATGGAGAAACGAGGGCTGACCATTCCCTTGCTCATCGGTGGAGCCACCACCAACCTCGCACATACGGCGCTTAGGATTGCCCCGGAGTATTCTGGACCGGTGGTGTATGTGCCTGATGCAAGTCGTTCTGCAGAGACGGTCCGGGCCTTACTTTCTGAAACCGAACGTCCCCGTTTTCTTGGATCCCTGGAAAAGAGGTACCGGGCTGCAGTAGAACGGCATGAAGCGCTACAGGCCCAGCGCAGCCTTATCCCGCTGGAAGAAGCCCGGGCTAATAAGGTGCAGCTTCCCTGGTCATCGCTGCCGCCGGAACCTAAAAATAAGGGTATTCTGGAATGCTATGATTATCCGCTCAGGTGGGTTACTCCCTACATTGATTGGAAAGGGTTCCTGCATGCCTGGGATATGACCGAGGCAGATACTCCGGGGTCGAAACGAGGGGCCAAAGAAACCTTGCTGGAAGATGCCCGGGCCCTTTTGGACCCTATTGTTGCGAAAGGCTTGCTGAAACTCCGGGGGGTTGTGGGCTTGTTTCCTGCCCTGTCTCACGGGGATGATGTACTCCTATACGATCCTGCAGATCCGGAACGGGAAATCGCCCGGTTTGCGTTCCTGCGGAATCAGGAGCACAAGCGGGCCGGCGGGTTTAACCCCTGTCTTGCGGACTTCATCCTTCCCCGGGAACATGTGGCCCATACTGCTCAGGGGATTACCGACTGGATCGGCCTTTTCATTCTGAGCGCGGGCTTTGGTCTCCATGAATTGCAGCGCCCTTATAAGGAGCAAGAGGATGCCTATAAAAGCCTCCTCTTGGCAAGTCTGGCCAATAGCCTGGCAGAGGCCTTTGCCGAGGAACTGCACTTTCGGGTCCGACGGGAATGGTGGGCTTACGCATCGGAAGAAGAAAGGTTTTCACCAGCGGATGGTACCCCTAGAAGCTATGGGGGCTTGCGCCCTGCCTTTGGGTATCCTATTTGTCCGGATCATGAGGATAAACGAATCGTCTGCGACCTTTTGGAAGCCCGGGAACGCTGTGGATTTGCCTTAACCGAATCTGCCATGCTCATCCCCGCGGCCTCGGTATGCGGTATGTACCTTGCCCATCCGAGCGCCGCTTATTTCAGTCTAGGCCCTATCGGAGAAGATCAAGTGGCAGATTGGGCTGCACGAAAAGGAATCAGCCCTGAGGAGGCGCGAAAGCGGATAGGGCGAATATAGCCCGCCAGCGGGCTTAATGCCCCTATAGGGCAGCGGTAGTAAGTCATCGAAGCGCCCCTTGCTTCTGGCCTTTGCCGCTTTGGAACCAAGCCCACAATATAGGTAAGGACGCTAAGGACTACTTTTTTTCCCTGCGGCCCGTCGTTCTTGCATGACCTGCTTGAAAAGGGCATTGGCGTCAATTTTCTCATCGACCCCAAACTGGGGTATAATCCCTTCATCATTTACACTTCGGAAGAGGGGTTCTTCATTATGCTCGTATGCCCAACTATTGTAATTATTGACCACATGATCCAGCACCGTGGCAACCGCTAAGGTAAAATATATCAGGGATGCATTGTTTCGCTTCTTAGCCCCCAAGAGCATATTGAGGCGCATGGAAAGGGGATTAGATACCTGGAAAATATAGGACTTCCAGGGGTTCTCGATCCCCTCGCAGCTACCCTGGCCTTCCGTCCATCCTTTCTGTTTGCTAACCAAGTCGATTTTACCTGCTACGGTGCTAAGACAGCGACGCAATCTTCTAACCTCAGGATACACCGCAGTTATGCTGCTTTTCTTAAAAGGGGAGTTTGAGAAGTTTTCAATTTTATAATAGGGAAGATAATAAAGCCGCTTAATCCACTGCAATTCACTGTATATACGTTTCGCATAAGATGAGGTCCTGGATTCCACCGAGGTGTCTAAAAGGCGGCAATACTCTTGTAAACGGTTCAGGTATTCCTTGTTAAAGGTAATTTCAAAATCATGCCAATGCTCTAAGATATCTTCCATGATCTGCCCAATCGGCTCTGAAGACTCACCGGCTCCAAAAATCGTGCTAAACGATACATACCGAAGTCCGGTAAACAGCTCCTCTAAAATACGCATTAATATCACCACCTGCAGGAGCGGATCCGTAGGGGCAATCAGTTCATACCCTTTCCCTAAATCAAAAACTTTCGCAAAATACGCATAGAGATCGGGGTATGTCGAGAGTTTATCCCAGCCGGCCTTGGGAAACAGGGATTCCAGGATTCTCAGGCCCCGCTCAACTGCTTTTTGTTCCGCTTCATCCTCTGCTTGCTGGGCCGCGTCTTTAACATCCGTTTGCTGGGCATCTTCTGACTCCTTCTCGAGAGCAGCTTCAACGCTGTTTTCGTCATTTGGCTGAATACTGGGAGAAATGCGATCTTCCTCCGTTACACCGAGAAAAGCCATGATCCGGTTTTTTCGTGCGGTAAAGAATTGCTCATAAGGTATCCAGCTATCGGATACTAATTTCAGAAAGAGGGGGTATAAGAGGTACTTGATATCCTTGCGTATGATCGTATATGCGTCTAGGGCAGAACGAATAAGCTTCTGATACTTCTCCTTCGCTTCTATAGGATTTTCTATGTATAAAAACTTATACAACAACTTATAGGCTTCGGTAATATGAAAGTCTGTGGATAATTCTTCTAAGATAAAGAGGGGTCTATAAATATCCCGCACGATATCTGCACAATCAACGGTTCTAACGTGCCGTGGATGGCTCTGTATTCGAGCCATGACATTGGTAATCCGTTCAATATTCCAATATCGAATGGTATCCAACACGGTGAATACAAATAAGGACATTTTTTTGAGCTGTTCGTTACGACGGAGATTATTCCGGGGAAACATGGTCCGGGTAGAAATCACCAAGAGTTCTATCTGTTTATAATATTCGTTCAGTCTTTTGGTAACAAACAAGGGACTTACCAAATCAGGAGCTTCCTTAAAGAAACTGAACATGGACACTAAAACCAGTTTCATGGACTTTATATCAAATTCCGCTTGCGCCGCATATCGGTCCATCTTGAGCCGCTCACTATAGCTTGCCTTAACCGGCACTTGCGGATCATCCCCCGTATCCGTTGCTTTATGGGTAACATTTTTTTTTCTGGTACTTTCGATAAGCGCCCTGGCCGCAGAAACTGATCCTTGACTTGGGGAAGTATTGCTCCGAGTATTCGCTGCTCCAGAATGAATACGGGATGATCCAGACCTTTTCGGGACGCTTACCTTCGGGGTCGGGGACTTTTCGGTCCCCACTTCTCCACCCAGCAGTTTAGCCAGCCGTTTGGCTTCCTGATCATCAATAACCCCTAATTTGTCCCGGACCCGGTCTAATTCGCCTGGAGCGTATATCGCTTTGTTTTGCTTTGCCATGCCTCTAAGTATACCACCTTCTTTAGGTTTTGAAAATCCGGTCTGCCCTTATGTGCCGCTGTAACGCCTATACCCGCAGGTATAGATGCTCTCCTAAACCCCAGAGATTCCGCAGGTGAATCGGTTTCCCCTCACCGTCCAGTACCACCCCGTTATAATACCCCAAAGGAGTAGCATACTCGGTCTTGGTGATCAATACATTAAGACCGCTCTGGATCGATTCCCGGGGAGTAAAAACCAAATCCACCATCCCTTCCATATCCTGGATTATCCAATCCGATTGGATCCCTTCCTGCATGGTAATATGCACCGGCGGCAGCGGGCTTAAATGTCCGTCCACCCAGAGGGCATTTTCATTATTTTTAAACGTCTCTTTTGCCTGATTTTCCGCGACGGTGAAACCAAAGCTGCGGTTTTCCGTATCAAACCCAAAGCCGGTACACCACACCGAACGCATTCGGTAGGGATAATACCCCTTAAAATCACCAAAAAACCCCAAGGTCTTGGCAGGATCCAGGGAGATGTGCCGACCGCCGAATACCATGTCTCCCCGGACAGGCGCAAGAACCTTATATGCATACATGCACCGCCGTTCGGTAAAGAGGAGATTCACCCCCATAGGAGTAACCTTGTTTCTATCCACATCGTACTCCACATGGGCAGTAAAGGAAGGGCGTGTACGGGTTGCCTCAATATCCAGATCTACCCGGATGGTACCTGCATCAAGCCAGTCATGGATACGGAAAAAAAAACCATAAGACCGGCTATCAATAGAAGCATTGGAAAGGGTTCGGGGCATCCGCCACCCGCTCAAGGGCATGATCTTTCTGAACCGCAGTCGTTCTTGGGTATGTTTATCGTATAAAAAGACCTGGGCCCACCGGTACCATTTAACATTACACAGCATCGCCTCAAGATAAAACCGATCATCCTGAATTACAAAGGACTCCCATTCTTTGATGCGAGAATCCAGCATCCATCGAGGCAGCGGCCATGAAAACGGTCGCTGTATGGCCATGAGATCCACCTCATCAAAGGCCTCGGTCCAGGTTCCCTGAAGGGGTTTCCCCCCTTTAATGGGACTGGCCCTCTTGGGCTGTATTTCCCTTGTATACATATACTTCCTCGAAGGTAGCATACTTTTTTTACCACGTATACCCATCTGGGCCAGGGCCGAGGCGGGGAGGGCAGACTCTGATTAACCCGGCTTCCCCTTCTTCTCAATACCGCAGGATAGGGTATAGAGGACTAAGGCCAGGGCTGCAGGGACGCCTAAGAGGGCCGTAACAGGAAGTCCTCCCCAGCCTTGCATACCCAACCCAATATGTTCGGCTAGGGCGAATACCAAGGCGGCCAGCATCGTCCCCCCCACCCGGCGGAAACCCAGGTATACCCCGGCTAAGGCTATCCAGCCCCGTCCCGCCACACCTCCCGGGGCATAGACCCCTACCCTGAAGGTCAGGGCTGCACCGGCTAAGGCGGCAAGAAAAGCCGCAGCAGCCCAGGCCCCTGCGTGGTATCGGTCGGGGCGAATCCCCCGTTCCCGAGCCGCCTCCGGGGAAGCCCCAACGGCCCGTAAGCGCAAGCCCAGGGAACTTCGGCTGATGATCAGGCCGGCAATGACGCTGCTTACCCAGGCCACATACACAAAAGGAAGCTGTCCTGAAAGCAGTACTCCCAAAACCGGGATATCTTCCACCAGAGGAAGGGGTACCGGGCCAGGTATGGATATGCCGGAATTCCGTAAAACTCCCTTGGTACCAAACCAGGTAATAGAAAGCGCATCGGTAAGCCCTCCGGCAGCGAGATTCAGGGCAAGCCCGACAATGAAGGGATTGGCTCCCGTAAGCCTGACAAACCGAGCCAAGGCCCAGCCGCAGAGGGCCGCCATCAGGGCGGTGATACCGGAGCCCAAGAAAACCGACCCCGTTTGGATCGTTATAATCCAGGCAAAGAACGCCCCCAAGGTCATAAAGCCCTCGATGAATATCCCCAGTACCCCGGATAACTCGGTAAAGAGGGCCCCCAAACTTGCCAGCATGAGCGGGGCAGCTGCGGTACATAGACTGGAAATCATACCGAGGTCCTGCGCTTTACGAGCGGAGGGGTAACATGAACCGTGGCGAGGAGCAGCACCACAGCCTGAATGAACGCGGCGGTTTCAAAGTTAAGTCCCGTGGCCAACAACGCGGCATCAGAGCCGGCCTTGAGCGCGCCGTAGACTAAGGCCGCAGGGATCAAGGCCAGGGGACGGTTCCGGGCAATGAGGGCCACCGCGATGGATGACCAGCCCAGACCGCCGGGAAAGCCCAGGTGGCAACGGCCGTAGGTTCCTGCCACCGCAAAAAAACCGGTAAGCCCCCCCAAGGCTCCTGCGGTACTCATGGCCGGTACCCAGCAGCTCTCCGGCTCGATACCGCCATACCGGGCAAAAGCCGGGGCTGCGCCGGCGAGGTTAAACCGGTATCCCCAGATGGTCCTATTGATAAAAAGATGCCCAGCCATGATGAAGAACAGGGCGAAAATGAAGGAAATCGAGAGACGTGAGGGAGGCAAGAGGCGAAGGAGCAGCCCCTGTTCCGCAATGGGCGCCATGGCCAAGAGATTTCCCCTGGGATCCCGTAAGGGGCCTGCAATAAGGTAATCTGCCACCGGCGTAATGGCCTGGGTAAGCAGGAAGGAACTGATAAGCTCATGCGCGCCAAATCCCTTCTTGAGGAGACCTGCGAGCGCCCCCAGGGCGCCTCCAACGGCTAAGGCCGTAAGCCCTGCAAGGCCCAGGGATCCCCATCCCAGAAAACTTTCCCCTTTGAGCAGTACCACGGATGCGACCAAACCCCCCAGATACATCTGACCTTCTCCGCCGAGATTGAAACAGCCTCCCCGGAATGCGATGGTCATGCCCAAGGACGCGGTGAGCAGCAGCCCTATATAATCCAGGGTATTTCCCAGAAACCAAGGGGATGACCAGGGACCCAGGAAAAAAGCCCTGATGGTTCTTGCGGGAGCCGGTGCATTGAAGCCCATGATGAGGAGGATCAAGAGGATCGCCCCTCCCAGGGCAATCAAGGCCCCAAAAACCGGTCCGGGGATGAGGAGCCGGTACCCCTTTTGGGGCGGCTTATACTGCCTCATGTACGGATCCCTCCTGGGTACTACCCACCATGGCCTGGCCAATACGGGTTTTGTATACATCCATCGGCAGGATTCCCTTATTACAGGAATCCAGGGTAATATGTGCGGAAAACGCACCGTTCCGTAATACCAGAATGGTATCCGACAGGGCTACCAGCTCCTCCACATCGGTGGAAAAGAGGAGCACCCCCCGCCCCGGTTTAACATACCGGCGCAGTTCCGCGGTCAGGCGTTCCCGGTTTTTTCGATCCAAACCCCAGCCTGGTTCTGCCAAGATAAGGAGCGCGGTCTTTTCCGCCAATTCCCGGGCCAGGAGAACCCGCTGCAGCATACCTCCGGAAAAAGCATGGGCGCTGGTTTTAAAAGACCCTGCAACCTGGGCCTGGCCCATGATGCGGGCAGCCCAAGCATCAAGAAACCCTTGTTCCATAATGCCCCATTTTCCCAAAAGCCCCCTTAGGGAACGGGGATGGGCGTGAATGATAATGCTGTCTTGCAGGGGCAGGTGGGGAGCTAGGGCGCTGCCGGTTCTGTCTGCACCCAAGTAGGCCCCTCCAGCATCCCGGAAGGTATGGATCCCCTTCCCCGCGAGTTCCCTGCCCTGGAGCCTTATGGTTCCCTCGGAGGGCCTAAGAAAGCCACTCAGGGCTAATTCCAGGGTTTCAAGCCCGCTGTCCCGAACTCCGGCAATTCCAAGGATGGTACCTGGAGAGAGTTTCAAGTCGATCTGCCGTATGAAGGGTCTCCCCGGAACTTCTACGGAAAGCCCTTGTACCACCAGAAGGGGTTCCGAGGATATTCCCCTCCGAGGAGGAGGAAGGGATCGAGTAGGGGAACTATCCCCGCGGGCCCTGTCCTTTACCGGCCTGCTTCCCTTATGGCGATCCATACCGAACATGAGGGCCTGTAGGGTTTCATTCCCCAGGGACCGGGCAGATTGGCTCGCCTGGGTTTTTCCTTTCCGCAAAACCGTTACCCGGTCGGCAATAGCCATAGTTTCTTCCAGTTTATGAGAGATGAGGGCAAAACCTTTTCCTTCTGTTTTGAGCAGCTTAAAAAGCTCAAAAAGCCCTTGGGTTTCTCGTGGGGTAAGGACCGCCGTAGGTTCGTCGAAGATAAGGTACTGAGCCTGCCGAAGCAAGAGGGCCAGGACCGCGGTTTTCTGTCGCTGGCTTACGGTGAGATTTCTAGTATCCCGCTCTAGGGGCAGCTCAAAACCCCAGCGTTCCGAAAGGTCCCGGACCTGATTACGGGCCTTTCGAGGGTGCAAAAACCCGGGAAATCCTGGTTCTGCACCGAGTATACACGCTTCCCAGACCCTAAACCCCGGGGTTATGTGGGGATGCTGACGGACCATACCGATACCCACGGCCAAGGCATCGGCAGGGCTTGTAAAGCGCTGATCCTTCATATCTACGAGGATCCTACCGGCAGTGGGGGCCATATACCCTGCCATGATGTGCATCAGGGTGGATTTCCCTGCACCGTTTTCTCCGAGGAGGGCGTGTATCTCAGCCCTGCGGAGATCAAAATCGGTATTATCCAGGGCATGAACCCCATTAGCAGGAAAATATTTCTGTATACCCTGCAGCCGTACACCCGGCGGCTGTACCTCTTGTAGGGGTATCGCCCTTATACGTGCCATAGGAGCCTCATTCATCCAACTGCAAGACCCCTGAACGGATCTGTTCTATCAAGATCCGCTGCTTTTCCCGGATAGGGGCGCTTACGGAAGCCTCATAATCTGAATCCGCCTCAATAAAATCAACGTATCCTTCGGCGACTCCTAAAAGCTCCGCCTTACCAAAGGGAAGGGTGCCCTCCAAGAACCGGATGGTTTGTTCATAGGCAGCCTTATCTTGGTACACTACCGCGCTTCCTACCACCGTACCAGGCCGGACCCCGTAACCATTGGTATCAAACCAGACTACTTTGGCCCCGGCTTCAAAAGCGGCCTGCACCACCCCCTCGTTGGCTCCTCCGGCAATCGTGAGGATTACCTTTACCCCTCCCCGTATCATATCCGCGGCAAGCTCCGCACCTTTACCCGCATCAAACCAGTTCCCCACTACTCGAAAATCCACGGTGCAGTTCGGATCTACCTGCTTGGCTCCCTCCCGGTACCCGGGGAGTATCACCTCGTTCATGGCAGGGTATTCCTGACCTGCTACTAAGCCAACCCGCATGCCCGGACTTGTTTCGTACCCCGCTTCTCTTGTCACGAGGGCCGCGATATGCCCCGCCATATATGCCTGTTCCCGTTGCTTATACCGCAGGGTGTAGATCTGGGGGTTTCCGGTAAGCGCTCCATCCAAAAGGAGAAACCGTTGTTTCGGAAATTTGGCGGACACCGAAGCGGCAATAGCCGGAAGGGATGGATTCGAAGACACGATAAGATCGTAAGTCCCTGAGGCTGCCAAGGCAGTGATCCGGCTTTCCCATTCGGCTTGGTTAAACCCACCTTCAATAACCGTAACCGTAACCTCCCGCTGGGAGTTACTTTTTTCCGCAGCCCCCTGTTTGACCCCTTCTGCCAACATCTCATAGATGGGGCTTCCCGACATGACCCCCGGAATGAATACCGCGATAGCAGGATGGCGCCCCCGGTCTCCCGCTCCTTTCGTGGATGCCTCTGTGCTTCCCAGACCAAACCCCTGGCTGCCGCCAACCCATAGCAGCAGCGAAAAAATCAGCATGATGCGCGGCATACCCCGGTGTTTCTGCGTATGTTGTTTCATAAAAACTCCTTCCGGTTACTTAAGGGGTAATAAAAAACCCCGGATGAAATCCAGGGTATCGGTGAAGAGGCAAGGCTTCCGAAACCTTCTCATGGTTCATGGGAATCACGAAAGCGCAATTTTCTTCCATCCGGACTATACCGTCGGCACCGGAATCTCACCGGTTCAATTTAGGGCTTCTCTCGTTCCTTAAAACCCTAAAGTCGCGGGCTCTACCGCCGGTTGGGATCTGCATTGCAACGCAACACACTACCCGACCCTGAAAATCGTACCTTCAACATACTGCGTTTAGTAAGGTGAAGTCAAGGGGGCGCATGGTCTCATAAGTAATCCAGCCACCGCCCGCAAACAGAGGTCTGACCCCAAGCCGCCACAAGCAAAAAAGCTCCAAAGATTGCGGACTAAAGTTCGCAATCTGCAAAACCGGCGGGCCTTTCTTGGTTAAGTAAAGGCCCTCCACCCGCTAGGGAGGGCCTTTTCAAGGGGCTTGACAAAAATTGTGCTTGGGGATACCATAGAAAAATCTTGAAAAGAACAGCCGGAATGAAAACAGACTATGCCCAACGGCTCCCGGCTCCCGGCCGCTATAGCTAACAACTCAAAAGCTATAGCGGATGGCTTAGACTTTTCAAAACCTAAGTCAGGTTCTTCAGAACCCAACTCAAATTCTTCAGAATCTAAGTCGAATTCTTCAGAACCTAAGTCAGGTTCTTCAAAACCCAACTCAAATTCTTCAATATGTGGGGATCATGCCGCCCGGCGGGGCCACGCTGGAGCAGGCCGCGTCCGAGAAGCACTACCTGATGAAGCCGCCGGCAGATGGAAAAGGCCTCTTGCCCTACCGCTTTACCCAGCGGCGGAAGGAGAAGCTCGTTTTCGACGCGACAGAGTCCGGCATGACGCTTTACATCTGCTGCCGGTACGAGAACCAGAAGGGTGAAACCGGCCAGTGGGGGCCAGTGGCTTACACCCTCATTCCGTAGGAATGACGCTAAACATGCTTACAGCCGCGTTGCGGTTGTTATAGACGGAAGGGGCCGCCGGACGCGCCGGTAATGCCTGCCAGGGTTGCCCGGCGCGACGGCGAACCGCTTCCGCGAAAACTTTTTTTACCTGGAGGAAAGATTATGCCTAAGAAAGCATGGTTTTTCAAGAACAAGGCTTTACTAGAAATACTCGGCGTTATGCTGGTATTCGGAACACTTGCCACCGGTTGCCCCACCACCGACCCGGAGGAGCCATCTCCTACTACCTACACCGTAACCTTTGACGTGGACGGCGGCAGTACGGTCCAAGATCAAAGTGTGGAAGAAGGGAAAAAGGTTGCCAAACCCCAAAACCCCAGCAAAACTGGCAATACCTTTGCCAACTGGTACAAAGCCAAGGACTACAAGACCATCTGGAACTTTGACACGGACGTGGTTGTGCAGGACACGATTCTTTACGCTAAGTGGGTTCAGGGGGAAAATGTCCCGTCCTATGAGGTAACCTTTGACGCGGATGGCGGAACTCCCGCCCCGGCAAATCAAAGCGTGGTGCAAGGCGAAAAGGTTACGAAGCCTGCGAACCAAACCAAGGCGGAATTGTAACTATTCAGTCGGTGGAAAAAGTGGGTAAATTTGCCCGGATTCATTTGACATAACGGTAAAAACCGGGTAATCTGTGAAACTAGAGGGGAACAAGGCCATTACCGTACTAACCAGAGCCGAACTGGAGCAGTTCGGGAACGAACAGCTTATAGACTTAATACTCACACTCTTTACTCAAATTGAACTATTGCAAAAACAAAACGCGGCCTTGCAACAAGAAATAGAAGAAATACGGGAGCGTCTCAATCAAGACAGCCATAACAGTTCAAAACCCCCGTCAACTGACGGCTACAACAAACCGTCCCCGAAATCATTGAGGAAAAAAAGCGGGAAGAAGCCGGGGGGCAGCCTGGACATACCGGGCACGGGCTAAAACTGAACGAAACAATAAAGGAAACGATACGGCTGGAGCCAGAGAGCTGCCCCTGTTGCGGGAACAGCCTGCATGAGGTAGAAGGCAGGAAAGCGGAGAGCCGATACGT
>JAIRNP010000181.1 GCA_031258005.1 Treponema sp.
GCGGCCCGGGCAGATCGGTTCTGGAGGGGAAGGGAAGCTAAAAAGGCCCGGATATGATCCGCATCCTGGGGATACCAGCCATGAGGAAGGGCTCTTTTCCTAAGTGTCATAGTACCAGCTTACCGGATCATGCCCAGGTCTGCTAGGTACCGGGAGGCGGGATAAAAAGAAAAGCGCCGGACTAAAGTCCCCTCGGGCTCTTAAGGCGTGTTCACGCTGATAGAACGACGCTTCCCCGTAACCTGGCTATTCCCCTCAGCGGTTGACCGTAACCATACCGTCCATAATCCTGAGATTTGGCCAGGTAGCCCTGGTATACCATCGATCAGGGGTGGGAATAGCTACGTTGAAATCAATCTCCACAAAGTACACATATTCCCCTGCTCCATCATTCAAAAAGATGGGGAAATACGTTCCCCCTTCATTGCTTATCACGTCTTTATGCAAATAGAAATCAAAAATCGACCAGGGTTTATCCAGAACAAGTTCTACCGCCGGCCGGGTATCCGAGGATGTCCGGTAAAACTTAAAATTCATGTTCTTGTCAATCGGGGTACCTTCGGCCAGGCTGATTTTTTCATTCATATAGGTATTAAGGGATTTGGCGGTTCTTCCAGAGATGGAAACCTCTACATATCTGAAACGGCTTACCGCAAGGAAGCGCCTGCTCAGGGAAAGTTGCCCCTGGACATCAATGGGCGGCTGGGAGAGGGTCCAGAGGAGCGGTTTTTTGGTGTCCACTGCCGCTGCAGCAAACTGATAGATGGTCTGGGCCCAGGCTTGGGCGTCGGCGCCCCTGAACAGGATCGGGTGCAGTATGGGTTCCAGCGGATCCGCTTCTTCGGTAGCTTGTACCGGTAAATCACCGGCTCCCATGTCCCGTAACAGGATCGCTATATCTTCCAGGGTATTAAGGGATAAGACCTCCTCTCGAAGCCCGTCAGCGAGGAGCGGGAATACCCGGAGACTGTCAAGTTTTTCGGAAAAGGCGTTTAACTTGAGGCGGCAATAGGTATTCGACAGGATAGAGAGACCGTTCATGATAAAATCATTCCACCAACCGATGCTGATATTTCTGGTATCCGAGTACACGGTCATATAGGTGTCTTTGATTTCATCCAGGGATAAAGAGCGGATATGTTTAAAGGCCGGCTCCGCTTCTTGGGGCAATTGACCCCAGGCCGTAAGCATACGATCTGCATCGGCGCTGAGGAAAGCGGAAAGCAGCTTTATCCGGTCGTTCAGGGACGTGATGTAATCGTTTTTTTCCCGCTTTAATACATCGGATAAGGTCACATCATTGACATCATTTAATATACCGATACATTCGGTATAGAGGGACTGAAGTACGGAATTGATCTGGTAAGGTTTAGTTTGATTTACCCGTACCCGGTATTCTCGCCATCCCGGGGAGGGCGCATAGGCCTTATCGGGGTAATTGCCCCAATAGCTCAGATATAAACCAAGGTAGGCGCTGAAAGAATCGGTCTGATAGAGCCGCTCCTGGTTTTGCAAGAATTTAGGCGCTTCTTTCAGCGTGCTATAACGGGTAAATAAATCGTTATACACCGCGATACCATCGGTTATCTCTTTCACTATTCCCGGATCATAGCTCTTATTAAAATCGATCTTCCCCAAGGCGCTTTGAATTGCCCGGCCAGAGAGGGAAAATATCTCCCGGTCTTCTGCTTCTGAGCGAACCGCTATCATCGCCGCGATGGTTTCTTGGGGACTTGAGAGAAAGTCATATTCGACGCTGAGCACGATGTATCGGTTAAGATAGGCCTGAGCCGCCAGCATGATTCTTCCGTTGCTGATAAGGGAGGAAACCTTTTCATTTTCCACGAAGGGTTTAACATAGGTTTCGTAATTATCAAAGGCCGCAATGATATCATACTGTCCGTTCATCCAATTTAAACCGGGGGTATTTCTCAGTTTTTGCTCGTCCGGTATATCCACTGCCCCGGCAAGGTTCAAAATTTTCTCCACCACCATAAAAAGGGAATCCGCATCCGCTTCTTTGGTCATTTTTGCGGACAAGA
This sequence comes from Treponema sp., assembly GCA_031258005.1. GTDB lineage: Bacteria > Spirochaetota > Spirochaetia > Treponematales > Breznakiellaceae > JAIRLU01. The sequence goes on from JAIRNP010000181.1 coordinate 2,043, forward strand.
GTTCATTGGTTTTCAAGTTCAGCGCGCTGACCCGCAAACTTGCAAGTTCCCGGGTCAGATTACTGGAGAATTCACGCTCCAGGGCGCTGACCGCGCCCAAGACGCCATTGCGCATTTCCTTACTCTTCATTCTGATAAATTCCATATCTTTCTGAAAAATATCCGTATACTCTTTTACCGCATAATCGATCACCAGGTCGTTAAAAAGATAGTCGTTTATCAGATTGTCTCCAAAAGCATCACCCCCAGCCTGATTGAGTATGGGTATGGTAACCTTTACCAAGTCATTTTTTATTTCTTCAAAAAGCTCTCTACCCTGGGAGATGAAGCTATTTTGGGTTGCGGTTAAACTTTTCCATTCAGTAACCAGGTTCTGCACATCCCGCAGGGAGGCCGCATCCCCAGCCTGGCGCAGGAGGAAAGTAATCCGTTCATAATTGGTAACGATATTCTGAGAGATGGAAAGGAGGGTTTTTATTTTCCCGTACAGCGAATCAGGATAAACCGAAAGACGCTGCCAGGCGGAAAGCATGATCTGCAATGCCGCTCCTTTGGCCCGGAGAAAATCATCCGAGTAGATATACGCCGCTTCTTCCGCAAAGGTATACCGCCGATCTTTTCGGGAAAGAAAACTGGTGAGGAGCGCCCGGGAATCGTTAGAAAGTTCCGGCAAGAGATAGCTTATCATCGCTTCAGAAATATACTGATTGGACAGGAACAAACGCTGAAAATCTTCCGGGTTCAGTTCATCCAGCAGGGTAAAGGATTGAATCACCGAGCGTAATTCCCGGGTAAGCACGGGGGATGCAAAGGACTGATCTATCAATTTGGAGCCCACATTTTTCAGTAAAGGGGTTCTGATGAGGCTCCCATAGAGCTGATTGGTAATAAAAACCCGGTCCCGATGGCCCATGTTGAATTCCTGAAATACCAGGAGATCCGAAAACAGAAAGCCAAAAGAAGGGCTCAGGTTGATGTTCCGGTAGGCCAAGGCATTGTAGTAGAACTGGACCGGAGAGGAACCGTTTTTTTGCAAACTGGGATCATTATTAAAGGTAAAAGTACGGTCTCTATTTTTTATAATGATGGGAACTCCCGCGCCGTCTTTTGTCTGCAAGGTGGCGGTAAGGGAACGATAGTAATTGGTAATTTGGACGAGGGATTCGCTCAGGTCATCAACCCTGAAAAGGGCCGTGTAGAGGGTGATGAGGCCGAGGATAATCAAAACCCCGCAGAGGGCAAACAGGGGTATGGCCCGGTTTAGGGCTTCTTTTCTCACAAAGGCCGCATGGGGAGAAGGGTTAAAGATAAAGTTCTGCAGCATATCCCGGACAAAATAGGATTGGGAAACCTGGGGAGGATCCTCGGTAAGGGGCAGATCCTCGGTCTTTTTCTCGGCCAGGGCTGCAATGCCGGGACTCAAAGAAACCCCCATATCCGTGGAGGAGGTAAAGAAAAGCCCTTCGAAAACCGTATCCTTGGTTCCATGGAACGTATCTTCGCTGAAGAGGGTTTCAAGATAAATATGGAGGTTGTGGTAAAGACCGTCGAAATTTTCAGGAAACAAAAACAACTTTCCCGTTACATCCATCCGGTTTGACAGGCCGGAGATGCGCAGGTGCAGGTCTCGGGAATTCATGCTTTTTTTATAACCCGAACGCAGCCGCTGCACCAGGGTATGCCAAAACTGTTTAAAATCATCGTTCTCGTAAGTAGTGGTTTTATTTTCATACCCTACTATCTGATGCCGTAATTCTCCTGAAAGATCCTGGGCATATTCCCGGAACCCGTTTACCATATCGAGTTTCGTAACCACCACATAGCAAGGCAGGCGCATACCGCTTGCGTTCAGAAGGTGGGCCAGTTCATTGGCCATGAGGGTGGCTTTTTTGCGGGTGATATCCTCATCGTCTGCCAAAAGCGCGTCCGCAGGAATGGTTAAGATGACGCCATCCAGGGGTTTACGGTAATGTCTATGGCAGATCTGTTTGATGATATGGGTCCATTCCGCGCTGCTGCCCTCAAGCCACCGGTCAAAAAACACGCCCCCGCTTACATCGCAGACGACCGCCTTTCCTCCAAGCCAGATCCGCACCGGGAGGCTCTTCCCTTCTTCGGCTGCTCCGGTCTGTCCTTCCACTGCCGAAGGAACCAATTCCAGTTCACTTCTCTCAAGCAAGGATGATTTTCCTGAATGGGGTTCCCCCAGAAGCATGAACCAAGGAACCCCGTAAAGCCCTCGGCCATGAAGCGCGGCGAGATGAAAACCCTGTTTCAGCAATTCGTTTATTTTTATAATCGTATCCGACAGCGTCTTCTTGGCCTTGTTATGTTCATCTCCCCCTTGGGTAAGCTGGGCTACATGACGCCAAATCATCAGATCTTTGAGAATATCCCGGGCTTCCTTTTCCTTGAGCTGTTTCCGCCGGGCTTTTCTAATCAAAGGCAGGATCACCACCAGGACCAGGAGCAACAGGATGATCACCGCAATGACTTTTGCCAGGGTACTCGTTTTTATGAGATTCACCAGCTGAGGCACAAAGGAAAAAAGTTTAGCAAACATCAGGGGGCCTCATAGGGGATAGTTTTGATTTCCCGGGCCTGCACTGCAGCGCCGGATAAATTCTCTCGGAATGGATGCGTAACCTTAAAGAAGACGGCAAAATTAAAGATAAGGGAAAACACCAAAAAGAAGATGGAAAGCATCAGGGTGATGCGCAAGGGCCGTAGAAGCCGTGCTTTTTTTGATCGAGCAATCCGCTTTTCTGTGGGAACCTCCACAATAGGTTCTTCCCGGATATCCAGGGCCTCCGGGAAGACGGTCATACATTGCTGCATGGTCTTGTCGATATACCCCGGATCCTGCATATAGGCCCCTTCAAAACCCAAGCCCAATATGGTATAAAAGAGGGGTATCGTATGGAGGGCTGCCGTGTCCTGGAGGGCTTCAGCGAGGAGGTTAAAAAACTTTTCATCCCCGGAAAGTTCGTTGTAGTTCCTGCCCAGTTCCCGCCAATGCTTATTAAAGGGGAAGCTGCTTTCCTGAACCATAAAGTCAATAAAAAAAACCAAAGGCCGTTCTATCTGCTCATATTCCCGGCCCAGAACCGAGTCTGCTGCGGCTTTCTGTTTAGCCTCATCCAGGAATGATTCTATGTCCGTTCGGAACTTTTCTGGAGAGAGTTGAATCCCTGCTTGATTCAACTGCCAGTAATTACAGAAGCAGGTCAGAATCGGACGGCAAAGGTCTTCAAGCGTTACGGAGGTACTCATTGCCGTCTCCTAATCCACGACCGTTATGAAGAGGAACAGTTCCAGATGAGGAAAGCGTTCCGGAACATAGTCAATCATCATACCTTTTTCTTCACACATATCCCGCCACACCTTTGATGATTCGACCAGATCCAAACGGAACCACAGCGTTCCATCGAGAACCGGCAAAAATCGGGGGGTATAGCGCATCCAGGAAAGTTTTATGCCTCGGGTCCGTAGGAATTTTGCCTTGGGGTTGATAAGTTTAAAGGTATCCCCCTGCTCCAGGGCCCGAACCACTTCCTTTGTTTCCGCGCTGGTGCGGACCGCCAGGTATATCTCGTGCACATCCGCGATATCTTCGGTTTTGATAGCAACGAAAAAATAGTGCTCCCCTTCGGGGGCGGTAAAATTAAGCTTAATATACCCGGCTCCTCCTTCACTTTGAATAAAAGAACGGATATCCTTAAAAAGCTCCGTAAACACCGGCAGGCGATCATCATGATCGTAGCGTTTGATCTCCCGGATTTCGTTTTTGGGATTAAGTCCTAAGAGTTCCGACAAGAGCGAGGCGAGTTCCAGGTACAGGGTAAAGGGCGTGATGAAACCGTCCACCAAGAGAGAAGCAAGCCGGATGGTATAAAAATTCAGGGTCCGCAGTAAAAGGATGGATCGGGCATCATCCAGTGCATCCGCCCGGGAGAAACTTTCATCTTCTCCTCTCTGGGTGATTAAGGTATTTTGCAGTTTATCCCGGCAACGGCGGATATCCGACATAAGGCCCAAAGCCATATTGAAGAGGGGATCCTCCACCGTAAGCATCATAAAGGGGGGAAGGTATTTTTCATTCACCTTGATCAGAGGATGGCTTATTTCCTGAGTTAGGACACTCAGTTTAAGCACCGGCAGGAGCTGCATATCCTTGGTGTCGTCAAGATCCGTTACCAACCGGGCATTGATCCTGCGAGTAAGGAGGGTTATTTCATTATCCCCGGAATTTTCGTCCCGGACCCGCTTTTTTTGGGTAAGGTAGAGTTTTTTCCCCTTGGGGTTTTCTTCATCCCCGAGATTTACTTCAAATTCGGACCAATAGGGAGAAGCCACATACACCGTAAGGCCCGTGGGATTTTCCTTTAAGGCATCGCTCAAATCCAGGGGTTTGAGGATACAGTTCCCGGGCATGGAGAGCTCCAGTCCGTCGGCCATGACCGCGGAAAAGCGCTTAACCGCCACCCGTCCCCCTTGCAGAGCCTCCAGGTCAAGCTCAAAATCCAAAAGACCGTAGGCAAAAGGCAAGAAAAAGGAACGGTTATGCCTGATATATCCCGAAACAATCCGCTGTTGATACTGAAAATGATGGGGCTGTAAAAACTGACCGTCGTTCCAATGCAATAATTCTTCAAAACGCATAGGCTATCCTTCACTGTTACTTATTTTTTCTTTTTCTGCATCTCCATGGGTTCGGGTGTCCGCTCTCTGAGCATCGGGCTTCCGGTTTTCTGCAGGGAGCTTGGTCCGGGGATCCGTGGGTTTATCAAAAATCCTGGTAATTTTTTGTGGTTCAATTTCTATGTATACCGGCTTCACAAACAAACCGCCTTTTTTTAAATCGATATACAACACCCGAGGGTCATCCTTGGGCATATCCGGGGAATGAGGCAAATCCGCGATAAGCACCAGGGTTACGGGTTTTTTCTTGTGCCATCGGTCCCAATAATTCGACCGGTACGGCAGGATTTCAGGCTGGGTATACTCCTGGGAAAAATAGACCGTAAAGGGATCCAGCCGTTTCCGCAGGGGGCCGGCCGGGGCAAAATACGTGTCTACCCCTTCGCTTTTGATCTGATCCGCCTCTTCGCTGGTAACCGCGACCGCGTCAAATTCTATCGAAGGATACATGCCGTAGTAGTCCTCCAACTCCGGGGAAAGTCCCACCACCACCTGACGCTGGCTGGCGCACCCCCCAAGGGCGCAACCCAGGATCACTCCCAGAAGACGGAAAAAAACATCCCTCAAAACTCGATTCACCCTTCTCTTTCTCCTTCTTTACTTTACTTCTCCGCTTAGACTTCCGACGGGGTCCGTCTACCGATTCCCCTATACCGGTATTCCCTATTCCGGCTTCCAGCGTTTGTAAACGCTGCCCGGTCCTTTCACCGGCGGTTTTGCCGCCGGCGTGGAGATGGTCTTGTGGGGGGCCTGCCCTTCGGCAAGGCTTTCGACCCAGTTGTCTTGGTCGCTTAACACATCCACCCCCAGGTTAAAGTAGAGCTCGTACCGTTCCTTGAGCTTCCGGGTACCCCCCTTGTGGAGGGCGCACATGAGCAGGGTTTGCACGAGGCCGTTGGCGGCAAGTCCCGGCGGGGTGGGGACTATCTGCTCCCCCCCGGGCATGAGGTTGCCGAAGGCCCAGAAGCTGCTCAAGGAGAGGAGCCCCGCAGGGGTGTCGGGGCACTCGTTGCCGATGTCAAGGCACAGCTTGCTGTTCACCTCGTCCGGGGCAACCACCCAGCGGTACACCGCGGAGAGGGCGTCATCCCGGACCTTCTTCTCGTGTTCCGGCGCCTTGGGCGGGAGCACCGACTTAATCGTGTCCACCGTCTCTTTCCGCACCGCCTGGAGTTTTGCCTTGAGCTCGTCCGCGGCCTTGAAAATCGGCGAATTGGGATCAACGGGGTTAGGGTCTTCGTGGATCCGGGCCGCCAGTTTCTTCATCAGATCCACCGGATGAATGCCGTGAACCCGCTTGAACTCCTGAAAGGCCACCTCCACCGCGTCCTCTACGAATTTCAGCATTTCCGGGTCAGCCTGGGCCCGCATCTGCGCGTTCCGGGCTTCCATATCTGCTTGGGCCGCGGCCAACTGTTCCAGCACCTTGGGATCGACCTTGGGAATCTCCACCTTGGCAAAATCCGGCACGGTGGTCTTGAAACTCACGGCAATATCCGCGATGTCCCGGTCCGCGGCGGGGTTTACCCGCAACTCCTCCAGCAGGGAAAGGATACAACGGTACACCCACCAGACCCCGGCCCGCCTGTGGCAGATATAGGCCAGAAGCTCGCAGGCATCCTTGTACTTTTCCGCCTTGGCCAGTTTGAACACCATCGACTCTGTGCCGCTTACTCCGGTGTAGAATTCCGCCAGATCCGGCCGGATCTTGAAATTTTCCTGTTCCGTCGCGTCTTTCACGGTAAGGTGCCGCAACAATATGAGATGTTTGTTGAGCCAGTCTAATGTATCGGCCATACCATTTCCTTCATTAATTATAGGATGACCTAGGTCATTTTTAACGCTTTGACTTCGATGTCCGAAGCGCCCGCCTTGGTGCGCAGGGCGGTAGCCCCCGAATCCGCGGCGGTGGCCTCTCCGGTGAGGGCCGTGGCCTCGGTCTCGTTGGCCTTGATTTCGCCCTCGGTTCCGGCAACCTTGTCCTGGGCCAGCTTGCCTTCGGTTTCCGCGCCGGCGACCTCGGACTTGCTCAAGGTGGTTTCCTCCTCCGTGGGGTGCATCTCCGTCTCTCCCGCGGGGGTGCTCTCCGAATAGTTGGTAACCAAAAGGCTTTCTATCGCTCCTGCCGCGGCGGCAACGAGCATCCCCGCCAGCAAGGATCCGACCATCGGCGCGACTCCGGCGGCGATTTCATTTTTAAGATTTTCATCTACTTCCATGTTCAAAGCTCCTCTTTTTCAGCCGTAACATCCAGATTATCAATTTGTTTGGCAAGATCTATGGTGGTGGTAATGCGGTTGATAACATCGGTTACTTTTCCGGGCACCGAACCGGCAATCATGGCACTCTTCACCCATGTGGCTATCATCGGTCCCGACGCAGCGCCTTCTTTTTTCGTTACCGCGTAAAAAGATTGGTCTTTCGCGGCTTTGACTGTAACGCTGCCGTCAAAGCCTAAGGACATCGCCGCGGTCCCCTCCGCCGCGGCCTGTGTGGTCATCAAGGAGGCGAAGGTCGTTATGAAGCCGTTGTCAATGGCGAGGGTCGCAAAATTAAATATGTCCCGGGTCTGCGCGTCGAATGTTGAATTCTTCTCAACCTGTTTGTAGACGCAATTGGCTATATCGAGAATCATGTCCAGTGCGAGCGCGAACCGCGCAAAGGGGGGATAGAGGCTCGCGAAGGTAAAAAGATCGCCCGGAGAAAAGCGGGGATCCTCACTCCCCGGATAATCCCGCGCAAGAAGGATCCCCATACGCTCTTCCCTTAGAAATTCCTGTCTCGTCTTCAGAGCGGTTTCAAGCTCCTCCATTTTTCCGAGTTTCTTTTGGTTGGTCTGATACTTAATATACAAACCGTATAGCGTGCTGTTGACAAAATTGGCCCAGGTGTAGATCGCCTTCAAAATAAGGTATGCCTTCATATCCGCTTTTAGTTGTTCCGCGTTATGCTCCCTGGCGTTGGCGACATTCCCTATACTCCCAGAGACGAGAGCGAGGGAATAGTCAATACCAAAGGTGAAGTTGTTCACAATCTGCATTTCTTTCTGGATGGTGCCGATGGTGATGTCCCTGCCTGCCAGGTTGAGTACCCCCGCGGTACTGGAAACCGCGCCGCCCAGCTTGTCGGAGACGCTCCATTTACGCCTCCCGCTTATGTCCACCGTCTGCCCAGACAAGGCTATCCCATCCCGGACGCCCAGGCTGAATGACGCATCGAAAGGGGAGGCGTACCTTTGCATCATCTGGCTCGTTACACTGAACCCCGTGTCGGAGATGGTAAGGGAGGTGCGCCCCACTTTCAGGGTTATGGACTTCCCCGCCTGCAAGGTGATATTCGCCGCGTCGAGGGTGATGTCCGCTCCCGCCTTGAGCTTGATGTCGCCGGGCTGGAAGGCCCCGGGGTCGGAGGGCGCAAGCGCCTTGTCGCCCTCGGACAGAAGCTCAAGCCGCCGGGCCTTGACCTGGTGGTGGTTCACCGCGCTTTCATGGATGTCTCCGGTGGAGTGGATGTGTATCCGGTCGATCTTGGGCGCTTCCGTGGGCGCCTTGTTCTGGTCCCGCTGTATATCGCAGTAAAGATCCGCGTCGGCGGGTATCCACGAGGTCTGTTCATGGGAAAACCCTATCTCCGAATAGGCCTCCCCTTCAGGGGGCCTTGTTTTCCCGGTCTGCTGGTACCGGAAGACCTCCCCCCTGCCGTTACCCTGCGCCATACCCGCGGTCTCAAAATCCTGAAGGTTGGTTGGAATGTATCCCATAAGGTAGCGGGAAGCTCCTTCAACCCCTACCAGCACCTTCTCTCCCACACGGGGGTAGCGGAACAAGCCCGCCTGGGTCCCGCCAAGAGGCATGATGATCTTAACCTCCTGGGGCTGATTCTCCGTCCCCCGTATATAAAACGTGAAGGGCGCGCCATTCTTTGTTACAATCGTCCCCACATACGCGGCGGTGTCAATCGCCCCGTTTGAATCGCTGACCGTGCATTCACTAACCGTCATCTATTGTTCTCCTTATCGAGGTTTGCCCAAAACCGTGTGCGTTAGCCCCCAGTCAATGAGTTTTGGGTCAGACTCCATAACTCGGGCAGAACCGCTTCTCCGCGTCTTTGCCCCAATTCACACAGGACCCTTCAACCTCGGTTATTTCACCGCCCGAACCCTCCACCGCGGCCGCGAAGTCAACGGGCCAGAGCGCCCTATGCCGCAGGGTGATCGCCGTAACCAGCGCGATAAAGACATCCCTGTCCTTCTTGCCATAGAAATGCCCCAGTTCAAGGATAAGCCCCGGGCGGAGCGCCAGATTCCCGGCCCCGGCGGTCCACCGGACCTTGTCCTGTTCCACGGTAAGACGGCGCACCTCCAATATCCGGGCTACATCCTTATCCACCTCGCCCTTCTCCGCCTCCCGCTCGTAGCCGTGGAAAAGCCGCCGCTGGTTGACATACCGGTCCCCTTCCCCTGTTTTACCCCATTTCCACTGGTCCGACCCATAGTTGGCGTCAGGATAGGGGGCGCTCAGCTTAAACCCGTCAAAACCTATGGACCGGCTCATCACCCAGCGGTCCATCTTCCAGACACTCTGGGCCTCCGCCGTACCGAGAAAGTCGAACTTCACCGTATCCGGCTCCTCCCGCTTATCCGAATACACCACATCCGTCCGGGGGAACTTATTCCCGTCGGAGAAATAGAGCCCCTCGCTCCCCAGGGCGGAAGCCCCGGTCTTGGGATGCACAAAGGTAAAGGAACTACCGTAAAGCCCCGCTATGCCGCGTATAAAATCAAAGTCAGACATATCCGACTGGTCAAAGAGCAGGGTCTTGCCGTATTGCGTGCGGGAGATATACTGCTGCTCCATCCGGGCCTCGATCCGGTACTTCCTGAGGATACTCTCGAAAATGTCAGGAGGGGTTACCCGGTAATAAGGCGCGGTAAGACGGGTGAACTTTAGCCGGGCAAGTTCCGGTTCTATCGTAAAGATATAACTGTAACAATCCTTCTTCTTCCCGTCGCTGAACACCCCGGCACACCGCGCCTCTGTCACTATCCCGTGGAGATACCGGGTCCGCAGGGCATCCCCCGTACCCACCCGCTGGGAAAGACTCAGGGAAATCCCCTTGTCCAGAAGGCCCGCAAGTTCCGGCATGTCATGCTTCTTCTCGGAAAGAACCGTGAGCTCCCCCCGGTAAAGCCGGGAAAACCCCTCCTCCAGAACCAAATTCCAGGGATAGAAGTCCTTGCCGCCACCCCCCGCGACGTACAAGGTCATAGAGTTTATGGTGTCTGCCATAGGGCCTCCTATACGATCACGTTGACATTGGGACAAACCAGCACCGCCGTAGCAATGGGAAAGCCCAGCATCGAAACCCCCGTAACAAGGCTTCCTATGTTTGCCGTGGGCCGCCCCTTGGCCAGCTTGTTTATCGCGGTGGTCATGGTGATGACCCCGGCTATGCACATGGCGCCCACTACGGCGTCCCCCATACAGGCCACAGGCAAGCCCTTGACCATAGTCGTCAAAGCCCCGGGCCCGATAATCACGTCCCCGGTAGCGGTTAAATTGGCGATAGTCGCCGTAGGCGTGGGCATCTATTCCTCCTTATTCTCAAAACTATAGGTGAACTGCTCATCCTTCACGTCAATCAGCGCCCGCTTGAGGGTGTGCCCCTCCATGATGTTCCGCAGGAATTCCGCGCTGATCTCCGGCAGAATGCTGTTGCTGATCACCGCGTCGATAAGCCGGGCCCCGCTGGCCGCGTTATCGCAGCGGCGGATGATCTCGTCTTTCACCGCATCTGTGGCGGCCAGTTCCGCCCGGTAGTTTTCCCTTACCCGTTTTTTGATCTTCCCCAGTTTGAGATCGATGATGGAGTAGAGGGCCCGTTTCCCCAGGGGGTAGTAGGGCACAATCTGGAGCCGCCCCAGCAGGGCCGCGGGGAAGACCCGCATCATCTCAGGCCGGACGGCCCCTTCCAGGACAGCGGAGTCAGGCAGCTTGTCCTCGTCCGCGCAGAGGTCCGCGATCACCCCATCCCCCACGTTGGTAGTGAGAATGATGATGGTGTTGCGGAAATTGATGAGCCGCCCCGCACCGTCTTCCATCTGGCCCTTGTCAAAGACCTGGAAGAAGATCTCGTGTACGTCGGGGTGGGCCTTTTCCACCTCGTCAAGGAGCAATACGCTGTAGGGCTTGCGGCGCACCGCTTCGGTGAGGACCCCGCCCTCGCCGTAGCCCACATAGCCCGGAGGCGCGCCCTTGAGGGTGGACACCGTATGGGCTTCCTGGAATTCGCTCATGTTGATGGTGATGATGTTTTCCTCGCTGCCGTAGATCTGCTCTGCCAGGGCCAGGGCGGTTTCGGTCTTCCCTGTACCGGAAGGGCCCGCCAGCATGATTACCGCGATGGGCTTGTTGGGGTCCGCAAGAGACGCCCGCGCGGTGGTTACCCGCTTGGAGATTATCGAAAGGCCGTGATCTTGCCCGATGACCCGGCTTTGCAGTTCCTTATCCAGGCTCAGGATCGACTGAATCTCGTCCTTCACCATCCGGCCCAGGGGTATCCCGGTCCATTCGGAAATGACCGCGGAAACCGCCTGGCTGTCTACCAGGGGGAACACTAAGGGGTCTTCCCCCTGAACCTCCGCCAGTTCCTTCCGTTTTACCTCCAGTTCCGCCTTGAGGCTTTCTTTTTCCGAGACTTCCTTCGCTTCTTCCCGGAGCCGGGCAATATCCGCGACGAGGGCCTTTTCCGTTTCCAGCCGTTTTTCCAGCGCTTCCTGTTTTTCCTTCTCCGCGGTAATTTCTCCCGCTATGACTGCGAGTTTTTCCCCGTGGTCAAAGCCCCCGGTTTCTTCCCGGGTGAGGATCTCCTTTTCTAGTTCCAGGGCCTCTATCCTGCGGCGGCAGTATTCCAGTTCCGCAGGCTCCGCGTTCTGGCTCAAGGCAACCTTGGCGCAGGCAGTATCCAGGATACTTACCGACTTATCCGGAAGCTGCCGGGCAGGGATGTAGCGCCGGGAAAGTTTTACCGCGGCCCCCAAGGCTTCGTCCAAGATGGACACCCGGTGGTGGGCTTCCAGGACCGCGGCGATGCCCCGCATCATCTCCGTGCCTTTTTCGTCATCCGGTTCGTCCACGATGATGTTCTGGAAGCGGCGGGTCAGGGCCGGGTCCTTTTCAAAGTATTTGATGTATTCCTGGTAGGTGGTGGCGGCGATACAGCGCAACTCCCCCCGGGCCAGCGCGGGTTTGAGGAGGTTGGCCGCGTCGTTCTGCCCCGCCTGCCCTCCGGCCCCAATCATGGTGTGGGCCTCGTCGATAAAGAGGATGATAGGCGTTTCGGAGCTTTGCACCGCCTCTATCACCTGCTTTAAGCGGTTTTCAAATTCCCCCTTCATGCTGGCCCCGGCCTGGAGAAGGCCGATGTCCAGGGAGAGGAGCCGGGTCCCCTTGAGACTGGAGGGAACGTCCCCCTTGGCGAGCCGCTGGGCAAAGCCTTCCACCACCGCGGTCTTGCCCACCCCCGCGTCCCCGGTGATGATGGGGTTGTTCTGGCGGCGGCGCATGAGAATGTCGATGACTTTTCGGATCTCGCTGTCCCGCCCCAGGATGGGGTCGCTTTTACCGGAAGCCGCGGCCGCGGTCATATCCGTGGTGTAAAGTCTGAGGGCCTCACCGCCGCCCAGGGCCGCGCTGCCCATGAGCGCCCCGGCCTGGCCGGTAGCGCCGCTTTCCCCCGCGGATACCGCGGTTGAGGTTTCTCCCGAATTCTTGACCATATCCAGGAATTTCTCCGCCAGCATATCCCCGTTGATCTTCACAAATTCGCCGCTCATGTCGTGGAGCTGCCGGGCAAATTCCGGGGTCTGCTTGATGGCGATGAGCAGGTGCCCGGTCCGGATGGCCCCCTCCTTAAACACCAGGGAGGCGATCATCCAGGCTTCCTTGATCACCAGTTCTATGGTGTTGGAAAAGTCCGAGATGGAGGAGGCCCCCCGGGGCAGGGCATCCATGGCCGCGATCATGTCCTTGGACAATTTTCCCTCATCCAGGGCAAAAAAACGCAGAACTTCATGCCAATCGGTGTTTTCCGAAAGGAATATCTGGTTTACCCAGTGGGTCAATTCGACATAGGGATTGCCCCGGGTTTTGCAGAGAATCGTAGCGCTTTCAATTGATTTATACGCCTTTTCGTCGAGTTTTGAAAAAAGCTGAATCCGTTTCAGTTTACTCATGGTTCCTCCATATTTTGGGCTTTACGCCGTTTTTTCCCTATCCCTTTCCCGCTTCATCCGGGCAAACCGGGAAGATTCGATGCTCAGATCCAATTCCCTGTCGGGATTGCCGAGCCAGCAGGTGTACCCCAACTGGGCGGCGTCGGCGTTTTCCTGGGTCCAGTCAAAGCCCAGCCGCGCCGGGGGAACCGTCCCCCGTTCAAGCTGAACGACAAAGACGTAATCCAAAGGCCGGTCCAGGTAGAGGTTGATGGTCCGCAGCAACAGCTCAAAGCCGCCGCCGGGGGTTATCAAAACCTGGTAGGTAGCAAAGCCGATAGGCCCCATCTCTATTTCAAACCGGTGGGTGGCGCAGAGGCAGGTCCGCCCGATTTGCAGATTAACCCCCAGCACCGCGGTTTTTGGATTTCCCAGGATCCCGTAGTCATCCGGCTCAAGGTCATAGCGGGCCGTGATAAAATCCTTCACCCTTACCCTGGTCTTGAGCATACGCCGCAGAAGATCCTCAAGACCGCTCCGGTTCCTCGCCATAAAGGCAAAATTTGCCCCATAGGAAAGGGCGATGCTTTCCACCACCCCGTCAATAGCCATCTGCGGGGGCAGCCCGGTAAAACTCTTGATGATGTCCCGCACCGGATCGTCTGTAGGGCGGTCAAAACTGATGCTCTGCTCGTTTTGGGCAAAGGCCCGGTAATACAAGACGTGCATCCGATGGTGGATAATATCCAGAAACCGCCGCCATGTATGGTCGTAATAGCTGCGGGATCGTTGGTACACATAATTGGTAAATTCCAGGGGCATGGGCCCGTTCACCCCAAGGAGGCCCAAAAAGTAGGTAAACACCACGGCGTCAATGCCCACCCTTTTCCCTTCGAGAATTTCGGCAATATCGCTGGGGGGAAAGTAGAGATGGGGGGGCTGACCAAAGCGGACGTTTTCATCCGCAGGGTGTTTCGCGTAGCCCAGCCGGGGCTTTGCGGGGTTGTTTTTCTCCAGCTTCCGCACAAACCCCCAAAAGTCAGGGGCTGCTATGCCCTGCCTGAGATGCCTGGACCAGGACCGGATCAGTTTTCTAAGGTCTTCCATACCGCTATCCGCCCTGACTGTTTGGTAAAAAAATGGATCTCCAAAAGGGTATTGATCGACGTAAAGGACCGTAAAATTTCGGCGATGATCTTCCCGAAGATATAATACCCCATACCGGCATAGGCGGTTTCATCCAGGGTAAAGCTGATCTTCCAGCCCGGTTCAAAAAAAACCGCTCCCCTTTCTATAAAACGGAAGGTCATCCGCTCACTCGTCAGGGAGACGATACCTTCCAAGATCCGTTCCGTTTCCTCCCCGGAACGGATCTGATAGGAACCCAGCAGGGACCGCAGGGCCTCCAGGGGAAATTGCCCATTCTGCCATAACAGAGCGGAAAGGTTAAAAACAAGATGGCTTATTTTTGAAAAATCCGAACTCACCCCCCGATAAAAAAGGGAATATCCGGGCCGGGTCGGCCGGGCAATAAAGGCCGCCCCGGTGAGGAGGGGATTGTGGGAACTAAGGGAACTCTCCCCCGGTAAAAGCAGGGGGAGGTCCCGGTTGGTACAGATCGTTTCCGCGGCAAATTGATAGGCCCCCTCCATTTTTTTATCCTGGAGCGAAAAGGAAACAAAGACCTCAGTCCCCTCATAGGAACTATGCCGGACGCCAAGGGGATTCACCAGGCTTTTGCGGCGGTGCTGGCTGAAAAAATTCTTTTTGGTCCGTTCCTTCAGGGGATTATCCTCATAAAAGTTATCCGCAAAAAAAAGAGTTTCGTTTTGCTCGTTAAAAAACTCCAGCCGCTGAACATGGACCGCCTCGTAATCCCGGGGTGCGGCCCGGTCGGGGATAACATGAAACCGATAGGCTTCCTTTTCAACCGGAATCCGGTCGGATCCTTTGGTAAAAAGATTCAAAGCGGGAACACAGTTAAGTTTGAGGGAGGAGGCTTTGATGGAAGCCAGAGAAGGTTCCCGCCGTCTAAAGACCAGAAGCAGCTCCGTGGTACCCGCAGAGGAGGAAAAAACATCCCGAAGATTCCCCAGGGTAAAAAACTTAAAAAAAGCGGGGTAGGACAAGAAATTTTGTAAGACCCGGAGCCCCAGGACATGGCCTTTAATCTGATCGGGAAGGAGCTTTACCCCGGCGGCCAGGGGCATATCACAGGAAATGCCCCCATGAGGGACAAACCCCTCCCCGCGGTTGGCATAGATGTCCACGGTTTCGTGCAGAATCTGACGGAGCAGCAAGGACGCGTCCGCTTCCGCGAGGTTTATATAGAAGTGCAGTTGCTGTATGGAAGAAGGGATGATATTCCCCGCGGCGAGTTTTATCCGAAGCCCCGCAAGGCCCTGGGGCTTATTCACGCCGAAATCCGAAAGATCCCGGGTGATGTATTCTGCCTCGGTTACGGTAAAGGGGGCAAGGGGAATATCCTCCAGAGTTGAAAAGCGACAGGGGGTATTGATGGTAGGAATCACCGCATCCAATACCGTTCCCGCCGGAAGAACGAAGTCGGAATGGATCCCCTCATTCCCGTAATTCAAAGCCAGTTCCAGCACCGCCCCCGAAGGAATAGGGTAAAGGGCGCTGGGTGCCAGGGAATTCAAAACCGATTCCAGTAAATTAAAATAACTCTCGTCCAGTTTTTTTTCTACCTGGGCGGATAAAAAGGCAGTCCCCTCAAGGAGGCGTTCAATATAGGGATCCTCACACTCAAATTCCCCCAGGCCCAAACGTCCGGCGATTTTGGGAAACTCCGCGGAAAATTCCGCCGCTAGATCTCTGATATAGGTAAGATTATCGCGGTAATAGTCCAGGAGATCCATTACTAATCCTTAATTCGCATAACTCAGGCTGATGTTTCCTGTCTCCAGATCCAGACGGGAAATAAAAAGCACTTCTTCGTTCACCTGCTCGACGGTGATATGTCCGCTGATCCGCAATTCCAACAGGGAACACATGGCGGCATCAGGGTTGGCAAATTGCACATCAACGGAATCCGGGGCCAGCCGGGGCTCAAAATCCCGAATCTGCTTTTTAATATGCTCCAAGAGGAATGCCCGTTCCTCATCACCACACACTTTACCGCAATAATCGGAAATCCCATAGCCTAATACGGAATTGGCTATATCCTCATAGCCTTTGAACTCCGCCAGGGACGGATGAGACCGGGAACAAAAGAGCATTTCGATATTCCTAAAGATATCGTCTTTTACCTGCTTTTCGGTGATGACATTCTGAGCGATTTCTCTTTTCTCGTAAGGCTCGTCATCGGTCAATCGCTTGAGTACATACGGCTTGTAGCGGACATCTTCTTTTCTCATGCTTTGGCGCTTTTCATTGCCCTTTGCCATCTATATCCCCCATCCATTGAAAAATAGACGCTCCCTTCCCTTTCCGTTACGCCTTACAAGCGGACGGAAAAGTTCCGAAAGGGAGCCTCTGTTATGAGCAATTACCTATTGGTTGGCGATCTGGTCGAAAGCCGCCTCAATGGCCCCGTCTTTGGTGCCGTCGGGCTTTATGGGGATAACCTTCCAGGTGATTTTTCCGGCCACCAGCTCCACCGTTTCCGCGGGCTGCTGGGACAGGGGATCATCGGAGCCGGTATCAATGGTCTTTACCGTAGCCTTGGCGACCCGCACATTTTCCAGAATAACCTCGTAGACCGGGGTCTGGGAACCGCCGATAACCCGGCAATATTGGAGAACAGCCTTACCGATTTTGTTGCCGTTCATGCAGTAAAGCTGGATCTTCGGTGTAGCCTTGTCCACCGCATGGGTAAAGGTAACGGGCTCAAACTGCCCCCGCCCGGCCACATCTCCACCCCGCTGGATGGATATGTTCTGATTCGTGCCGTGGGCAAAGGAAATGAGTTCCAGCCATTTGTTATGGGCCTTGTCCGCAGCTTGACCTTCAATTCCTTCCAGTTGCAAGAAATAAATACCTCCTGCCATAATAAAACCTCCGAAAAAATATTTAAGCGGTGAAAACTTCACCGTCTTAGCACACTTAGGCCCCGCTGGGAACTTTGGTAACCAACCGGAGGGAAGCGGTAAGCCCCTCAAGCTGATAGTGGGGCCTGAGGTAGAACCGCGCCGCGTAATACCCCGGCTGTCCTTCCACCGATTCAACTTCCACTTTTGCCTCAGCCAGGGGATACTTGGCCTTGATCTCCTCGGAGGCATTGGGGTCTCCGGTTACGTATTGGGCTATCCAGTTGGAAAGCCACACCTGCATATCCTCTTTTTCCTTAAAGGAGCCGATCTTGTCCCGGACGATACACTTGAGGTAATGGGCAAAACGGCTGGTGGCAAAAATATAGGGAAGCCGCGCGGAGAGGCTGGCGTTGGCAGTAGCATCCGGGGAATCAAATTCCTGGGGATGGTTCACCGTTTGGCCTCCCAGGAAGACCGCGTAATCGGTGTTTTTCCAGTGAAGCAGGGGCAGGAAGCCGCTTTTTGAGAGCTCCGCTTCCCGCCGGTCGGTGATGGCGATCTCCGTAGGACACTTCATAGCCGCGCCGCCGTCATCGGTGGGGAAGGTATGGGTGGGCAGCCCTTCCACCATGCCTCCGGATTCCACCCCCCGGATATTGGCGCACCAGCCGTAGCTGGTGAAGGACCGGTTGATGTTTACCCCCATAGCATAGGCCGCGTTCATCCAGTTGTATTTACTGCTGTCCCCCGCTCCGGTGTCTTCCTCAAAGTCAAATGCTTCCACGGGGTTGCTCTTGGCCCCATAGGGGGTCCGGCTCAAAACCCGGGGCAGGCACAAGGCCACGTAACGGCTGTCGTCGGAGTCCCGAAAGGATCTCCAGGCCGCGTATTCGGGGGTGGAGAATATTTTGGCAATGTCCCGGGGATTGGCCAAGTCCTGCCATGAATCCAGGTTCATGATCGAGGGGTCTGCCGCGGAGATAAAGGGCATGTGGGCCGCCGCTGCGACCTGCCCCAGGCCCTTGAGGATTTCCATATCCGGCGGGGTTTGGTTGAAGTAAAAATCGCCGATCAACGCGCCGTAGGGCTCGCCCCCGGCAGTACCGTATTCCTCTTCGTAGAATTTCTTGAATAGGGGGCTTTGATCCCAGGCGGTTCCCTTGAAGCGTTTGATCACCTTGCCGGTCTCCGCCTTGGAAATATTGAGGACCCGGATCTTCAACCGATCTCCCGTGGCGCTATTGCTCACGAGGTAATCCAATCCCCGCCAGGCCCCCTCCAACTGGGAAAAATCGGGATGATGGATGATGAGGTTAAGTTGGGTTGAAATTTTTTTATCCAGTTCTGCGATGATCCCTTCGATAGTCTTAACCGTATCGTTGGAGATGAGGGCGACATTTTCCAGGGCCTGGCTTACCAGGGTTTTTACCGCGCCCTGCACCGCGGAGGTGGCTTCTTCCGATTTAGGCTTGAACTCCTGGTTCAAGAGACTTTCAAAATCGGACATTTCCAATGTTTCGGGATTAAGGACATCCTGTTTTTTCGCTGTGTCTGACATACTATACCTTCCTTGTTTTTCCTATTCTTGTTTTGGTTCTTCCGGTGCGGCGGCAGTATCCGCCTCTTTCGCCTTTTGCGCCAGGGCCTTAAGCAGGGTAGGATCTTTAAGAATTTTATTGAGCAGATCCTCTGCTCCCTGCTTACCGTCCATATACGAAAGGAGGTTGGCAAGCTGTTGCCGGGCTTCCATAAGCTGCTTGAGTCCATCTACCTTGGAGGTAACCGCGGCGGGGGAAAAATCCGCCATACTTTCAAAGGTCATGTCCACCGGGATGTTTCCCTCTCCGCCTATCACATTGGGAACCGTGAAAGCTACCCGGGGCTTAATCCCCTTGAGGCGGTCGTCAAAATTCTCGCTGTTTATTTCCAGCGGCTGCCGGTCCTCCACCCGGGCCAAAGGCTCCACAGGTTTACCCGACAGATCCGACATAACCCCCATAACAAAAGGCAAATCGACCTTTTTCTCTGCACCGTTCAGTTCGACGTCATATTCGATTTGAACCCGAGGCGCCCTATTCTTGGCAATGAACTTTTGGCCGCTGTTATTTGAAGCCATTTTGCATCTCCTTATCCGTTATATATAATTATTTTTTCTCGTTATTCCGTTTTTATACCCAGAATATCCCGTCCCCGGGAGAGCGCATCTGGGGCTATATCTTCAAGCAATTCCATAAAACTCATCTCGGAAAAACGCAGAGCCCGGTCTATCAACTGGGGAATAGGACTGTTAGGCTCCTGCGATTGAAAATACTCGGCTCCTTTTTTAAGCAACAGCAGCGCCTCGGCCCGGGTAGCGGCGCGATAGGAAAGAAGGGATACCTTTTCTCCTGGAGCAGGAGCGGTGTTGGAAGGGGCTGCGGAATCCGAGATCGCCTCTGGGGCCTCTCCCGAAGATGAGGTCAAGGACTCAAGGTGGGACTTATAAAAGGTATGCAGCCGATTCAACTCACGGGTCAAAGCGGACATATCCAAGGTATAGTCCTTCATCTTACTATTCATCACTTCACACAGCTCCGTGATGAGATCCTGTCCCTCCTTGACCAGGGCTGCCTGCCCCTCGATTTCTGCAAGCCCCGCGTTCATGATCTCTGCCCGCAGGAGTTTGGGGTCAAGCGTCTTGTCATCACTCACCTCAATCTCGTTGAGAGAGATGAGCAGATCCCGCAGGGTGTACTTGAGAGAGGGAACCAGGCGGATTTCTCGGAACCGGGGAATAAACATGACCGGATCGTTTATCGACCCTTCCTGGGGAGAAAGCATGGAAAGAATGTTCAGCCGCTCCAGGGGATCATCATCATACTCAGGATCAAGCTGAGGATAAAAGGAATCCCACAGTTCTTTTACCAAAAACACCGGCACTTTGAGGCCCGCTACCAGCCCTGCAAGGCCCCCGGTGATGGCCTCCGCGATTACCAGGTATACCGCAACCCGGAGGTCCCGGGTTTTCTTCCATAGCTCAAGGCAGGTTTTACTGAGTTTTTTCCAGTCGGGATCCCGGCCCTGCACTTTGGATTCCCCCATAACACTGTCGGGAACTTCCACTGCCAAGGCATCCATCTCCACATACAAAGGATCGTATTCGAGATTCTGACCTGCCGGCTCACCCTCAAGAACTACCGTTAATTCCTCGACACTGATCATAGCCACTCCTTAGGTTACCTCTTCCAGGAAAGATTGGCATCGAGGCTTCCGAAATAAGTTCCTCCTATTGGGGGAATATAGACTGAAAAAGAATGGCATACCCACATCCTTGTATTATTTTACATCTGAGCAAAGTATCTTTTTTTATGATTTTTTTGTCAAGTGCTTTATAGAAAAATACCCATAAAATCATAAAAAATTTCAGATGTGGCAGTCCTGTAAAAAAGACAGGAATATTCCACGGAATGGCATACCCACATCCTTGTATTATTTTACATCCAAGTCAATTATAAGTTATCCTGTGTTTTTAATAATTTATAATTTTTTTGTCAAGTACCTTTTTATAGAAAAATACCTCATAAAATCATAAAAAAATTTGAGATGTGGCAGTTCTGTAAAAAGGACGTTTTTGGCCTGAAGATGCCCTGCTCATGGGGCTAAACTTGACCCACAGTTTTGGTGCCAGACACCTGCGGCCCGATATGGATCGGGTTAAGGCTTCTTTTAGGCTTGTTTGCAGGCCAATTTATTTATCAGATTCGCCTGGTACCCAGCCCCAAAGCCGTTATCAATATTCACCACTGAAATACCCGGTGCACAAGAACTGAGCATCCCCAGCAACGCGGAAAGCCCTCCAAAGGAAGCCCCGTATCCCACACTCGTAGGAAGGGCAATGACCGGCACAGCAACTAAACCGGCCACCACCCCGGCTAAGGCTCCTTCCATTCCCGCTACCGCGATAATGACCTGGGCCTTCCGAATATCCGCAAGTCGATTAAAAAGCCGGTGTATCCCCGCAACCCCCACATCACTAATCAAGGTAACCTTACTGCCGAAAAATTCCGCGGTCCGCACCGCTTCCCGGGCAATTCCCAGGTCAGAAGTACCGGCAGTTACTACCGCAATGAGCCCCTGCCGATCTGCAGGGCTGCAAAGACTCCCGATACTTAAGGTCCGGGCCAGGGCATCGTATTCCGCTTCAGGAAAACCCTGGGCTATCCGCTGTGCTAAAGCCGGCTCTGCCTTGGTTCCCAACACGGGGATTCCCTGTTCCCGCATACGGATAATGATACCTGCCGATTGCTCCAGGGTTTTCCCCGCACAATACACCACCTCAGGATAGCCGGTTCGTTCACTCCGACCACTGTCAATCACGGCAAAGTCAAAATCTTCAGTATCAGCGTGGAGGTTCATCCGTACCTAAGGATTCGGCTTATTCAGATTGGTAGGTGATCAAGGTCCGTACCGGAATAGGAGCCAAGATCTGATCATAGTGAAAGAAGGGAAGCCCTATGACGCCGAATATTTCGGGGATCACCCCTCCCGCAGCGGTGATGAGTTCCCAAGCAGCCTTGAGGGTCCCCCCCGTGGCAATCAGATCGTCCATGAGCAGTACCCGTTTACCCTGGGGAACATCTTCAGGATGTATTTCAATCTCCCCTTGGCCATATTCAAGCTGATAGCTCTTGGAGAGGGTTTTGCCGGGAAGTTTACCTTTTTTACGGAGTAAAATGAGGGGAATTCCCATGCGAATCGCAAAGGGAGCGGCAAACAGGAAACCTCGGGCTTCAATAGCCGCTACTGCATCAAGTCCTTTATCCTGGTACAAGGCGAACATGGCATCTATACATCCGGTGAAAGCCGTAGGATTCACCAAAATACCGGTAACGTCATAAAAAAGCACCCCTTTATGGGGGAAATCAGGAATTTTTCTGATATATGTATCAAGCTCTTCAGTAGTCATAACCTCAACCTATAGGGACCGGGAGGTACACCAACTAATACTCCATACCTCCCCGGTGGGATAAAAAACTGTACCTGCTATACCGCAAGGTGTCAAGCCCCCGGATCTCTTTGCCAAAGTCCTGGCGCCATATCCTGACCGAGGTATATACAGGTACCCTAATGATTAGGGGGGTCCTATTTTTTATTTTTACCGGATTTACTATACTTAAAATATGCAGTTATATAAGTACCGCAAGCTGGTACTACTCTTCATCACGTTGGTGGTGATGGGTATTACCCTTTCTTGCATTTCCGGAGCCAGAACCGGAACTGACGCCTATGCCGGGTTGGGCCTTCCCACTGATCCGGTTCCTTTTATGGAAGCAGTCCGTACCGGAACCTTACCAAACGGGCTTCGCTACTATATTTTAGAAAATGCCAAACCTGAAAATCGGGCTTACCTGACCTTGGCAGTACATGCCGGATCCGTGCTTGAACAGGAAGATGAACAGGGATTAGCCCATTTTGTTGAGCACATGGCCTTCAACGGTACCACCCGGTTTCCTGAATCCGAATTGATACAGTACCTTCGTTCTTTGGGAATGCGCTTCGGCCCTGAGGTGAATGCCTATACCGGTTATGATGAAACCATATACGGTATTGAGGTCCCTACTGAGCCGGATGAGACCGGTCGCAAACGGATCCCTGATACAGCCTTGGCAGTGATAGATGATTGGACCCATGCTATCACCTTTGATCCCAAAGATGTAGATGATGAACGCCTCGTTATTATGGAAGAATACCGTTCTCGTCTAGGGGCTGCCGAGCGGATCCGGCGGCAAATACTGCGGATCCTCTTTCAGGACTCCCCCTATGCGGATCGCAGCCCTATCGGACTCCCGGAGATCATTGAACAGGCTTCCCCGTCGAAAATACAGCATTTCTATAAGACCTGGTATCGAACGGATAACATGGCCCTCATCGTAGTGGGGGATTTCGATGGCGCCGCACTGGAAGCAGCCTTAGGAACCGCTTTTTCCGCACCTGTTCCAGAGACGCCGCTGGAACGGCCTCGGTATGATCTGCCGGCTCCTAAAAAAGGGGTATACCCGGCAATTTTTACGGATCCCGAACTTCCCTTTACCCAGGTAAACCTGTACTACAAGCGGACTCCCCAGACTCGAAACCGGGATCTCGCATCCTACCGGGAAGGGGTAATTGATTATCTCATTGATTACATCCTTTCTCTTCGGTTTGATGAAGTCGCTTCCAAGGCCGAGACTCCCTATGTAAGCGCCCAGGCAGGAACGGTCCGGTATGGGGCTACTTCCCGTTACTATGTGCTCATAGCCCAGGCAAAAACCGGCGCTACGGAAGAAACCCTGCGGGCAGTGCTGCGGGAGAAAGAATCCATGCTTCGGTATGGTTTCACCGAAGCTGAACTGGATCGGGCCAAGGAGGCCTTGCTTGCCTATGTGACCCGCTTACATTCCGAGAAAGACCGGCAAGAATCCGCCCGGTATGCTCAGGCTTTTATCAGTCATTTCTTTAAGGAAGAGACGGTTCCCGATATTGACTGGGAATTGGAAGCGGTAAAAGCCTTGCTTCCCGGTATACATGCTCCAGATATCGCTGCAGCGATAAAGGATTATTTTGCCCCAGAGGATCTCACCGCATTCGTGATTGCTCCTGAAAAGGAAGCCGCTGGTTTGCCTTCACCAGAGGGGATCCGCGGCCTGGTTTCCCAAGCAAAGAAAGCCCGGATTCCCCGGCCCACCGAAAAGACGTTCAGCACTAAACTCCTGGATGAGGAACCCCGAGCGGGTACCATCGTGGCAGAATCAGCAGACCCCGAAACCGGGGCGCTCCGCTGGGAACTCAGTAATGGGGCGCAGGTGATTCTCAAGGAAACCCGGAACCAGAACAATGAAGTTATCCTCTATGCCCAGGCGCGAGGAGGGACTACCAGCGCCCCCGCAGCAGAGGACCAATCCGCCAGGCTTGCCGCAGAAATGGTAAGCGCCTCCGGTCTTGGACCCTATTCCCGGCAGGAATTAGTCAAGAAACTAGCCGGGAAACAAGTATCCCTCTCATTCTGGGCTTCCCCCTTACTTCGAGGGTTCCAGGGTTCCACTACGAGGGAGGACGCTAAGACCCTCTTTGAAATGCTGTATCTCAGTTTTACCCAACCCCGGATGGATACAGAAGCGATAAAGGCCATGCTGGATCAGTACCGGACGATCCTGGTCCAGGAAAAGGAAGATCCCCTTACCCTGTTTTATCAGGAAGCGCAAAGAACCATGTACCAGAATCACCCTCGTTTTACTCCGATGCAGGTGGAAGACTTGGCCGAGGTTAACCAGGATGATGCCTTGAGCTTTATCCAGGACAGCCTTAATCCTGGAGACTATACCTTTGTGCTTACGGGAAACCTGGATAGCAAGACCCTTCGTTCCTATATCGAAACCTACCTAGCCTCCATTCCTCCGGGAACGGCCTGGAACACCTGGACGGATCCGGTCATTACCCGGCCAGGCAAAACAGACAAGTCCCTATACAAAGGCAAGGAAGGGCAAAGCCAGGTGTACCTGGGCCGGTATGTACCGGCATCCTACTCTGAGGAAGCATGGGCTGCTACTGCGGTGTTAGAGGAGTACTTGGAGATCAAACTTACCGAAGAAATTCGGGAAAAACGCGGCGGGGTCTATACGATTTCAGAGGCGGTTACCCTTTCGTTCCTTCCTCCAGAAGAACTAAGGATGGAAATTTTCTTTGGCTGCGATCCCAAACGGGTGGAAGAGCTCTGCGCTGCCATTGAGGGAGAACTCACCCGTATCGCGGAAGGACCGTTGGATGAGCGGACCTTTACCCAGGCAAAAGCAGCGCTCAAAAAGACCTGGGAAAGCTCTATCCAGAGTAATACCTATATGGCCCAGAGCTATGCCAATTCCGCGGTTATTTATCGGCTTCCCCTGAGCCGTTTAGATAAACGGCCTGCATTATACGACCAGGTTACCCCTGAAGCTATCCAAGGAATCATGCAACGGCTGTTACCGGCGGGGCAAGCCCGGGTTATCCTCTATCCAGAAGGATGGGGACAGAAATAGGAGAAACTTTCCCAGATTTCACGTTTTGGGGAAGCTCTCAGGCATAAGGAGTTACGTCTATGTATGTTGACCGGTACTATCTGTTGTTGGTTCTTCCGGCTATTCTTCTTTCCCTCTATGCCCAGATCCTGGTGAAGAGTACCTTTGCAAAATATTCCCGAATCAAAAGTGTCCGGAATATCACCGGCTATGCCGCCGCAGGATTGCTCATGCAGGTAAACCGGATCCGGGATGTGGCAATTCAGCCGGTTTGGGGATCCCTGACGGATCATTACGATCCTGGGGTAAAGGTTCTGCGCCTTTCCCGCCCGGTGTACGGGGAAACCTCTATCGCGGCCATCGGGGTAGCTGCCCATGAAACCGGTCATGCGATCCAGCATGCCCGTTCTTATGGCCCCCTGGCCCTGAGAGGAGCCCTGGTTCCGGTGGCTACTATCGGTTCGTCCTTCGGCCCCTGGATAGCTATGGGAGGCATGTTTTTTTCTTTTCCCGTGTTGATCCATCTGGGTATTATCCTTTTCGGGGTTTCGGTGCTTTTTTATGTGATAACCCTGCCGGTGGAATTCGATGCTTCCTCCCGGGCCATTGCCATACTGCGGAGCAATCAGGTCCTCACCGAAGCTGAACTGGAGGGGGTGAAAAAAGTGCTCACTGCCGCGGCATTGACCTATGTGGCCTCGGCCCTTACCGCGCTTATGAGTTTCCTCAGGCTCATCTTCATTGCCCGGGATCGGGAACGGTAAGGCTTAGCCTTTTCTCACATGCAGGGGAATTAAACCCACTTCTTTATCATCAATGTATAACACAAAGTTAATGACGCCGATGTTCTTAAAACGCAGATTAGAAATGGTAAACACTAAATGAGAAACAGCA
The DNA here is from genome assembly GCA_031258005.1 of Treponema sp. Classification (GTDB taxonomy): domain Bacteria; phylum Spirochaetota; class Spirochaetia; order Treponematales; family Breznakiellaceae; genus JAIRLU01. Next base: position 27,854 of record JAIRNP010000181.1, read on the forward strand.
GTGGCATTGCCCACCCCTTTGACATCTATGTTACCGGTTATGGGGTCCATGCTCATTTCTCCCTGGAGGTCCCGGGTTTCGATTCTGAAACTATGGTTAGAAAATTCCCACAGGTCAAAACGGATTCTGATGACCACCGACAACTGAGGGTGCATACAGGGAAAGGTGCGAGAAATGATCGTATCAAAGGTTCCAACGATGGTAAGTTTGCCGCTATTTTCCTGGGCAAAGTCACAGAAGGTAAATAATTCAATTTTCATAAAACCCCTTACAGTACATTGTGCTACATGATGCTCGTCCCGGCAAGAAGCTTGACTTACCGTCTTCAATGTTTATTGTTTCAATCCACGCGCTCACATGAAACGCGACGGCGCCCTTACCGTGGGTTTAATACCCCGCCCCTTGGGGCGTAAAACTGGGGGAGCGGGGGATTTGTTCCCCCGCATACGATACGCTCTCAAGGAGAAAGCTTCAATACCCCGCCATTCATGGCGGGGATTCTTTATTGGACTTGTTCGATAACTCGAACCTGCGGTTCGTTGTTGGTTATCGCGGACTTTAGTCCTACAGAAGTCTCGCAAAATACTCCGCATTTTGCAGTTTTTAAGCGGATGTTGTTCAAAAACTGAAGTTTTTGAACAACTCTATTATAAAAATAATTCCGCGATATATACAAAGAGATTGTCAAGTAGGCGGGGCGGGGGCTGTTTTCAGGCCAAGCCTTTTCACCAGCATGGGAATAGGTTAGCAAATACGGAAAATGTACGCAAGCATCTCACCGTGCCAT
>JAIRNP010000160.1 GCA_031258005.1 Treponema sp.
TATAATCTCTTGGTATCCATTTTTCATAATGATTCTTAAAATACTTTTCACCTTTACGCCACCTATCTTTGAGGGCTTTGGGCAGGCCGCTGATGTACCGGTATACCGTAGCTTCGCCGGCCTGTATGCCGTATTGCTCCAACAATTCACACACTACTTTTACGCTGGGCTTATGGGGGTCAAGATAGAGCCACTCGATACGGTCTTTCGTTTCTTGGGATAATCCGGCGCACATACCGCCCCTGTCGTGGTATTGGGGTACAAGTCCCTCAAGACCGAATTGCTGATAGCGCCTGAGCCAATTCTGGTAGAACATGGCGGTACTGCCGATGGTTCCCCAGCGCCCGAGGCGTTCTTTAATTTCCGGCAGGATCAACCCATCATTGTAATATTCAACAAACTGTTTTACTGAAACACCGGAATCGCTGTAATTATCAATGATTTTCTGCCGCTTGAAGGCGATGTCCCGTTCGGTTTCGGTGCAGTTGTCCCAGATTTTAATTGGTTTTTCCTCTTTTGATCTGCCTTTATAACCGCTTATATTGACCTTTAGGGGCGCTTTTGGCGGGGGTTTTAACTGGGTTTGAAGGGCTTCTAAAGGCATTTGCAAGCCGGCTGCATAGGCGGCTTGGATGTCTTCGGGCAGGTCTTTGAGGTGGAACCGCTTCTGCTTGCCCCCGTTTCCGTTAATGGTTCGATATGCCCACTTTTCACGTTGCGCCTTTTTTTTGATGGCACTTTTGGTCAGAGATGTTAATTGAGCAATATCGTCAAAGATTAGCCATTTTTCCATTAGACTATACAACCTTCGCCACCACATGGCGGTCATCAGGCATAAGTCCATATTGATTACGGAGAGCATTTTCCAATAGAATCTCCGCTTGCTGTGTAAAGCTCCGGCGTTCTTCTTGGGCCATCTTCTCGATAATCTGTATCAGAGATCTTTCCATGCTTAAAGTCTTAGTTATTCTCTCTTTCCTCATATTCACTCCTAATAATCCAAATATAATCTAAATAGAACCCATAGTCAATAATTTTCAAAAAAAATGAAAAAAATTACCGAAAATAAAGATATGGGAATTAAAGGAAATGAGATTAAAAAACAGTCGATAAATTTCGACAAATGGATGGCGGGTGCTATCCAGGATATAGCCGATAAAAATGGTTTAACATTTACATCTGTGGTAATTGAGCTATTACGTCAAGAATTGGCTGCTATGGGCTATACAATGGGAATAGGCCGAGAATCCGTGAAGGAGCAATCGATCAAACAGGATTCCAGAGCAGAAAAAAGAGAAGCTACAGGATAGTCCAGTATGAAGGGAATATAATATTTGTAGATTTCTATGGAAAGAACATAAATTTATAGATGTTTATATAGTGGTTATAATTTCCCTACCTTTCCAAAATTTGGCTTCCCCACCTTATTTCCCCACCTTTTATTTTAGAGCGGGTATAAGTCTATATAATATATAGACTTATACCCAACTTCCCCACCTTTTCCAAGTTTATTTTTTAATTCCCCACCTTTGTGGTTTTTTCCGGGTTTTCTATCTGCACCTTTGCAAGTAAGCCCTCGGATAAATCTATACAGGATAATGACTTAAAGATTCTTAAACGGTCTTAAATGGTAAGTGGCCGTATGACAGTTTTATGGCAGTTTTAGGACATTTTATGACATTTTCTGCATTTTTTTTTGCAGAGACTTTGTTGGACTTTTGCCGATAAGTCCTTATCCTATATGGATTTATTGAGATTCCAAGCATTCCGTGCAATTCTTATTTTACGTGATCCCCTACACAGAAACCGCGCCGCCTGAAACCCCTTCCCCGCCGGAGCTCACACCGGGTAACAAGAAACTGACCCTCACCTGGCCGGCCTCCCCTCGGGCCGCGGGGTATAAACTGTACTACAGCGCCGCGAACCGTTTCAGTTCCGCAGAGCTCTATGCCGACTCCATCAAACCCGTCTTCGGTACGGTGCGGGAGGAGCTCATTCTGCCGACCAACAACCAGACCTATTATGTGTGGATCACGGCGTATAACTCCCAAGGGGATTCAGAGCCAAGTCAAAGCGCCGGCGGCAAGCCTGCGGCCCCGGTTCCGATTGATTTCACCAACGTGGACTTCACCCTAGGAATGGCCCAGGCGGAATACGTCTTCAGCGAAGTAAACCCTCCGGGCCCCTTCAACACCAGCGGTAAGCTCTGGGACAGGCTCACCCGCCGTAAGGAAACGGCCCTGGGGAATCTCTTCTGCGACGGCTCCGCCTGGTTTGTCCGAACCCACTACAACGAAACCTTTGATTTCGTATTCCTCAACGGGGGCTATCTGGATCAGCCCCTGGGCAAGGGTACGGTTACGGTGGGCGCCATCGAGAGCATCCCTCCCCCCAATGCCCGGGATGATTTCTACACGGTGATCACCCTGAAAGGGCCGGAGTTGAAACTCCTCCTTGACCAGGCTGCGGCCATACGGAACATGGGCAGGGGAGGGAAAAATACCGGCGGCTGGGGCATGGTCTCCCAGGAGCTGCATTACACCATCCAGTATCCTGAACGGGGCAGCACCACGAACCTGGAACTGTTCTTCTATGGAACCATCAAAGAAGGGTCCGTAAGCCTTAACGGGAAGACCCCCGACTTCAGCGAGGATGCGACCTACCGGATTTGTACCGCCAATTATCTGGCTTCAGGAGGGGACGGGTACACCGCCTTTGTCATTGCGGTCCGGGATTATCCGGGCATAGCCAATGTGCGGAACATCCAGGTACCCATCTGGCAGGGGGTAAGCGAGTACATCTACGACCAGGGGAAGATTACCCCTTATGTAGACGGCAGAGTGAAACAGGAAGGCGGAGGGGTAATGTGCGAATAGAAAACCGGATATTTTTGGCGGTATGCCTTGTAGGGCTTGCGGGGTTTGCCTTCTCCCAGGAAGGCGCCTTCTTCGAGGAAGGTACCGGTGATGCATCCGTGGATTCATCCATGAATACGAATAATGGAACGGATGAAGAGGTCATACTCCTGCCTGAGGCGGGGGTTGAAGCGGAACGGGATACGCCGGAACATATCACCCGGGAGGAGATGGACCGGGACGGGACCGCGGATCTGTGGGAGGCGGTCCGGTATGTGCCGGGGGTGGTTCTTTCAGGCGGGGGCCGGCGGAACGATTCAAACTTCAGTGTCCGGGGTTTTGGAGCGGACAGTGTGCCCATATTCATCGACGGCATCGTCCTAGGCAATCCCTACCGGGGCGAGGGGGATGCGGCGCGGTTTTTAACCGCGGATCTGGAGAGCATTGACATACAGAAGGGCTATTCCTCCATGCTCCTGGGGGCAAACACCATGGGGGGCGCCATTGTGATGCGGACCGCCAAACCGAAAAAGCCCCTGGAACTGTCCATAAAAACCAGTATGGACCTGGACAGCGCTTTTCAATTTGCCGGAACCACCACGGTTTTTAACCTGGGCGGCAGGAACGATACCTTGTACGGACGAGCGGTCTTTCAGTACCGGGATGTGGATCATTACCGGCTGCCCGCTTCATTCGAGGCGGATCCAGAAGGGGAAAATCCGCAAGAAGCCGGGGACCGGCTGTGGTCCGACTCGAAAGACCGCAAACTCACCCTGCTTGCGGGTATGACCCCCTTTCCGGCCTTGATGTATGGCTGAGTTATGTGTATCAGGATGCGAACAAGGGCTTTTCCCCCCCGGAAACCCGGGGACGGGACTACCAAATATGGGAGTGGCCCCTGTGGGAACGGCAGAGTATCGCGCTTAACGGCGCTTACGCCTTTAACGATATAAGTCTGGATGTACTAGTCTATTTTGACTCCTATGCTAACCGCTTGGACGAATACTACAGTTGGGACACCTATGTGCTGGAAGTGCACAACGGCCATTCGGATTATGATGAATATACGACCGGCGGGCGGATCACCGGAAAATGGGATATAAGCCCCCAGCATACGCTCCAGGCTGCACTGACCTATAAGAAAGAGGATCATCAAGGCTTGTGGCGGGAGGCGTTGCACATGCACGTAAACGAAGACACCTGGTCCCTGGGCGGGGAATACGGGTTCACCCCGTTTTACGGCCTCACCCTGCGGGGGGACTGGGGTTTGACGCGCTCGTTCCCATTGACTATTGGGGAAAAGAAAACGAGCTTATGAAAAAACTGGGGAGCGCCTACTATGCGGATCATTTTATCATCCGCACCAAGCCCATGTTTCTTATGACCTGGCAGGCCGGTGTATTCTACCAGATTACCCCGGATCACGAAGTGCGCCTGACCTATGCCCGGAAGAACCATTTTCCCACCATGTCCCAGCGGTATTCCACCCGGTTTGGCCGCAGCTTCCCGAATCCGAGCTTGGGCCCTGAAATCGCCAGCCATTTTGAGCTGGGGTATCACGGCACATTATTGGGAAAACTCACGGTAAACACCGTGGTGTATTACAGCCTCATCACCGGTAAGATCGTCAGCGTGGGCTGGCCCAGCCCCAACCGGCCGATGAATTCCCTGGACTATGCGAAGAACCTGGATCGGTCCGCCTTTTACGGGTTTGAGCTTGCCCCGGAATGGTATGGGAACGAGTATTGCAGCGGGGGCCTCTCTTTTTCGGTGAACCGGTATTATATCTATCACAGCGAGAACAACGTTAAGGAGATACCCTACTATCCGATGATAACCGCGAATGCCTATATGGTTCTCAAAGCCTTGAGGGTCCTGTCGATCCTTCCCCGCCTTGAATACCTGGATTCCCGTTACGTGAATACCGAAGGGGAGAAAAAACTACCGGCCTATGTTCTGGCCCATCTGAAACTCAGCGCGAGTCTGGGGAAATACCTTGTTCTGTCCGCAGGGGTGGAAAATCTATTCGATACCCTCTACGAGATAAAACAATACTTTCCCCTGGCAGGCCGGGTTTTCAATTTGTCCCTGGAGGCGAAGTATTGATCCCGGTTGGGGCCTCAAGAAGGGCTAGCCTGTAGTCTGGAAGCGCCGGACTACAGGCTAAACATGACCCACGGAAGGGGAACAAAGAGCCCTATACGAGTGCTTAACCCGGTGGATGAACGCCGGAACATAAGAAAAACCGTGAAAAAAGGGATGGTACCATCCTTTCCCGGTATTGGGGTCTGACCCTTATATCCCCACTCAAGGCGCTGCCTGGAGTTGCCCCTACAGGGGACCCGTCCTCCGGTTCCCCCTCCACCACTTGCGACCAATACCGATCCCCCCAGATATGCCCAATCCGCCCCACCAGCCGGTTAAACCTCTGCGCAAACACCTGCTTTATCCACTTCATAATCTGTGGCAGTTCAAACCCGTCCGCAGGCTTAATGGAGAACCTAAGCCGGTCGTCCACCATCTGTAACCCGTATAGCACAAATCTAAACCGCGTGGCTGCCTGCCGAAGTACCCGGGTAAACACCGCCAGGGCGTCCCGCCTACGGAACAGGGGTTCCCGGTTATTAATCCGTGTATGAATCTCGTACCATACATCCTTCCGTAATTCTCGTAAGAGTCTCATACATCGTATTAAGGGGTTACGCGGGGGTTTTGCTTTATTGCGGGTCAAGTTTAGCCTCATGCAACACGCCCAAGTGCCTTAGGGGTAGTTATGCTATGCCCCTATTCGAGCGCCTCGGTGTAAGAGCATAAGGTCCGCCAGAACCAAGGCGGTCATGGCCTCTACGACGGGGACAACTCGGGGAACCATGCACACATCATGACGGCCTTGGATGATAAGCTCCCGGACCACGCCGCGGCGATCCAGGGTCTTTTGGGGGGCAGTTATGGAAGGAACCGGTTTGAAAGCCACCCGGAATTCCAAAGGCATCCCCGTGGATATGCCTCCGAGCATTCCTCCGGCCTTGTTACTTTGATACCCTACACCGGGCACTTCCGGCGGAAGCCCCGGGACGCGTGCGGGGATGGGCCGGTCGTTCTGGGTTGAACCTCGCCCGGCTGCCGCCGCGAAGCCTGCGCCGAATTCAATCCCCTTGGCCGCCCCTAAGGAGAGCATAGCCCCTGCAAGCCGGGCATCAAGCTTTCCGAAAACCGGCTCCCCCAGTCCAGGAGGCAGGCCCTGGACCATACAGGAAACCGTACCGCCTGCGCTATCCCCTGCAGCGCGGATCTGCTCGATCACCCCGAGTACCTGGGCAGCGGTTTCCCGGTGGGGAATCCGGAGGGGATTTTTTTCCCGCTCCTCCAGATCAAACCCAGGATCCGCAGGATCAGGAACCGGTATCCCCGCCGCCGAGGAGGTCCACGCCTGAATCGTAATGCCGTATTCCCTCAAGAAAGCCTTAGCTACTGCTCCTGCGGCAACCCGCCCCAGGGTTTCCCGGCCCGAACTCCGTCCCCCTCCTCGGGGATCCCGAAAACCATACTTGGCTTCCCAGGTCCAGTCCGCATGACCTGGCCGGTAAACATCCCTGAGGGCATCGTAATCCTCGGAACGCTGGTTGGTATTCCGAACCATGATGGCAATAGGGGTCCCCAAGGTCTTACCCTCAAATACACCGGAGAGGAGTTCCGGGGTATCCGCCTCAATCCGGGTGGTAGCAGGGCCGCCACCCCCGGGGCGGCGCCGCTGTAATTCCCGGCTGATCTCGTCGATACCCAGGGGAATCCCTGCAGGACAGCCCGCTACGACGCAGCCCAGGGCAGGACCGTGGGATTCCCCAAAGGTGGTAACCGTAAAGATGGTTCCAAAATGATTTCCTCCCATGATCAGTCCTTAACCGCTTTCACTTCCGCCAGGGTCGGAGGATTCGCCCCATACCGGGTACAAACCAAGGACGCGGCTTTATTGGCAAAACCCAGGGCTTCAGAGAGCTCCGCTCTGGTCAAGGAGGCCACCTGGGAAGGGGACAGACGGTCGTGGAGTTCAAGCCATGCGATGAAAGCCCCGTGAAAGGTATCCCCTGCGCCGATGGTGTCTGCTACGGTAACCGGGAAACCCGGTACCTGTACCTGGAGGACTTCGTTCCCTTCCCCGCGGAGCAGGGCCAAGGCCCCGGCAGCACCCTGGGTCAGCAGCACTAACCGGACCCCCCGACTCAAGACCCTTTCCACGGCTGCGTCTCGGTCTCTATCCGGGTAGATATAGGCCAGATCCTCTGCAGACATCTTCAGGATGCTTACCACCCTAAGCCATGTTTCAAAACGGTGTATATAGGCTTTCCGATCAGGGATCATAAAGGGCCGGATATTGGGATCCAGGGAGATAAGCAGCCGTTCTCTGCCCTGCTTTGAGGTATGTTCCCGGAAGATCAGAGACTCAATGGCCGAAGCTACCGGTTCCAGGGTCATGGCAATGGAACCAAACAGTATACACCGGGTCTCTTCAGGCAGGCGCCCGGGAATATCCCTTGGCCTTAGGGAACGATCCGCAGTTCCTTCGGTATAAAAGACATACTGAGGTTCCTTGCCTGCTTCAATATGTACAAAGGCCAGGGTTGAAGGCTCTCCGGACCGGATAATGAAATCAATCCTTACCTGGTTTTGTATGAGCCTGGCCATCAAATGTTCCCCAAAGAAATCCCGGGAAAGCCGTCCCAAGAACTGCACCGGTACGCCGAGTCGCCCTAGGGTCAAGGCGGTATTATAGGGACTCCCCCCAGGATAGGGAAGAAACCCGGTCTCGGTATCCGGTTTTTTCCCTGCGGGCACTTTTACAGGAACCATATCGATCAGGGCTTCCCCGCAACATACAATCATCAACTACCTCCATAACAGGATAAAGCCCTGGAAAACTTCCAGGGTTTCACCCTTTTTCCAAGAGATCCTCTACAGGAGACTTAAACATGAGTCCCGCCCTCCAAAGGTCTGCTATGGGTTTATCCCCTCCGTTATTCTGAGGCGTACCGAAAAGAGGGTCCTTCTGGTTCTCATGTTGATACCCTGCTCCTTGTTCTCTACGGGGGCCTCTGGCTTGTCTCATCCTAGGGTACCGGTTCTGCTCCTTTTCTGCAAGCTTATCTGGATTTCACATACGGCAATACCAGGGCATCGAAAATACAGGGCCGTTTCCCGCAGCACATTCAGATTCTCCGCCACACGGTTCGTCCGTACCCGGCAATCGTCCTCCCCAAAGCATACGTCTAAAAACCAGTGCAGCCGGTTCTCTATGGACCAGCGCCCTCTGGTCAGCCCCGCAGCCTCCTCCGCATCCAATGACCGCTGCTGATGTACTAGGGGGTATCTACCGTCGTTTTCTCCCCCTTCCGTTCCCGTGCACCGGTACTGAATGGACTTGTTCAACAACCAACCGGGCTTGTTGAACAAGTCCATTGTATCCCGTCTTTGCTTGGGGCTGGTTTTAAATGACGTTGCCCTGGGGGTATTCTGGTAGAAACTCGGATAATCTACTAGAATCATATATCATGAGTAATACACTCCCCATCATGCGTTCCCTTGGTATGAGTTTGGTCGGGGTTTATACGCTGTTGAGCATCGGCTGTTCTAAGACGGAAACCCGAAATCCTGCTGAAGGGGACCGGCATAGTACGGAGCAGATCCTTCCCGCGAATCTCGAAGATGATCGGGAAGGACCCTATGCGGTTTTTTTAGCCCGTATCCTGGAGGAAGCGGAGATCCCTCAGGAAGATGCCCGGCATATTCAGGAGGTGGCAAGGGAAGGACCGGCTTTTCTCATGGATCTTTTGTCTGTCCTTGAGGGAGATCCCTGCATCAGAGTGCTGGTGGACAAAGAACACGCCCTGGCTGCGGAGTATGAGCCTGAGGACCTAGTGGATCTTACCCACGGTTCCTACCAGGTGAGCCGCCCGGGTCTCAGGCTGCGTAAGGCTGCCGAGATGGCCCTGGAAGAAATGGCTGCGGCGGCTAGAGCCGATGGGGTAATCCTGACGGTTTCTTCGACCTACCGTTCCTATGCCTACCAGGAAACCGTATATACCCGGAATGTCCGGGAGTTGGGGCAGGAAACCGCGGATAAGGAATCTGCCCGGCCAGGACACAGCCAGCATCAGTTGGGACTGGTGGTGGACTTTGGCTCTATTGATGATGCCTTTGCAGAAACCAAGGCAGGCCGTTGGCTCGAGGAGCAGGCTTCTTTCTTTGGGTGGTCCCTCTCCTATCCCCAGGGCTACGAGGGGCTTACCGGGTACCGTTGGGAATGCTGGCATTACCGGTATGTGGGCAGGGAACTCACCTACTTCATGGATACCTATTTCAACGGTATCCAGCAGTACGCCCTCAGGTTCATCTACCAATGGGAAAAAGCCTGGGGCTTGTAAGATCCTTTATTGCCTTAAAGACCCGATCCGGGTACACTGGTTTCTATTCATGGTTATTAACCCCCGTTTTCAAAGACTTGCCCTGCTCACCGGTTCTGAAGCCCTGGAGGCCTGTGATCGAACCAGGGTGACGGTTTTCGGTGTAGGCGGTGTGGGAAGCTGGTGTGCTGAAGCCTTGGTTCGTTCAGGGATCGGGAACCTGGCCATCGTGGATTCTGACCGAGTATGCGTTACGAATATAAACCGCCAAGTCCAGGCGATAAGCAGTACCCTAGGACAGGCTAAAGTGGAAGCCCTGAGATCCCGGCTCTTGGCGATCAACCCGGGATGCCGGGTCCAGGCTTTTGGAAAGGTCTTCTCCCGTGCAACGGCAGATAGCTTTACGATGGAAAAGGCCGACTACATTATTGATGCGATTGACAGCCTCACCCATAAACTGGATCTGATTGAAGCGGTTACCCGGCGGGGAATACGGCTTTACGCTTCTATGGGAATGGCGCAGAAACTGGATCCTACCCAACTGAAGATCGCGGATATTTGGGAGACTCAGGGCTGTCCTCTGGCACGACTGGTCCGGTCCGGTTTACGGAAACGCGGTTTTCAGGGACATGTTACCGTGGTATACAGCGCCGAGCGGATACCCCTCTCTCGGGGAATTCCGGTTTCCTGCGGTTCCGCCCAATGCCTCTGTCCAAAGGGGGCCGCCTCGAGGGAGGATGAAGCAGGGGACCTTTCGGTGGAATGGTGCAGTTCCAGGAAGGTGATCAATGGCAGCGCCGTACCGGTTACGGCTGCAGCAGGGATGATCCTCGCCAGCCTGGTGATCCGGGATATCTATGCCCGGTATGCCCTGGAACCTCAGGGGAAAGCTCCCTTTGAGGCTGCCGGGTTATGAGTAATCGCTGCCTCCGCCGAACCGGGGCCGGTCAAGTGGTGCAAAAATTGCTCATCAAAGCCATTCTGGAGCGGAACCTCATCCGTGAGGGCGACCGGATCCTCATCGCCGCTTCCGGGGGGAAAGACTCGACGGTCTTGGCCTGGGCTCTTCAACAGGTGCGGCCGGCCCTTAAAACCGACTACGAACTGGCGGCGCTCCACATTTCCAGCGACTTCTGCGCCTGTTGTAAAAAATCCGTCCTTTCCCAGAAGCTGGAAGCCTGGGGCATTCCGTTTACGGACCTCTTCGTCCCTATCATGGGCAGACTCAAACCAGGGGAGAAAATGAACTGTTATTGGTGCTCTACCCAGCGGCGCACCGAACTGTTACGCTATGCGGTAGCCCATAAGTTCAACCAGATCGCCTTAGGGCATCATCTGGACGACATCATCGAAACCTTTTTTATGAACATGACCGCCAAAGGGGAACTTTCCGCCATGTCTATGGTCCTTTCCTATCGAAAGTACCCGGTACGACTCATCCGTCCCCTGGGGTATGTGGAGGAACAGCAGATAGTCGCCTGCGCTCAAGAACAGGATATCCTCCATGCCGCCTGTACCTGTCCCTACGGCATGCATTCTCAACGCCGGGATATACGGAACCGTATTGCCCGCTTTACGGATAACTCCAGTGCGGTAAAACGGCGCATCTTTACGGCCCTGTCTGCTTTACCGGTCCAGGGGGAACCACGAGCATAGGATAAACCCCCAGGAACGGTACAGAAATACCATGGCCCCTGGCTCCCCCGCTTGCCCCAAGGAACCGCTTAACCCTGTCCTTTAGCAATGGAACAGATCCGTTGGGCCATGTTCTCAAGGGGAACCTGTTCCATCACATGGCCCAACTCAAAGGCAACCCGGGGCATACCGTACACCACCGCGCTGGCCTCATCTTGCCCAAGGGTAATGCCCCCCTCTTGATAAATAGTACCCAACTGTTCAGCGCCGTCCCGGCCCATTCCGGTCATGATGACCCCCAGGGCCTGATTACCGTAGACCTTGGCCACCGAAGCGAAAAGCACATCTGCCGAAGGCCGATGCCCGCTTACCAGGGGGGTATCGGCAAGATGGGCTATTACCGACAAGGCTTTCCGTTCCAGTTCCAGGTGCTTATTCCCTTGAGCTATCAAGATGCGTCCTGCCTTGATGATGTCCCCTTCTTCCGCTTCCTTGACTTCCAAGGGACAAACCCGGTTCAGGCTTTTGGCAAATTCATTGGTAAAGCCCGGGGGCATATGCTGCACTACCACTATAGGTACGGATAAATCCGGATCAAGCCGGGAACAAAGCAAGCGCAGCGCATCAGGGCCTCCTGTGGAAATACCAATGGCAATGATTTCCGTTTTACCTGGCTTCCGCAGCCGGGCCGGAGGTTCCGCGGGACTTTTAGGGGAAGACACCCCTAAGTTCGAGCGTATATGGTTAAGAAACGTATCTGCCGGGGGAGGGTGCGTACTGTCATGGGTGAACTCCGGCTTTTTAAACTCATACTGCGTATAATCTATGGAAACCAGCTTCTTACCTGCGGAACGCCGGTATTTACTGCCGTATCCTAAGAGCATACTCGTGAGGGCGTCTTTCACCGTATAGATATCAGCGTTCCCTAGATCCGAAGGTTTATGGATAAAATCACTAGCCCCCAAAGCCAGAGCTTCCATGGTTAGCTCCGCACCTCGACGGGCCAAGGCGGAAAGAATGATCACCGGTATCTCAATACCCAGTTTTTTACGCTCTTTAAGAAATTCGATACCGTTCATTTCCGGCATTTCCAGGTCCAGGACAATAATATCAGGATTGACTCGGGGGATTTTCCGCAGGGCAAAAATTCCATTCATAGCTTTTTCCGCTACCACGAGACCAGGAGTTGACTCCACCATTTTACCTATGAGATTACGCATCAGCGCAGAATCATCCACAATTAATACACCAATTTCGTCAGCCACGATTCATCTCCTTACTTCCACTTGTTATTCAAAGAACTAAACAGCGGCTTTTTTAAAACAGCACATTTTGAAAAAGCAACCGCTAAAAAACGCAGGTTTCGCAGCCCGCGAACTTCCGGTTCGTGCGAACTTCCGGTTCGTGGGCGAGAAACGGCAAGAAGCGCTAGTCATATAAATTTTCTATACAACGTAGCCCATGGGGTCTTTACAAACTCAAATGGGGTATCCATTCCAAAGAGGGACTCGGAATGACCAATAAATAGAAAAGACCGGGAAGCCATGGAATCCCAGAACCGTTTTATGACCCCGGTCTGGGCTGCTTCATCAAAATAGATAATAACATTCCGGCAAAACACGATATCCATGTTTCTCAAGCCTGAATCATGTTGCAAGTTATGATAATCAAAACGGACTTTAGCCATAATATCCGGTTTAACCTTATATCCCCCGGGTATTCTATCAAAATACTTATGAAGATAGGCATCGGGAATTCCCTCCAGATGGTTATCCCCATAAAACCCCTCTTTCCCGCTCATGAGGCACTTGAGGCTAATATCACTGGCCACGATTTCATATTTCCAGGGATACGGCAAGATTTCACTCATGAGCATAGCGATACTATAGGGTTCTTCACCGGTGGAACAGCCGGCACTCCAAATTTTCAAAACCGTATTGCCGGTATTCTTTTTTATGGTAAGTAGTTCAGGAACCACAAATTTTTCTAAGGTATCGAATTGGGGTTGATTGCGAAAGAACCGGGTGAGATTCGTGGTAATGGAATCAAGAAAATTTTTGAGTTCTTCTTTATCCCGGGTAATCATATTAAAATACGTCTGAGGTGAATCTAAACCCTTTCCTCTAAGCCGTTCTTTGAGCCTACTTTCTAAGATAGAACGGTTGGTTGGGGTAAAATTGATACCACTTTCAGCATAGATAAGGCTTCGATACCGTTCAAAGTCAGTATCAGTAAAGAAAACAGCTTGTACCATAGTATAAATTTAAGAAATGAAGGGTATCCTGTCAATGCTTCCATGCTTCATAACCAGGGCGAGGGCATATAAAAAAGAGCGCAGGGAGGCATACTTGGCATGGTTTTCTGGGAGGGGAACCCTAGGACAAGCAGAAGGCCGCTGGCGCCGATAATGACCTGTTTTTCGGTCATTCAGGACCTGCGGATAGAGCGGAACAAGCAGGACCGGTTGTTTCTCGAAGAGGTTACGTCATCAACGGAAAGCCGTTAATACGGCCTTCTTGTACAGCAACTACAGTTTCGTTTGAGACCAATCATACTTTGTGGATCACCACCAATGATTTTTTTGGATGGCGTGAAGATTACCGTTCATTAGGGTGATGCTTCGGTATACCATTCCCGCATCCCTGCCGTATCGGCGCCTAATTCCTCCTGTACATACCGGTTTATCCCTCCAAAGGCAGCGTCTATGGCGGCAAAGGCCGCTTCCAAGTACCCCCGCCGAACCGACAGAACCGCTTCCAGCAATGGCTCTGCAGCGAGCCATTGCCGGATCATCTCCCTAAGGTATGCCGCGGAAAGCAGGTAATCCTGGTAGATCCGTTCCCGATCCACTCCCAGGGCAGAAAGTATAAAGGCCGCGGCAAGACCGGTCCGATCTTTACCGGCGGAACAGTGGAAGAGGAGGGGTGTATGGGCAGGATCCGCGAGGATACTGAAAAATTTCCGGTATTGGGGGCGGGCAATTTCTACCAAGCGGCCGTAGAGCTCCTGCATCAAGGCCTCACCGCGGACCTCGGTTTCAGCAGCACATAAATCCAGGATGCTTCCCGCCTCAATAGGAAGCTCAAAGGTCTGTACCAGGGTAGCTAAAGCGCCGTCAGGAGCCCGGGTTTTTTCCTGGGTTCCTCGAAAATCGACGATGGTTTTGATATGCCGCTTTTCCAGAAAGGCTTGATCTTTTGAGGAGAGGCCGTGTAAATCTCCCGCCCGGTAGAGCAGTCCCCACCGAAGCTGTCTGCCCTCCTGTGTGGGGTATCCTCCCAGGTCCCGTAAATTATGCACCCCTTCAAGGGGCAAGAGCCGGCCTGGTTCATCATAGTGTTCCGTGTTCATACTTATATCCTTACTCATGCGCCTGGTGTTGACCTGCAGGCTTCCCGATAGTGGAGTCCCTAGACTAAGCAGGGGGAGGGGCGTTATTTTTTAGCCATTGAGGCTGTTTTACAACAGCCTCCCGTGTAACCTAAGGAAATAGGTTCCCGCCGATACCATACAGATCACGGGGTAAATCCTTATCATATAAGAAACTATAATTTTGTAGGCCTTCCCGCCGGTCTAGACTATTCATTTCTCTCAAAATACGGTATACATAGTAATATAATATGGAATTTAAAGAATTAAACCTACATCCCGACCTTCAACGGGGTATCGCTGATGCAGAATATACGGTGTGTACCTCAGTGCAGGAACAGGTACTCACCAACGCCTTTGGAGGTCAAGATCTTTACGTCCAATCTCAAACCGGGACCGGTAAAACCGCCGCATTTTTAATAGTTATCTTCCAGCGCATCCTCAGCGAATCCCTCTTAAAGGGAAAAAAAGCGATCATCATGGTGCCCACCAGGGAATTGGCGATTCAGGTGGAGGAAGAGGCCCGGATCCTGGGAAAATACCTGCCCTTTAAGGTGGGCAGTTTCTATGGAGGGGTTGGATACGGCACACAGCAGCAATTACTCAGGGATAATGTGCAGATCCTCGTTGGAACACCGGGCCGGGTGTTAGATCTAAATCAATCCGGCCAGATGAACCTCATGGATATCGCCTTCTTAGTGCTGGATGAAGCGGATCGTATGTTTGATATGGGTTTTTACCCGGACTTACGGAAGCTCATCAAGGTGGTTCCTCCGGCGGATCGCCGGCAGACCATGTTGTTCAGTGCTACCCTGAATGCCTGGGTGAAGAACCTCGCCTGGGAGTACACGAAATCCCCGTATGAAATAGAAATTGCTCCGGAAACCGTAACCCTTGATGAGGTGGAGCAAGTCCTCTACCATGTACCGACCAAGGACAAGATGAAACTGCTTCTCGGCATCTTCCAGCGGGAGCAGCCGGAAAGCGCCATCGTCTTCTGTAATACCAAGCGGCAGACGGAAATCGTGGCAAAACGACTGCAGATCAACGGGTTTAGCTGTGAATTTATCATTGGCGACCTGCCCCAATCAAAGCGCTTCAAGATTATCGATGATATTAAGGCCGGTCATATCCGGTATCTGGTGGCTACTGATGTGGCTGCCCGGGGGCTTGATATTGAGGGCCTTGCCCTGGTGGTAAACTACGATCTTCCGGTGGAAGCGGAAAACTACGTGCACCGTATTGGACGGACCGCCCGGGCAGGAAAGACCGGCAGGGCCATTGCCCTGGTAAGTGAACAGGATGTGTATGAACTCGGGGATATCGAGAAATACATCGGGAAAAAGATCCCCGCGAACATAGCCGAGGAAGGGCTTTATGCCCAGGATACCAGTGAAGGTATGAGGCTTCAGCGTGATGTGATGGAAAAATATGATCGGTCCCCGGAAGACCGCAGAAGAGACAGAAACCCGGGGCATCAGGAAGAAGAAGGGAGACGCCGAGCCGAGGAACGGGGTAATCGTCGGGGCAAGGAGGGAAGCCATGAACGGAGATCCCCGGGGAGAAGAACGGATCCGCAGCGTTCTGTATATAAAACCGCAGGACCGGTGCTGAGGAAAACCCAGGATCCTGACTATCAGGATCTGTCCCATCTTTCCTTTGAAGAACGGATGGCCTATTACAAACAAAAATACGAAATGCCCCCTCCGGCGCCCAAAGCCCCGCTCCGGGAAGCAAGCCTGCAGCAAGGGAATTCGGATAATCCTAAGCGTCGGCGATCCCGGTCCAGGTCCGACAAGCAGGGTAAGGTTTCCCCGGGAAAAAGAAGTGAAGGTCTCCGTGCTCATACGTCCTATGGACAGAAAAGGTCTGGACAATCCCCTGCGGGGCAGCGTCCTTCGCGGAATCATGTTTCTCCCGATGCGGTTTCCTCGTCCCAGGCCATGGCATCAAAGCCGGGGTTCCCAGAAACGCCCGAGCCTGCATCCGTAGGTTCTGGGAAAGAAGGTATTATTGCCCGTATGTTCAGCCTGTTTAGTAAAAAGTCAAAAAGGAGTCCTGATCTGTGATAACCGTTACTGATGTCAGCCTCAGCTATGGAGAGCGGGCCCTCTTTAAGGAGGTTAATCTCAAATTTACCCCGGGCAACTGTTATGGAATCATCGGCGCCAATGGGGCAGGAAAATCCACCTTCTTAAAAATACTCTCTGGGGAAATCGAACACGACCGGGGGACGATTACGGTCAGTTCCGGGGAGCGTATCGCGGTTCTCAAACAAGACCACTTTGCCTTTGAGGACTTTTCGGTCCTTGAAACGGTGATCATGGGGTATCCCAAACTCTATGCCATCCAAAAGGAACGAGAAGGCATCTATAGTAAAGAAGATTTTTCCGAAGCAGATGGTATGCGAGCCAGCGAACTGGAAGGGGATTTTGCTGAACTGGGGGGTTGGGAGGCAGAGGCCCAGGCAGGGCAGCTCCTCTCCGGGCTGGGTATTGACGAAGCAGACCAGCGCAAGATGATGGCGGAATTGGACGAATCCAAGAAGGTCCGGATCTTGTTGGCCCAAGCGCTGTTCGGCAATCCTGATATTCTCCTCTTAGATGAACCCACCAACGGACTTGACCTCGAATCCATTGCGTGGCTTGAGGATTTCCTCATGGATTTTCCCAACACGGTTATCGTGGTTTCCCATGACCGGCATTTTCTTAACGCGGTTTGTACCCAGATCTGTGACATTGATTTTGGGAAAATCACCCTCTATTCAGGAAACTACGACTTTTGGTACCAGATGAGCCAGATGCTCCAACGGCAGGCCCGGGATCAGCTTAAGAAACGGGAAGAAAAGGCCCGGGAACTCAAGGAATTCATCCAACGTTTCGCCTCTAATGCGGCAAAAAGCCGTCAGGCCACGAGCCGCAAAAAGGTTTTGGAGAAGTTGGACCTGGAAAACCTCACCGTAACCAGCAGAAAATTTCCCTATGTAGGGTTCAAACCGGATCGGGAGATTGGGAACAAGGTGCTCCAGGTAGAGAACCTGACCTGTACCAGTGAAGGGACCCCGGTGCTTACCAACCTGTCCCTCACGATACACAAGGGAGATAAGATAGCCTTTGTAGGGACCGAACATCAGGCCAAGACAGCGTTTTTTGACTGCATCGCCGGAGTACAAAAGCCGAGCCTGGGAGCTTATTATTGGGGGCAGACCACCAGTTTTTCGTATTTTCCCAAGGAAAACAGCGATTGGTTTACTGAAGAACTTTCCATTACCGATTGGCTCAAGCAGTATTCTCCGGATCAGGATGATACCTATGTACGGAGCTTTCTGGGACGGATGCTCTTTTCCGGAGACGAGGCCCTGAAGCCGGTGAAGGTCCTTTCTGGAGGGGAAAAGGTCCGGTGTATGCTTGCCCGGATGATGCTTTCCGGGGCCAATGTCCTCATCTTGGATGAGCCTACCAATCACCTGGACCTGGAAGCCATCACTGCCCTCAACGAAGGCCTTGCGGCGTTTAGCGGGGTGGTGTTGTTTAACTCTCATGACCATGAATTTGTCAATTCGCTGGCAAACCGCATAGTGGAAATCCTCCCCGCAGGTCATGCACTCATCGACCGGATGATGCTCTTTGACGATTATCTGGCAGATGCATCGGTCAAAGCATTGCGGGCTGCAGCTTCGGATCCTGCAGGCCGTTTGATGATATAACTTTTTTAAAATAAGGACGTATTATGACCCAAGCAGGCATGATCAAAATACCCCTGCCTAAGGCGCTCAGAATGATTGGTATGTATGCCGCATCAAAGCTCGGCGCCCAGTTACGGGCAGTTGCCTTTGTCGTGATCTATCTCTTTCTTGCCCAGACGTTTATTTTAAAAGTACCGGTAGAACATGTCTTTTCAGTGGTCCTCGGCGTGGGGGCTACTGTGGTAGGACTGGCGTTTTTTCTGGAAGGGCTGTTTTTGGGAATTATGCCCCTGGGTGAACAGTGTGGACTGCGGCTGCCTCCCAAGGTAGGTCCGCTCGGGGTGGGGGTATTTGCCGTTATTATCGGGGTTACCGCAACCCTGGCAGAACCGGCGATCAGTTTCCTTAAACTGCAAGGGAGTGTGGTGAAATGCTGGGATGCTCCCCTCCTCTACCTGGTGCTTAACCGAGGTTCCACCTGGCTGGTCCTTGCCATTGCCGTAGGGGTGGGCCTGGCAGTGCTCCTTGGGGTGTTCCGGTTTATTTATGGCTGGCCCTTTAAACCCGCGGTGTTCATTATGATGCCTATCCTGCTGGTCATCGGGTTTATCTGCGAGCGAGATCCCATCCTCCGTCCGCTCGCTAACCTGGCCTGGGATACCGGGGGCGCTACTACCGGCCCGGTAACGGTTCCCCTGGTTATTGCCCTGGGTATCGGGGTTTCCAAGATCGCCGGAGGTAACAAGGGCGGTGCATCAGGGCTCGGGGTCATTACCCTGGCTTCCGGCTTGCCCGTCCTCGCGGTCTTTGCCCTGGGTTTCTTTCTTTTACCGAAAGTTCCAGGGCCCTCCACTCCCGCGCAATTCTTTGCTACAGATCCTTTGGTTCGAAGCAAGGCGGAATATGTGGCGGGAAGCGAGGAAGCCTTGGTAAGCCTGGCCCGTCATGCAGTGGCCCAGGGTTTTTTGGAGGAAAACCAATTCCGTGCTTCCTTCCCCGGATCTGCCCTTGAAGAGAAACCCCTCGTCCCTGTCCCCCAAGCCTCTGCAAAGAACCCGAAAGCCCTGGTTTCGGGAAAGATCGGGCAATCCCTCAAAGACGCCCTCACGGCGGTGCTGCCCCTCACCCTGGTACTGGTGATTACGATCCTTATCGTGGTACGGGAACGGATCCGGGAGACGGATGTAAGCCTCCTGGGTATTGCCTTTACGGTTATCGGCATGTTTCTTTTTGGCTTTGGTATGGAGCGGGGGATTTCCGCCTTAGGTTCCCAAGCAGGTGCAGCCCTTCCCCATGCCTATGAGCAGACCGTCCGGAGCGACGCGGCGGTGGTGGTACGAGGGGTGGATAGGTCATCCCGGTTTGTGGTGCCAGGGCCTACCGGGGCCAAGCCCTATATCTGGATTAACGATGGTACTGGGCCTAAAGCAGTACCCTTTGACGCTACGCAAATGCAGGAAGCCACAGGAATTTACCGACATATTCCGGTAGAGGATGCGGTGTTCTCTAAATGGGGACGTATTGCGGGATTGGCAGCAGTGCTGATCTTTGTATTTGTCCTGGGCTTTGGGGCAACCCTAGCAGAACCATCTTTGGCAGCCTTGGGTATTACCGTGGAAGAACTGACCACCGGAACCTACAAGAAGAATACCTTGGTATCCATGGTGGCGATTGGCGTTGGCTTAGGCATGGCCGCAGGGTTTGGACGAATTCTTTTTAACCTACCCCTCGCATGGTTATTGGGTATTCCCTATGCCCTTGCGATAGTGCTCACCTTGGTGTCTTCCGAAGAATTCGCCGCCATTGCCTGGGATTCTGCGGGGGTTACCACCGGCCCCATAACCGTGCCCTTGGTGATTGCTGCGGGTCTGGGTATTGGTCAGAGTGCCGGAGCTGGAGCGGTGGGGGGTGCTTTCGGTGTCGTTGCCAGCGCCAGTGTTTTTCCGATTCTTGCGATGCTGCTTTCAGGGATGATCAACAACGCCCGCACCAAGAAGGTACTCCCCTTTAAATCAATCTTGTAGGAGTATGCCATGTCTGAACAAACCGCTTTTTCAAAAATAAACTGTGTCGTTAATAGTAGGGTAACCCCTTTAATTGACAAGGCCCTCAAGGACCTCGCCATTCCCGAAGTATACATTCAGCAGGCAAAACAGATAAGTCTCCTGGATCGCTCCACCTGGTTGGGCCTGCGTTCATCCACCACATTGGAAGAAGCCCGGGCGGTGTTTTATCGATTTTATGTGCCGACCGCCTATGAAACCGGAATCATGCGGCGGATCGCAGAAGCCGCGGATCTGTATTTGCCTGGCCGCGGTTCCATTTATGCCAAAACGGTCAGCCTCCGTCGAAAGACCCCCTTGGCCTTTGATATGGAAAAGTTGGAAACCCTGGCCGGAAGCGGAGCCCCGGGTAAAGATAACTATGCGGTGATCTACTGTATTGTCCAGCGGGGCGCCGCTTCCTCCTTAGCCGCGACGGTGCTGGAGATGGGCCTCTGTGTACCCCTGATTTCCTTTGGGCAGGGCATGGGACTGCGGGATCGATTGGGCTTGTTACGGATCACCATTCCCGTGGAAAAGGAAGTCATCTATTTCATTGTCCCTAAGATCGATGCGGAACTGCTGGAAAGCGTGATCATCCATAAGGCCCGGCTGGATCTGCCGGGGCAGGGCTTTTTGTATAAAACCTACATCCGGGCCGTGGCGGTCAACCTCCATGTACGCCGGGGAAAACGGCATTATGCGGCCACGATGGAACAGGTTATCGCTACCCTGGACGATCTTCGGGGGTCCAGTGATTGGCGGCGGCTGGGGGCAAGCCCTACGGAAAAAACAGAACCGGAAACAAAAGAGGAACTCATCTGCCTTTCTCTCATTGCTGAAGAAGGTACCCTGGATGTATTCGGTAAAGCGGCTTTGGATTACGGAGCCGGGGGCGCCACGTTTATCATCTTGGAATTGCGTTCCCATCAGCAAGATGGGGAACATAGCCCCAGCTCTCATGCGCGAGAGATCTGTGATGTGGTAGTATCGAGCGATATTAAGGAGCATATCGTAGCAGGGATGCAGGGGGCGGGATTCTTTGACGGGGAAAATCCGGGGATGCTTGAAATATCCTCAGCCCATTCTGCAGTAACCTACCTTCGACTGCAGGATAAAAGCAAGTCAGCCGCTGCTCATGGAGGTCCGTGATAGCGGCCGTATGGGATAACCGGTACTTCAATCAAGCTGTCGTCCCGTAAACAGCCCTTCACGGTAACCGCAATTAAGATAAAAAAGAGTATATTAGAATCATAATGTCCATATCTTGTTACCCTGAACTAGTACCGATAAGTTTTGCATTACAGGCGGAGATACAGGGTCGATTATTCCAGATTCCTGACGGGGTTTCAGAATACACTTTTGCCAATCTCTATTTGTTCAGAAAACGGTATAATTATCATATTGCCTTACATAAGAACAGCGTGATCATTTCTGGAGAACGGGAGGGTACGCGCTTTTTTATGAGTCCTTGTGCGGTTCCTGAACAGGAAGTGATTCGGGAACTTTTTAAAACCCACCATTACTGGAAAGGCATACCCGAGTCGGTATTGACACCGAACCGGGAGCGGCTGATGCAGTGGGGGATTGAAATCACCGAGGATCGGGATAATTTTGACTACCTGTACCGGAGAACGGATCTGGCCCACTTACCCGGGAAGAAGTATCATAAGAAACGTAACTTAGTCAACGCCTTTCTCAGCGCCTATAGCCATGAAGAACGGCCGTTCAGCCCGGAACTCCTTCCCCATGCCATGATGGTCCTGGAACGATGGCGGCAGGACAAAGGGGAGGATGGGGATTACCATGCGGCCAAGGAAGCGCTGGAACTATGTACGGTCCTCGGTATGCAGGGGATCATCTATTATATAAACGGAAAACCCGCGGGCTGGTGTTTAGGAGAAGCCGTAGCCCAGGGGAGTATCTTTGCCATTCATTTTGAGAAAGGCATTGATGAGTACAAGGGGATTTATCAGTTTATGAACCAGACCTTTGCGGCGTCCCTCGCGGAGGAATGTACCTATATTAACCGGGAACAGGATCTCGGGGATGAAGGGCTTCGTCAGGCGAAAATGACCTATCGCCCGTGGGGGTTTGTACGCAAATATATCGGTCATTACAAGCCGTGAACAAAATGCCGGGAGCTGCCGGTTACCTGCGGGGGACCGGTAATTCTCTCGATTGATTGATTTATTTAGTTCAATAGTGCATAGTAAAAGTAATCATGGATAAAAATTATCAAACCGCCCTTTCTGAAGCCATACAAATTCGACGGGAATATATAGAAAAATCGGTATTGGATCCTTTAAAAGAAGACCTCCGTGCATTCTATAACGCGTATGAAGCATTGTATCGTATGTTACTCACCAAGGGGATGGTCAAGGAAGATCCTTATAGACAGGATGTCCAAATCGGGGAAATTCAAATTCCCGAAACTGAGGCATTCGCAGAAGCTGAAAAGGATAAACACCTTACGATCCGGCTGTCCCATTATGATATACAACTTGATGTATTGGTAAATTTTTACCAGTTTAATACCGCCTATTTTACCCTTGACCGGATTAAGCGGGTCCTGGGTCTCATAAAATATATTGACTGGATTAATCTCACGCCTGATTCTTCATCCCCCATTACCCGGGCGGTGGCTGAAATAACCAATCAATTGCGGAGAGGAACCGATGCTTTGGGAGTGGGGGGTATCATAGGGCTCATCCAGCGTCTAGCCAGATTAAGCCGTTCGGTTCTGGCTACTTTAAAGATCCTCTTTGATTTTAACCGGGAGGCGTATAAACTTGAAGTACGCACCGCGGTAAGCAGCCGTATACCCCAAGGGAAAAGCCCCACGGTAGGGGATATCAAGAAGCACATGGCTGCTTCTATGCCGGGTACGCCGGTGTATACTGAATTGCTTGAAGAATTGATAAAAGAAGACTATTCATCTATGGGTCCAGAGTTGCAGGAACGGATCCTCCAATCCTTGAAGCTGGCTGAGCATAAGCAAGAGACCGATACCCAGGAGGTTTCATTCAAGCATTTTCTCGTTGAAGGAGTTCAGATCCTCAGCGGCCTTGCGCCGATTCTGCTGGAAATAGGGATAAAATTAGATGCGAATGAAGCGGTTCTGGCAAATCGGAAGCTCAGTCTTTGGGATAAAATCAAGCGGCTATTGGCGCAGATGGTGAACAAGGAACCGGAACCCATCCTCTATGAAGTGGTATATCAATATTCGGGCTCTACTCCGGTCAGAGAACTCGTTAATTTTGACCAGTTACGCGGTAAAATTGCTAAAAAGGCAAAACAATTTTCCTCTGCCCAGGCTATGACCCTGGCACAGATTAACGCCCTGGGAGATGAGCAGCTTATGCAATTCCTCGAATATGGTATCAAGGATATCCAGTCCCTGTATAAAACCTTGAACGCCGTGGATGATTATGTTAAGCAGAAGGTTGATCCGAAGGATCGGGATCAGATAAAGGGTATAAAACCGGAACTCTCTACCTTGAAGAACAGCTATATCAAGGCAAACCAGCGATGTTCTGACTACACCCTCCTTAAGGAAGAAGCAGAACAACTTAAAAAGCTGGATATTGCCCAAAAGGGTTAGGATTTTGTTCTCCATATGCTAAAGGGCAGGAAGTATCGATTATAATAAGGGGTTTATCACCTACTGGATGATGGGTAAGTACCTGCCAGTACCTGATGAAGTCGAATCTATAGGGTAACAGGTGTATATATGAAAAAGTTCAAGGTCAGGGATCTCGGTTTCAGGATTAGGCTCGTATATATGGTTATCATCCTGGGCGTGGTATCGTGCAAAAGCGCTTCTATACGGGAAGAAGCGGCGCCGCTGTCTGGGGGATCCCAGGATCGCCTTGTGGATCAGGGGGCAGTCCCTCAAGGGCCGGATTTCGCGGAAACTCGGCCTCGGTCGCTGGTTCGAGACCAGCTTACGGTAACCTTTTCCCAGGGGGAATTGGAATTGGATTTCCGGAAGTCCTATCTGGCCTATGAAGCCCAGCTTTTCACCGGACTATATGAGGGTCTTTTTTCTTATCACCCGGTTACTATGGAACCGGTTCCTGGGCTTGCTGCCCAGTGGGAGGTTTCGGAGGATAAAACGCAGTGGACCTTTACGATCCGGGAGAATGCCAAATACTGGAACGGGGATAGGGTGAGGGCGGAAGATTTTCGGGCGGCCTGGATCTCCCTTTTGGATCCTGCGGCGAATTCTCCCTATTCATCGTTGTTTGACATTATCCAGGGAGCCAGGGAATACCGGACAGGGCGGCTCCGGGACCCGCGACGGATCGGCATTAAGGCCGATGACGAGCGAACCCTGGTAGTGCAGCTCAATACCCCGGCATCGTTCTTTCCTAGTATGCTCTGCCATCATTCTTTTAGCCCTATTCATCCGTCTATGCTGAACCAAGCGGATTGGTCCCAGGTCCTCCCGATTTCTAATGGACCTTTTTATATTGAGGAACATAACCAGGATCGTATGGTGCTGGTTAAAAACGAGGTATATTGGGGCGCTAAAAATGTATCCTTGAATAAGATCATTTTAAGGTTTACCGAAGATGGGGATGAAGCTACGGCTATGTGGAATTCCGGGGAAGCCCGGTGGATTTCCGGGGAGGTGAACCTGGAAACCCTTACGGACCGCAGCGGGATCATGGTCAATCCTATGTTTGCCACCCATTATTATTTTATTAGATCCGCAGAAAAGCCCTGGAACGATCACCGGATCCGGCGGGCCCTTTCCCTGGCGCTGCCCTGGGAGCAAATCCGGGAGGGACACATGCTTCCTGCGAAAACCCTCATCTACCCTATTCCCGGATATCCGCAAGTAAAAGGCTTGGATAGTACAGATATGGAAGAGGCTCAGCGGCTTTTGGCGGAAGCGGGGTTTCCCAAAGGGGTGGGCCTTCCGGATCTGGTTATCAAGCTGACCCCTTCTGCGGAGGCTTCCCGTATCGGGACCCTCATGGCTGGAGTCTGGATGGAAAAGCTCGGGGTTCCGGTAAAAATTACCGTGATTCCCTATAATCAATACTTTCAGTCGCTGAAACAAGACGACTACGAGGTGGGTTTTTCTACCTGGATTGGAGATTTTGCCGATCCCTATACCTTCCTCCAAATGTGGCGTAGAGATTCCAATCTGAATGATGCCCAGTACAATGATAGGGATTATGAAAACTTGATGGACAAGTCCATGACCGAGGATGGGGAAAAACGCTGGGCCACCTTGGCAGAGGCGGAAAAGCTCCTCCTGGACCGGGGTACGGTGCTCCCCATTTCCTATAGTCCTGCTATAAACATCGTCGATACGGATGAACTAGACGGGTGGTTTCCCAATGCCCTGGATATTCATCCCTTTAAGTACCTCTCCTTCAAGGCCTATAAGCCCTTACCCGGGGTAACCCAGGTACCGAGGCAGCGGAAGCTGCGGGGCTAGGGGTCAGGTTTTGCAGAAGCCCTTTAGGGCTTCGATATGCTGGGAGAAAAAAACGTGTCGGTAGCTATAGGCTCCACCTTATTAACGAGATCGGTAAAGCCCTCCTCCTTACCCTTGTTGCAGGAAGGCTAAAAGTCGGAACGTGAGTTCGACAGAGAGAAAAAAGTCCGCCGGACTTTAGTCCGCTATTACATAAATTTATTCGAATAATTCGCTAAAATGAGCGTTCATTCGCGGATTCCATCGAACTCACGGTACTTAGCGCTATAAGGCCGGGGTGGATCGGGATACAATTTCGCCAAACCATGAGAGCACAGGCAGCTGATAGTTCTCCCTCTTTTCGGCTGGAATACGTATGAGGCAACAGCAATTTCGCAGCCCCAACGGTTAGCTTGCAAGTCTATTCTTTTCGTTCAGCTTCTTCAAGATAGCTGCATCTATTGCAAGCACCGGTAATTCAATTAAAGGACCCATTACCAATACCAATGATATTATAGGCTGTAAAGGAAATGTTATGGTTGCTATGGCCAATGAAACGGGTGAATTCCGTGCCGATGTGGTAAATATGAGAGGGATAATATTGTTAAACGGCAGTTTTAATACCCTCCCCGTGAAAAATGAACAGAAGAAAATAACCACAAAGAAAACTAATAAGGGAGGTAATAATCTAACAAATACTATCGTATTTCCCAGCAATAAGGCCCCTTGAGATGCAAACATTGCAATTATGGCGAGACAAAGTAATATAAATTGAATATCATCAGATTTCTTTTGAATTTTTGCAAGGCTTTTATGCAGGTTATTTTTTTTTGCAACAGCCTTTACTACGTTTGCAGAGATAAGGGGGACAATTAAAACAAATAAAATACTATGCATAATTGTACTAACCTCAAAGGAAACTGCTGTTCCCATAAACAGTAATAAATATACTGGTAATAAACCAATCTGCAAAATCAGATTTAACGGGAGAATTGAAGCGCCCAACGGGACATTGCCCTGTGCAATGCCGGTGAAAATCAAATACCAGTCCGTACATGGAGTAACCATTAACATGATAAATCCTATTTGCAAGTCAATCTGTCCGGCAAGAAATATTCTAGAAAGCGCATATATAAATAAAGGAGTTAAAACAAAATTTAATACTAATGCGGTAACAGAAAAACGCAATTCGGAAAATGATTTCGTAATTTCCCTTATTTCAACATTCAGAAAAAGGAAAAACAACATAAACATCAGAAATATCTCGATGAATTTTCCTGAATACTGCTCAAGAGAAGGGCTTAATTCTCCAACCACAACTCCGATTAAAGCCGAAAGAATGATAAAAACCGGCTGTAACCTGGAAAAAATACTCATACATGCATGCCTTTTTCAACGTTTCGAGACGCATCCTTTAGGTACTCCCCTAAGGCGTCAAACCGGGAAAATTCCTTTTCCCTATCAGGCAGCTTGCAGATCCTGCACCGGATAGTGCTGCCCCAGGAAGGGGGCGCTTCATCGGGAAAGGACACGAGCAGTTTAAGATAATTATCCGATACCGCAGCCGCAAAGGGAGGATTGAATTGCTTGGATGCCTCCAGGATCGCTTCTACTTCCCGTCCCTGCCAACGGCGGCTATAGGCCTTTCGTCCCGCACGGCCTAGGCCCTCAAGCTGCGCTACCCGCAGGACCGCGTTTCTTTCACTCACCGCCCCCGGATAGGTATATGCCGCAGTACCCGGCCGGGGGGAATAGGGAAAGGCATGGATCCAGGCAAAACCGCTCCGCTCACAGAGGGCATAGGTCTCTTCAAAGGCTTCCTCGGTTTCACCGGGAAACCCCGTAATAATATCGCACCCAAGAAAGGGGTCGTCTTTTACCGCCCGTAAGCGGCGTATCCCCTTTTCCACATCCTCCGGGGTATACCTGCGGCCCATCCGCTCCAGGATCCGGGGACTGCCTGACTGGAGGGAAAGATGAAAATGGGGCCGAATCCGGGGAGACCTCAGAACCGCAAGCAGATCCTCGGTGATCCCTTCCGGTTCAAGGGAAGAGAGGCGTAACCGGATACGTTCGGTTCCTGCAAGGAGATACCGCAAGAGTGCACCCAGATGCAGGGCCCCTTCCCGGTGTACACCGGTATCCCGATATTGGGTGATGTTTACCCCGGTTAACACCGCCTCTCCATACCCTTTGGCTTCCAAGGCTTGTAACGTAGCGCGGATATGGTCCGCTTCACGGCTTACACTCTTTCCTCGGGCAAGCCGTACCCGGCAATACGAACAATGATTATCACAGCCGTCTTGGATCTTCACCGAGGCCCGAGCATGGCGGGAAAAATCCCCGGGAATAAATCGGAATCGCTCAGTGGCAGCAGCCTTGGAAGCCTCCTTTTCCCGAAGCCATTGGGAGAGCGAAACCAGGGCCGCCTCTTCCGGCATGGTTTTCGCAAGAAATTCCGGCAGATCCAAGAACAGGCTCTTCGTATCCCCGGATACCACCACCAGCCGGTTTGCAGCTAAACCATCAGAACCACCTTCCCTTCCCAGGGCATCCAGGGCCTCTCTCGCCACCTGGGCATAACAGCCGGTTACCATAAGCACCGCCTGGGGATGATCCCGCAGGGCTTTTCGAATGACTCGCCGGGCCTTTTGTTCAGCCTTGGAAGTTACCGTGCAGGTATTAAACACGAGGATATCCGCACCCGGTTCCCCTGCGGCTCCATCCCACGGCAACACGCTAAAACCCTGCACCCTGAACGCATGGGCGATAGCTTCGCTCTCAAGCTGATTGACCTTGCAACCCAGGGTATATAAGGAGACGGAAACCATAGGCTTATCGAGCGCCTAAAGCCTGGCGGGCCCGATTCAACCCTCGGCGGGCATCCCCGAGTTGGGCATTGAGGGACAGGGCCCGTTCATAGGCGATAATCGCTTCTGATAAATCCCCGGCATTTTCCCGGGCATAGGCCAGTCTGGTCCACCAGTTTGCATTTCCCGGCTGCCAATGCACCGCGGTGGAGAGGGCAATATCCGCATGGCGAAAGCGGCCAAGGCGGATATAGATCTCGCCGATAAAATAGTACACCGTTTCGATCCGGGTTCCTTCTGGGGCAAAGTTGATATATTCCTGAAAATACTGCAAGGCTTCCCGATTCCGGCCTTCATAATAGCTGATTTCTCCGAGAATTTCGATGACCCGAGGATCATAGCGACTGAGATTCCGGCCTACCAGGGCGTAGGGCAGGGCATCTTCGTACCGGTTGAGCCGTATCAGACTCCAGCAGAGCACCACATGAGCATCCAGGTTATAAGGATTTACCGCGATTTCATCCATACAAATGGAAACTGCCTGTTCGTAGTTACCATTTCGATATTCCACCAAGGCATCAGGCCGTTGTGCAAAGCCAAATCCCCAGGGAATCAGCAACAGTATAAACCCTAAACAAATACGCTTATGAGATGGGTACATTTCCTGATTTTTTTTCATGCATAGTACAGTAGCCATTAAAATGGCACCCTGCCTCCAGTGCAATCTCCTGGGTGGTGATGTTCCCCTGAAGCCTTCCTGAGGGACTTATTTCTATCTTATCCGCGGCGGTAATATTTCCATTGACTAAACCTCGGATGATCACCTGCGGGGCGTTAATATGAGCATCCACCACGCCCTCCTTATCGATCAAAAGGAGTCCACTGGCAACGATTTCACCCCGTACCTTACCCCGGATAAGAAAGGGCTTTTCAAAGCTCAGGGTCCCTGAGAAATCAATGTCTGAAGATAAAATAGTATCGAAATCTTCATCCTCTAACGTATCACTATGCAAATCGATCATTACTAGGCCTCCATGAAATGCTTCTCATACAACAAGTTCGATATAGTACCGGTGAAGCACATAGGGGAGCTTGGGAGAAACCTCTTTATGCTGTAACCATGCACCCATTTTTGGGTATAATGGTTAAAGTATAAAGAAGAAAGGGTAAAGACCCCTCACTCCCCGAAGTGCAGAGCAATCTTTAGCCGCCGTAGACGGCAATCATAACCCCCGCGGCTATGGCGGTTCCGATCACCCCCGCAACATTCGGCCCCATGGCGTGCATGAGGAGGAAATTTCCCGGATCCTCCTCAAGGCCCACCTTATTGGAAACCCGGGAGGCCATAGGTACTGCGGAAACCCCGGCGGACCCAATGAGGGGATTGATCTTCTCTTTGAGGAACAGGTTCATGAACTTGGCCACCAAAACCCCGGTAGCCGTGGCAATGGCAAAGGCCACCAAGCCCATAACTACAATGATCAGGGACGAAGAATTGAGGAATTTTTCCGGGGTCATCTGGCTCCCCACGCCCAGAGACAGGAAGATAGACACGATGTTCATCAGTTCGTTCTGGAGGGTCTTGCTGAGCCGTTCCACCACACCGCACATCCTGATGAAGTTACCGAACATGAGACAGCCGATAAGCGGCGCCGCAGAGGGGATGAGCAAAATAGCCAGAACAAAGACCACCATGGGGAAAAAGATCTTTTCCACATTGGAAACAGGCCTGAGCTGTTTCATTCTAATGAGCCGTTCCTGCTTGGTGGTTAAGGCTCGCATGATGGGGGGCTGGATGATGGGCACCAGGGCCATGTAGGAATAGGCCGCTACTGCCACGGTAGCCAAGAGGTGGGGCGCAAGTTGGGCGGCGATGTAGATCGTAGTAGGCCCGTCTGCGCCGCCGATGATGGCCACTGAACAGGCTTCCTTGAGGTTAAAGTTCACCCCAGGGATGAAGTTGGCCAGACTGATACCGAACAGGGTACCGAACACCCCAAACTGGGCCGAGGCTCCGAGGATCGCCGTCTTGGGATTGGCGATAAGGGGACCAAAGTCAGTCATGGCTCCGATACCCATGAAGATGATCAGGGGAAAGAATTCGTTCCCCACCCCGGTCTCATAGATAATATGGAGGAACCCGTGAGGAGGATCCCCCATCCCTGCAAAGGGAATGTTCACGAAGATGGTCCCAAACCCAATGGGGATGAGGAGCAGCGGTTCAAAGCCCTTTACCGCACCCAGATACACGATGAGGAAACCTACCGCCACCATAAGGAATTCCTGCCAGCCGAAGATGGTGATAGGATCTCCTGCGGGAGTCGCTTTTTGGACCGTATCGGTGATAAAGGCAAAGAGTCCCGTGGTTTCCGCAATATTCCGGGCAAAACTGCCAAAGGAAATGTTGGGAATATTCTCGCTTCCCGGGATATGATACGCTCCGGAATTTTCCTTCCCTGATGTCTGGGCCAAGGCCCGGGGCATAAAGGAAAACACCACGGATCCCGCCACCAAAACAAGGCATATTTTTGTAACCCATACCGGGTCCTTTTTATGGTTGCGCATGTATGCTAATCCTATTGAATCTCAGCGACGGGCTGCTGGGAAGCTACCTGGGTTCCCGTAGGAACCAGGAAGTGAATCTTTCCCGGGGTAGTAGCCTTAATCTCCAGTTCCATCTTCATCGACTCAATGATGATGACCGTGGTACCGGAAGTTACCGGGGTTCCTTCACCCACTACATAACGGATGATGGTACCTGCCACAGGCGCCGGGATCACCGTACCCCCTCCAGAAGGCGGAGGGGCTGCAGGAGCAGGGCTACTTGCAGGAACCGAAACCGGGGTACCGGGAGATACCCCTACACCGGCAAGGGAAACCACCACCGTATAGTCTGCGCCGTTCACGTTGACCACGTATGTAGCCGGTTGATTCGAAGGGGCAGCGGCGGGAACTGCTGCCGGAGCCGGGGGTGGAGCTGCCGCTTCCGCGGTAAACTTCACCGGCCCCTGGGACCGTTTCTTGAAGAAGTCTGGAGCAACCTTGGGGAACATGGCGTAGGTGAGCACATCTTCTACGGTAACCTGGTCGGTTCCCAGTACCTTTTTAGTCTCTCCTTCGAGTTTTTCATATTCCTGGGGAATATCATCCGCGGGCCGATGGGTGATCTCCTTTTCGAGTTTGAGCGCCTCCAGGGCTTTTTTTACGGCTTCAGGATTTTTGGGAGCCGGACATGCGCCGTATTTACCTGCCAAGAGGTCTATGGATTCACCGGTGAGTTTATTGTACCGGCCAAAGAGGACGTTGAAGACCGCCTGGGTTCCCACGATCTGGCTTGAAGGAGTAACCAGCGGGGGATAGCCAAAGTCCTTCTGCACTACCGCGATTTCCTTGAGGACCGCATCGATCTTATCGGAAGCGCCTTGTTCCTTTAATTGCCCCTCCAGGTTAGAGAGCATCCCACCCGGAACCTGGGACACCAGGATCCGGGTATCGGCTCCCAGGAAACTGGACTCGAACTTCTTGTAATGCTTCCGAACCTCCCGGAAATACGCGGCAATTTCTAAAAGCAGCTTGATATCCAAGCCCGTGTCGTAGGGAGTCCCTTTGAATATCTCCACCATGGTTTCGGTGGGGCTATGGCTCGTACCCATGGCCAGGGAGGAAATAACCGTATCCAGAATATCCGCCCCTGCCTCGGCACACTTGACTAAGGTTGCCACGGACATACCCGTGGTCGCGTGAGAGTGGATTTCTATGGGAATATCCACCGCTTTTTTGAGGGCCTTCACCAAGTTATAGCCTTCATAGGGCTTTAAAAGACCCGACATATCCTTGATACACAAGGAATCCGCGCCCACCGCGGCGTATTCTTTGGCCAGTTCTACATATTTTTCAATCGTATGAAAGGGAGTCGTGGCATAGGAAATCGCCGCCTGAATATGCTTGCCGGTTTTCTTGGCTGCGTTGGTGGCGGCCTTGAAATTCCGCGGATCGTTTAAGGCGTCAAATATTCGGAACACATCCACCCCGTCTTTTGCCGCGGTCTCTACGAACTTAGCCACCACATCGTCTGCATAATGCCGGTACCCCAGAAGGTTTTGCCCTCGCAGGAGCATCATGATCTTGGTGTTGGGTAAGGCTGCCTTAAGCTTCTTGAGCCGTTCCCAAGGGTCTTCGTTCAAGAACCGAATCGCCGAGTCAAAAGTCGCTCCTCCCCAGGCTTCCAGCGCCCAATAGCCGACCCGGTCTAATTTATCGGCAATAGGAAGCATATCACTCGTAACCATACGCGTAGCGAACAGGGATTGGTGGGCATCCCGCAATACCAGATCGGTAAGTTTAACCGTAGCCATTTTTAAACTCCTTGTGTAGAAAAAAAATTAAGAATAAGTCTTGCGATATTCAGCAACTGCAGCGGTGATAACCGCAGTTATCACCTCATCGTTACGGGTGCGGCTTACCATAGGAACGGGAGAGGCAACGCTTACCGGGGCCTGCTGGACATCCCTATCCCAACCCAGGGCATGGATTACCTTCCCCAGGGTACTGATACAGATAATCATAATAACCAAGAATCCAAACACGATTCCCATGCCTAATAGGGTAAGGACCCCGCTTTGCTCTAACATGACCGTTATCGTCATAAAACCTCCCTCGGTACCGGCAATCTTCAGGTACCGCCGAAAATCTCATATTAGTATGCTCTATAACGAGCTACCAGTATCTTTTACTATGATACTAGAAATATCTCGATAAATGCAAGGGACTATTGCCTCATAAATAACCTAGCAGAAAAGGGGCGGTTGGATAAACGCCGCATTGGGCGTTTATCTTCGGAGTTTTGCTTTGCAAAGCTCCAGCCGGTGCATGCGGGGCAGCCGAAATCAGGCCGCTGGGGCCTGATCACCTCCCTGATAGGGGGCGTTTCCACTGCAACCCTTTTCACGGTTTAGCTTCAAGAGCTTTTCCTTCGCCTCCTTCTGCGCCTTTGCGGTTTGAACACCTTCAACAGAGCGGTTGAAACACCTTCAACAAGGCGGTTTGGGTTCCTTTTCGTAGACTTTCTTGTATCGTCCATCGGCCTTTTGTCTTTCGACAGTACCTTGAAGGACGGATGCCCATAGTGGTACAGGAATTGGTACACCTCCCCTAGGGCAGCGTACTCGGCGGGGGGTATCGAAACGGAAGGAGCCGACGGTTTTCCGCACGGCGTCGAAGTTCTTTTGTTCCATATAACCGGTATCGTCTTTGTGGCAGGCCCTGGTTCGTGTCGGCTCGATATACCCCTCAAGACACCCCTTGAGCAGGGGTTCGCTGATGCATTCCATGCCGTTCCTGTAATGGGGCCCTTTCAGAGTGAACGGAAGCTCTCGCTGAATGCCCTGGGCAACGCTGATTAATTAATGAGATTCAGCTCTTTGTCATTTTTTGAAATCATGAATGCCGGGTAGCCATTTTCCGGACGTGTCCGGCGGCCTGCTTCCGTCCCGCCGCGCTTCTCAGGCGGTTTACTTCCGCCCTGCCGCGCTTCTCGGGGCAAAAGGACACCCCTTCCCCGGCCTCACTCGGCTGACCATGACCACAGAAGCAGGTGGGCGCTACAAAATAGCATATACTGCCGGGCCAGCTTCTTTTTTAATCCCCCGTAAACCGTCTTTCGATACTCAAACTTCCCCTTTACCACCGCAAACACGTGCGCCACTTTACACCTCACCTTTGCCTTCATATATTCAATATGCCCCTCCCCGTCCGGCTGCCCGATATACTCAAGCTGGTTCATCGGATCGCTTAACCGCCGGTCTTTCCGTTTCCGGTCCGCTCCTTTCCGCTTGTTAATCCTGAAATCAACCGTTGATAACGGTTCGTCATGTTGTATCTCCTTTCCCGCTTTTCTATGCCGCTATAGCCGGCATCGCCGGTCGCCTCCACCGAATGAACCATCCCGGTTCCCGTATCCACCCCTCTATGCGCCTTCATCCCGAAATGCCATTCATTCCCTTTTTTCGTCTGTTTCATCCCCTGCATAGTCCGGCATCCTTTGCCGAATCAAGGAATATATCGACAAAACTATTTCCATCGTGGATATTTCGCCGGTCAAAGATAAATTGCTTTGCGGCGATGATATTCAACCTTGAAACCTGAGCGCGTTTTTTTTCATCGCCGATTGCCGTCAAATCTTTCACCGGGGCCATACCGATAGTCCGGCGGATAAGCTCCGTGCCGGTGTACGCGGCGGCATCGGCGATTATCGTATCCAGATAAAACCGGGCAAACCCTTCAGTTTTTGCCATGATTTCAGTTGCCTGTTCGTTAAACGCGGAAAGAAATTTTTGCTTGAAAATATCAATCACCGAACCGGCTGTTTCCATTATCCATGTGCAAAACGATTCATCGCCTGATACTTTTCCGTTGCCCCATGCAAAAAAGAGGTTAGCGATAATATTGCCTACATCGTAACCAATAGGACCGAAGAATGCAAACTCAGGATCAAAAACCCGCGTGGCGGCCTCGTCCGTTTTCCGCATTCGCTTTTACAAAAATAGAACCGGTATGGAGGTCCCCGTGAATTAGTGCTTGCGCATTGTTCATAAAGTCGAACTTCAATTTTGCAATTTCAATGTGTAGTTTTTTATCTTCGTATAATTCTTTGCGGACAAATTCGCCATTCTCCGGAATAATGATGTTTCTTTTTTTATATCGTTGTAGGGCTCGGTTAAAACCAGATCCTAGGTAATTTCACACAATTCTGGATTTATAAAACTTTTTACCAGGGCCTTTTTTTCTTTGTGGTCAATCACCGCATCGGTCGTTGGAAGCGTCGTATGTACAAGATATGTCGTAATATCGTAACCGTTCACCAGTTAATCATGAGAGTGAGTATAATTTAGCCTTGCAACAAGGATGGTGAAGGAAGATTGTTCAAACCAGAATAGACACAATCGTACAGAAAATCAATAACCGGTTTCCCCTGTTGGGTACAGCTTGTCAGTATACTCAAGAACCGTTCCATCCACCGGTTTCCCCATTCACTGCGTGTCCCTTGGGTTATTTTCCGGTCTATTACTAG
>JAIRNP010000125.1 GCA_031258005.1 Treponema sp.
CAGGACGGCGATACGATAGAGTCTTTCGATGTGCCGCTGAAGGCATATTAAAACAACAATAGAGTTGTTCAACAACCAACCGGGTTATCGCGGACTTTTAGTCCGATACAAGTCCAATATGGCGTAACGAGCAAATTTCGCCATCCGGCCAGTCAGGGCGCAGGAGCTTTTCATCGGTTTCGTCTATAGAAAGTTCCATACAATCGTATCCCGCTTCCCCGGCCCGTTTATAGCCTTTTTTCTATGGAGCATACAAAAGGGCCATGCCGGTGCATGACCCTTTAGCTGAACCTCAGCGGGGATTAGAAACTATCGTCACAGATGATGGGAATGGAGAAGACTCCCGGCTATTTCACGCTGTTCACTTCGGTTCCCGCGGCTATGCCGATTCTTGCCGGCCTGCCGCGGGGTATCCCGAGATTCTTAGAAAGCGTAGCTCACACCGATTGTAGGCTTGAAACCAATTTTGACAGGATCTTTCGCCCCGACACCTGTAATAGCAAAGTTAGCATAAGCTGCCAGACCCGGAATGATGTTATTATAGGTAACACGGGGCTCTATCGTTATTCCAGTCCCTTCAATGCCCTTGTCCTTGGTGGGGATATCAAACGTTACCCTGCCGTCAATGGGGCCGTAGACATACCCAATCCGGGGGCGGATATTTCTAAAAGCACCATCACTCGGTGTCTCGCCAGCATCATTAAGGAATTTAAGTACAATCTGGACACTACCATAAAGACCAAACTTGGTAGTCACACCGAGCCGAATATGATCCGTATCGCTCGTTCCGACTTCAAGCTTTTTACCGTCCTGGGTATGGATGTTGAAATCTACGCCCCCTTCGGCATAAAGCCCGCCAAAGTCCAAGGTTTGATCAAAACGGATACCGGGACCAAAATTATCAGTAATCAGGTCGTAATCCGTATTGGCAAATTCTTCATTTGCGCCCTTAAGGTGTAACCGGTTATACAAAAAGAAGCTGAGTTTTGACGCTTCGGCAACCTGCAAGGCATAGGTCCCCTTTACATGCCAGCGGAGATCCTGCGCAAGAGGATCTGAAAATGTAAAACCATCTTGCAGGCTCGTATTAAAGGCAATCGGCCCGAGGGCCCTGTTATACTCGATACCGGGAGTAATGTTCCCCTCTCCACCCGTACCGGCAAATTTGTAAGTATCCCCAGCCACGTTACCAAAGCCAAACCCATCAATATAGACTTTGAGCCCGATGGGATCCGCGAAGCCCGCCGCGACTACTACAGTCGCAACTAATAAAAGAATGATGAACTTTTTCATAGTTCCTCCTTAAAAACATACCGGAAGGCAGCGGCCAACGACCGTCTCACCCCTCCTAGATATAAAAAAGAGGGAACCTCATCCACGGCACGGATAGATCGGAACCCTCCAATTTTTAAATGTATGATAAATAATAACAAACGAGAACTTATACTATATGAATGATATACCTTAGGTGCAACCATTACCTATTATCCGTCCTCAAAACCAAAGGTTTATAATGATAATACTATGATTGCTTTCTATCTGTCAAGAATAAATTGGATAAAATGATAAATTTAATCGAAATTTAACAAAAAAAGGAATAAAAGAGGGCCGGAAAAAAATGAATCCCAGCCTCAGGGCGCCCTAGGGCGGTAAACCCCAAAAGGTACCTGAAGCGCATAACCCGCCGGGCCTGGAAGCCGGAAATAAGCCTCACTTTTTCGTTCCCGGTCGTGTATATAGTAGCAAAAGGGGGCCACCGATTAAGGCTGCTTTTAACCGCTGTAATCGGTGAAAATCAGCCGGACTTTAGTTCCCCATCCACGGACTTTTTCCACCCATCTTTCGAGGGCCCTTTATTCCCTCCCGCTTCCCGTTGCATACCACCCCAAGGCAGCATACCCTACAAAGGAGCCGGGAACCTCCCGGCCCGGCCCCCGTATATCTGCACTGGTACCATAGGCCAAAAGCCCTCCCCTCTCCGCCCCTTGGGCTTGGGCAAAACCCAGGGTTCCCAGCACCGCTCCCACGGAACAGGCGGATCTATCCTCCAGGGCCCGGTCCAGGATCCTTTCAGGGTTTCCCTCAAGGACCGCCTCAATGAACCGCCGGTCATTGACCTCCCGGACCCAGTCCAGGGCCTTTTTCCCGGTTCCCATAGGGGAAAAGTCATAATAATCCCCGTAATGGGTCAGATCAGTAGAACCCAGGACCACCAGGTTCCGGTTCAGGGCTTTTCCTGCCTGAAACAGGATGTTTCCCGCCTCAAAAGCGGCCATTTCCGCAGGAAGCCTGAGCCAGAGTAACCAGGCCTGGGGGAAAAAATAGTGCACCATGGGTATCAAAACCTCCACCGTATTATCCTGATACCGGTCCGGAGCAGTCCCCCGGGGGAAAGGCCCCTTCATAAGTTCCTTTTTCACCAAAGACCGCAGTTCCCGGTCCATCTCCATATTCCCCAAGGGCCCGGCAAATCCATCTTCTTCAGCAATCAGCGGAGGGAAGCCTGCAGGCAGGTGCCCTCCGATAACGACGACGGTATCCGCCTGGGCATCCAAAGCCCCCACCGAAGCGGCGGCTATGGCCCCGGAATAGCCCCATCCCGCGTGGGGCGCTACCGCGGCCCGGGCAGATCGGTTCTGGAGGGGAAGGGAAGCTAAAAAGGCCCGGATATGATCCGCATCCTGGGGATACCAGCCATGAGGAAGGGC
>JAIRNP010000163.1 GCA_031258005.1 Treponema sp.
CCATTGGGACACCCTCCATGCGGTATCCCCATTATAATTTGGGCAACAGCGTCAACAAGTTGACGTTTCAATTTGAGGCATGACCTCTTTTCGACAACATTTTTGATGAGGCAATGCGGTACCTTGCTATCTTCTTCCTCTCCTGCTATGCT
Organism: Treponema sp.; assembly: GCA_031258005.1. Lineage (GTDB taxonomy): Bacteria > Spirochaetota > Spirochaetia > Treponematales > Breznakiellaceae > JAIRLU01. The sequence goes on from JAIRNP010000163.1 coordinate 153, forward strand.
CATCTGGTTCGCGTGGTATAAGCCTGGAGATAAAAGATGAAGATAGGTATCGATACCTTTGCCTGTGAAGGTGGTAAATCGGGAGTCGGTGTTTATGTAATGCACATATTAAAAAGAATACCCCCTTCTGGAGCACTCTATGAATTATTTGGCTGGGAAGAAGATCGGTTTGTCTATAGCGAAGTCGCTCCGGATCTGGAATTTATCCCTCGGTACCCTATAGGCGGCAGGATCGCTTCGACACTCTGGCACCTCTTTAAGTATCCCCAATTTGCCCGGGATCGGGTCTATGACGCCTGTTTTTTTCCAGCGGCTCATAAACAGCTTCCTTATAAGTCTCCCTGTCCTACGATCGGGGTAGTCCACGATATGGCCGCCTACGGGGGTTCCGAGAAAACCGGTGAAGCCTGGATAGGTCTTATCCGGCAGGTTCTCCCCAATGCCCTAAGAGGGCTTGAACGGGTCATTGCAGTGAGTAATTGGGTGAAGCAGCAGTTAATAGAATTGGCCAAAGTCAGAGAATCTCATATTGATGTGGTACCCAATGGGATTGACCATGCCGCGTTTTATCCCCGGCCTCGAAACGAGGAAAGCGTAGTGCTTATCCAGCCTTTCAGTTTTCGCCGGCCTTATGTACTTTACGCCTCCCGGCTTGAGCATCCCTTGAAGAATCATGTCAGGCTGATTAATGCCTTTGGTATTTTTAAGGAACGAACCAAGTATCCCCACAGGCTGGTCCTGGCAGGAGGGGACCAGTCCGGAGCGGAACAGATAAAAGCCGCCGCCGCCGCCTCTCCGTTCCGGCACGATATTTTTTTTACCGGCCATTTCCCCCCGAAACATATCCCTGAGTTATATGCTGGTGCGGATATAGTGGTGATCCCTTCAATGTACGAGGGCTTTGGTATGGGGGCACTGGAGGCTATGGCCTCAGGAGTGCCGGTTGCCTGCGCCCGGGCAGGCTCTTTACCCGAAACGGCAGAACACGCCGCGTTGTATTTTGATCCCTACAAGCCTGAAGATATGGCGGACCGTATGGTAACCCTCACGACCAATCGAGAGGTATACCGGGAATGTCGCAGGCTGGGGCTTGAACGGGCCGCGGCCTTTTCCTGGGACCGCTGTGCTGCTAAGACCTTGGCTATACTTCAGGAGACCCTCGGCAGGTAATATGCCTCATCAATCCACAGGGGAATTGGGAAAACATCAGCCTGCCCATTGGCCCGGCTTAAGGTAAGGTTACTCCCAACAGAACCAAGCGGTAGGTCTCGGCAGCACCAGGCCCCCACCCTGTTGCCCGGGAAACAGAACTCAGGAACGTGAGTTCGACAGAGAGAAAAAAGTCCGCCGGACTTTAGTCCGCTATTACACGAATTTATTCGAATAATTCGCTGAAATGAGCGTTCATTCGCGGATTCCATTGAACTCATGTTAAGGAGGGCGTATTTTTTAAAGAAAAAATCATAGGAGACTGATCCTTCCCAAGACATACTTCCCCTGTATCAAACGTAGGACACCGGGTCTTCGGCTCCTCTGCATAAAGCCCGGTATTCCTCTATGGTTTCAGCATGAACCAGCTTATTCCGCAAAAGCGCGCCTTCAGGTATCCCCTTGGTATAGGCGCAAAAGTGTTTTCGCATTTCTAGGCACGCAGTTTTTTCTCCCCGATCCTGAGCCAATAACTGCAAGTGGCGTAATCCTGTATGAAGCCGTTCCGCAGCTTTCGGTGGAGTATAGGAACCGGTCAGTAACAGGGAGCGGGTAGTACAAAAGATAAAGGGATTCCCCATAGCTCCCCGGGCAAATAAGACCCCGGCACAACCGGTCTCCCGGAGCATCGCTTCCGCGTCTTCTGGAGAAAAAAGATCCCCCGACCCAGCCACAGGGACCGCAAGGCGGGAAACCAGGTCCCGGATATGCAACCAGTCGCTTTTTCCCGCATACCCTTGGGCCCTGGTCCGGGCATGAAGACTCACCAGAGCTGCACCGGCTTCTACGGCAATCCGGGCACAGAGCGCGTAATTGATGGAGGTACTGTCCCAGCCAGAACGGATTTTTACCGTAACCGGTGCGGACTGTACATGGTCCCGGGAAGATCGAACCACCGCTTCCACGATACGGCCCAGTAAGGAAGGCTGACGCATCAGCGCCGAACCTGCCCCGGTCTTGACCACCTTGGGGACCGGACAACCGCAGTTAATGTCCACTACGTCAGGATGGTAGGGTGCCAATAAGGCCGTGGCTTGATACATCACCTCGGGATCCGCACCGAAAAGCTGAATAGCATAGCGTTCCTCTAGAGCAGCCCGGCGGATGAGGGGGTCTGCTTTTACCCCATTCCGTACCAGGGCTTCAGCGGAAATAAGTTCGGTACAGGTGAAGTCCGCACCCTGCTCAACACAGAGGGATCTGAAGGCCCGGTCCGTATACCCGGCTACCGGTGCAAGAAAGAGATTACCCGGAACCTGGAGGGAACCAATGACAACCGGATGGTAGGGGCTCATTCCTATTCGTTAGGCAGTCCGAAAAACCCATTGGAATTCTCCCATAGCGTAACGGCCAGTTCCTCATCCCCGATTTCCAGCATATCCGCTAAGAACCGGGCAGTCAAAGGGAGATACTTGGGCATATTCCGCTTACCCCGATAATCCGCCGGTACCATGAAGGGACTCTCCGACTCGATGAGGATCCGGTCCAAAGGAAGGACCCCTATGGTTTCATGGAGGTTCCTGGCATTCCGATAGGTTAAATTCCCTGCGAAAGAGAAATAGAGATTGAGCTTCAAGGCCTTTTTGGCATATTCCGCATCTTCGGAATAGCAATGCAAGATTCCCCCCCTGGGAGGCAGTCGATCCCGAAGTATATCTAACACATCATGCCCTGCATCCCGGTTATGGATGATCACCGGCTTATCGAGCTTATTGGCCAGATCCAGTTGCGTAATAAAAAGCTCAATCTGGGATTTCTTATCTCCGAATTTCCGGTAATAATCGAGACCTATTTCTCCAATAGCCACTACTCGGGGAAGGCGCAGGCTTTGTTCGATAGTCTGTACCCACGCCTTACCCGGATTCTGCACTTCCGAAGGGGAAACCCCCACGGCATGATACACATTCATTGCGGATTTAAGGTTGCCATAGACCCTCACAAAATCGTGCAAACTGTTACAAATCGAAACGAGCCGCGTTACGGAAGCCTGTCGGGCTTCCTGAATAACCATGAGTTGTTCAATAGGATCGTCGCAAATGAGCCCTATATGGGCATGAGTATCAAAATATTGCATGGCTAAAGTCCAAAAGAAATGATTATAGTTTTTATAAACTAGTTGTTCTAAGTATAACAGAGCTTTTTTCCGTAGTCAACCCACTTTATAGCAATGGGTGCAACTTCTTTTTCGGGGCATTCAGGCAGCCATGATAAAGTTCCGAACCGAAGCGCCCCATAGCCCGCTCTCTTCCTTGGCTTTTAGGGTCACCATGTCTTGGGCTGTCGGCT
>JAIRNP010000169.1 GCA_031258005.1 Treponema sp.
CTCGGTCAGCAGGGAAATCAGGCGGAACACCCCGCTGTTCCGCCTGGTCAGATACCGGGGAAACAGAGCCCAGCAACGGGCCGCCGCGCGTTCCCGCCGCAGCCACGCCCGAAGACGGCCGGCAAACCCGGTCGTCCGCTCTTACGGGGAATCCCATCCGGTCAATGACGGCCGGACACCACAAGAAATAGCGGGCAGACTTCCCCTCGACCATCAGGGACGGTCAACCAACTGGGAGTCTATCTATCACTGGATATATGAGGAACGCCGGGACCTTATCACATATCTGCCGAAAGCCCATAGAAAACGCCATAAAAGGCTCAAGGGAAAGAAAAACCGGGCCGCAAAAATACCAAACCGGGCCGATATAACCGGGCGGTCACCGGACATCGAAAGGCGGGATGAGGCAGGCCATTGGGAAATCGACACGGTGGTCTCCCGGCAAAGCAAGGTTTGTGTGGCGGTTTTGGTGGAACGGAAAACCCGGTATTACTTAGGGTTCCGAATGGAAGACAAAAGCGTCCGTTCCATGCGGCGGGCATGGGAGAAGGCCCTCCGCCGGCTCCCGCCCCGCCGGCACAGAAGTCTTACCTATGACAACGGTCTTGAAAACGCCTTGCATGAGCTGGTGCATGAGGCGCTGGGAACGAAATCGTATTTCTGCAAACCCTATCACAGTTGGGAGAAGGGGAGTATAGAAAACCGTAATGGGATATTACGGAGATACTATCCGAAAAAACACGACTTTGCCTTGACGAGTCAAAAAGAAATAAATAGAATTGTGCGTAGAATTAATTCAACACCGATGAAGTGTTTTCGGACTAAAGTCCGCGGATACAGGACACCTGCTGAGGTTTTTGCCAAATACGGGGGTGTTGCACTTGCTGGTTGAATCCGGCTGGGTTAATAGAAACCGCTGTCTATGCTTATTTGAGTTGATACTTCTGAGGTAGAAGCACTATATACGGCGTAATGACGCTAATAATTCACGGTCCTTTTCTTCCAATAATTTTCTTCCCCCGCCTTTTTGACGGATTCGTCCCGATACCGGTTGTTCATCAGGGGGTAATTGCCGGCGTTCCTTTATCGCTTTGATGCCTCGCGCGATGGTATTATGAGACATTCCGGTTGCCTCGCATACCCATCGTAAACTTCCGCGTCCATATTTTTCAACTTCTGTCGCGGCCCATTGTCTTCTGCTTTTTTCGTCCAATACACCACTTAACGCAACAAACTGATGACGAATTTGTTCGATTGTTTCTTCCCTGCTTTTCATGTTTATTATGTAACATGATATTTTATATATGTCAAGTTATTTTTACGCATTGCCTAATGTAACGATGTCAATATAAAATTAAAAAAATTGTTGAATTGGTTCAATCTGACAAGTGTCAGATTATCCCTATAGATATACTTAGATACATTCCCATAGAAGGGTCCCAGGCGGCAGGCGGAGATAGCGAAAGAGGGCTTATACAGTCAATGGTCCCTGTCGGGGCCTGCCAATGCCTGGATTCGGGCGGGCCCCTAGGGGTCTTCGGGAAGGGCTAACCTTGTATTGACCCTGGAGCATCAGCTCCGTACAATAGAAGTATGGCTCTTAACTGCGGTATAGTAGGGCTTCCCAATGTGGGAAAGTCCACGATTTTTTCAGCCCTCAGTTCCGCTCCGGCAGAGGCGGCAAATTATCCCTTCTGTACGATCCAACCCAATGTGGGTATGGTCAACATGGAGGATGAACGGCTTACCAGATTAGCGGAAATCTTTAAGCCGGCGCGGACCATTCCTGCCACCGTGGAATTTGTGGATATCGCAGGCCTCGTCAGGGGGGCTTCCAAGGGAGAGGGCTTGGGCAATCAGTTTCTTGCCCATATTCGGGAGGTAGGGGTTATTGCCCAGGTGGTACGCTGTTTCGAAGATTCTGATATCATCCATGTAAATAACCGGATCGATCCTCAGTCGGACATGGAAACCATTGCCATTGAATTGGCCCTAGCCGACCTGGAGACCTTGGCAAAGCGCCGGGAGCGGGCGGAACGCAGCCTCAAGGTGCAAGCTAAAGCGGAACAAAAGGCAGCGGAAACGGTCCTGGCCGCGCTGGACAAAATCGGTGCGGCCTTGGAAGCAGGCAGCCCGGCCCGACAGGTTCCTTTAAGGGAGGATGAAAAAGCTGCTCTTTATGATTGTCATTTTATTACCATGAAACCCCAGCTCTATGTGTGTAATGTAGACGAGGCGGGGATACGGCAGGGCAGCCCCTTGGTGGCGGCGGTACAGCAGCGAGCCCACGCAGAGGGCTCCGAAGGGGTGATCATCTGTGGTAAGTTTGAAGCGGAGCTGGCAGGTATTGAAAACAAGGAAGAAAAACAGGCTTTTTTGCGGGATTTAGGCTTAGCCGAATCAGGGTTGAGCGCTTTGATACGGGCGGCCTACCGGCTCCTTGGACTCTCGACCTTTTTCACTGCCGGAGCAGACGAATGTCGAGCCTGGACCATCCACACAGGGGATAAGGCCCCCAAAGCAGCCGGGACTATCCATACGGATTTTGAGAAGGGTTTCATCAAGGCTGAGGTCTATGCGTATGAAGATATGCTCCGTTACGAAACCGAGGCAAAAATTAAGGAAGCCGGTAAGTATCGTATCGAAGGGAAGGACTATATCGTCCGTGACGGGGATGTGATGTTCTTTAGGTTTAATGGGTAGAGGCTGAACTCATGGCAGCATGGATGCTAAGAAGATGAGTATGATACCTCCCCTTATCCTGGTATCCTTATGCCTGTTTATACTGATTGTCTATTTTGCCCTTTCCAAGCAATCAAGCCTCTTTATCAGACGAACCGCGGTCATCGCCCTTATCCTTATTGGGATTGCGGTGGCGGTGAGTTTGTACCTCATATTCAGCGAACCCACGGTTACGCTGACGCCTCTGCCTTCCGCCGAAATTCCGCCTGAGAAACCAGTACCGATTAAGGTAGTTAAGTCTACCCCGATAGTAGTAATAGCCATACTGTTTCTGTTGTTTATCGCCTTAATAGTGTATATCTCTTTTAGGGATCAGCGTCGAGACCAGCACAAGAAACGGGAGCAGGGACACAGCCCTAAAGCCAAGGAAAATCTGCGGATTTCCCCCTAGAAAGGCTGTCATCTCAAAATAGATGTATAGCCTTCAGTTAAACATATTTCAGACGTTAGAGTCCTAGGCCGTTTTAGCTAACAACCTCAAAGGGGTAAGGTGCCTGCCTAGCCTGTTTGGAAGCGGGAGACTTCTCGTACCAGAACACGAATAATTTCTTTATTGTTCTTACTTATATCATTGGACTTGCTCAATGCAAATCAGGAGGGGGTCCTTGGTTATCAACAGTTCATACCCCGGTGTTCCGCGAACGGGGCTTTCCCTTCGGAAACTTCGTTTCCGCCCGTCTGTAAGTTCCGAGACTTCACCACGGCAAAACATGAATCGTGAATGAGCCGTTTGGTTACCTGCGGCAGATGCGATTTCCTGTCTTTATTCAGAAACCCAGGAAACTGCACCCCGTACTACGTTTTGTCGTAATACGCCTTGAAACCTATTTTTTCATTTAACAGGAACAGGATATTTTTCTGTACCGGCGGCTTCGGGCTGTCAACCTGGAAACTGTAATTGTGAAAAGAGCAACAGCCGCACTTATCCGTTTTGCGCTTGTATGTAGCGGCAAGCAGGGTGTCAAGGGCGAAGTCCGCCACATCGGGACGGGGCAAAGGCGGTGCTGGAGAACAACACCTTCATGTGGCTTGCGGGGGGCCAGCGGCCTGACTTTCGGAGGCTGAACCAGTTTTGGGGGAAGCTGTTGAGCGGGGTGACGGAGGAACTATTCGTAATGGCGGTAAAGATGCTGCAGGTTCGCGGGTATATCAAGCTGGAACAGTATTTAGAGGACGGGACGAAGAAATAATCGGCGTCTGGGCGGTATAGGTTTGTGTGGAAGAAGGCGGTAGAGAAGAAGGACGGGAAATTGGATGAGAAACTACGAGGGTATATCAGGATAGCGGAGGACATCTGGGAGGAGGAGAACCGGGATTACGAGTACCTGGATCTTGAGGAACTAGGGGGCAAGGAGCAGTACACCAGTAAAGGCGTGAAGGAAATTGCGGCGGTACGGCCGCATAACAGAATCAGGCGCCGCATACAAGCAAGCCGTTCCAGCCGCCGCGACGTCCTGGCAACTTTTCTCACCTCGTTAATGTTTGCGCTTCGGCGCCCCAATGATTCAACGGATTTCCAGCTCCTTGACAAGCTCCAATGCCTTTTCCCGCAGAAGCAATACGAGCGCTTGACAAGCGCCCCCGCCCGTGCTATACTGTTTAAAGACATCGTGCAGGTATGCAGCCTGAACATCGAACAGGGAAATAGCCCATTAAAAGGAAATTAGGAACAGTTCAACAATAACATGAACAAATCATTGAGGTAAGATACGGTAGTTCCATGATTCAAACGGGGCAATTTTCACCAGGTTAATCGTTGCGAAATCTTCATCGGATATTT
>JAIRNP010000096.1 GCA_031258005.1 Treponema sp.
CCCGACGGTTCGGCAGAGCATGAGATGAGCAGGGAAACTGCTGGCACAACGCCTGTGCGGAATCGTTTTTCACAACGCTGCAGCGGGAGTTGGAAACCCTGGAGGGCAAGCATTCGGCAGCGGCGGTCAGACAATCCGTGTTTCTGTATCTTAAGGCATAGGATAATCGGGTTCGCATGCCTTCGGCGCTTGACTATAAGGCGCCTGATGAGTTTAACTCAGAGCGGGTCGCTTACTGCTGTGCACCTCACGGGGCAAAGTCCACCATAGGTCTAAAACTCGTCTGTTTCAAAACAATCATACTGAGACAACTGAGATTTTACCTTAATATTTGACCGATTTAAGCACGTTTAAGACTGTGGTGATGCTCATTTGTAGCACGGTACGGATGTCCCGTATGCCTATTCCCCGAACGAGCCTGATTTTAACTAGGTTGACCACCCGGGAGCGGCAGCCTTGATAGGTTATTTCATGCTCGCTGATAAACCGGCGTCCACACGCTTTACCGAGGTAATTGCGAACTTTAGTCCGACGTGTGCCGTTGCTTTTTTCCTGTTTCGGGTTATGGTAGAGTTATGGCAATGGGGACAGGTGATGGCTATGGTTATGAGCATGATTTCATAGTATCTCTTTGTGTCCCTGTTGTTTCTACCCCTCCATCAGGGTGAGCGCATATAAAATCATAATGCTATACAGAATAAAGAATTACAGAATCAGAACTTTTTAGCCTACTGTCCGTTAATTCCTTATATGATAATGAATTAATAAGTTATATGCGCTGGCCCTGTTTGCCTTTATTTCAACCCTTGATTCGCATTCAATAATACGATAATATAGTTCAATACGATAATATAGTTCTGTTTTTAAAACAGGCTGATTATTTTAGGAGGAAGAAAATGAAAAGGTTGACTATTTTGGCCCTGGTGCTGGCAGTGTTCGTCCAGGGGGCCCTCTTCGCGGGGGGCGGGAGGCAGCAGTCTTCGGACGAAAAGGCTGCCTACCACATCGGTGTGGTAACCGGCACGGTTTCCCAGTCAGAGGACGATCTTCGCGGTGCAGAGGAACTGATCCGACGTTACGGCAGGGTTTCGGAGGGCGGTATCATCCAGCATATCACCTATCCTGATAACTTCATGGATCAGCAGGAAACGGTGATCACCCAGATCAGCACCCTGGCGGACGACCCCTTGATGAAGGCGGTCATTGTGAACCAGTCTATTCCGGGCACCACCGAAGCCTTTAAGCGTATCCGAGCGCGCAGGCCCGATATTTTGCTCTTTTCCGCCGAGGCCCACGAAGATCCCCTGGTCATCTCCCAAGCTGCGGACCTGATCGTCCAGAACGATTTCCTGTCCCGGGGTTATACTATTGTCTGGGCCGCCAAACAGCTCGGTGCAGACACCTTTGTCCACGTTTCCTTTCCCCGACACATGAGTTACGAATCCGCATCTAGGCGCTGGGCCGTTTTTCAGGCTGCTGCCGAGGATATGGGGATGAAGGTTGCCTTTGAAACTGCTCCGGACCCGACATCCGACATTGGTATGGCCGGTGCACAGCAATACATCCTGGAAGCCGTCCCCCAGTGGGTGGAGCGTTACGGAAAAAATGCCGCCTATTACTGTACCAACGACGGCGAAACCGAACCCCTCATTAGGCAGCTTATGGCCTATGGAGGGATCTTTGTGGAGCCGGATCTCCCCTCCCCGCTGATGGGTTATCCCGGAGCCCTGGGAATTGACCTTTCTGCAGAAGCAGGAAATTTCCCCGCCATCCTCAAGAAGGTTGAAGAAGCGGTAATTGCCAAGGGTGGGTCGGGCAGGTTCGGTACCTGGGCTTATTCGCTCGGTTATACCTTTAGTGCAGGGCTCGGTGAGCTTGCTAAACGCATCATTGAAGGCAAGGCACAAAAAGATTCCAGCACCGATCTTTTCGCTGCACTGGGTGAATTTACTCCCGATGCTAAATGGAACGGTGCAACTTATGTGGATGCTAACACCGGGGTAAGGATCAGGAACCATTTTCTGGTTTATATGGACACCTATATCTTTGGGAAGGGGTATCTACCCACCACCACCCAGAAAATTCCGGAAAAATACTACGACCTGAAAGCTCAGAGATAATTCAGGCATGTCCGCAACACAGCCGCTGCTGAAATTTGAAAACATCACGAAGGAATTCTATGGTATTACCGTTTTGTCAGGGGTTACTTTTACCCTGAAGAGGGGAGAAATACTCGGCCTCGTCGGAGAAAACGGGGCCGGTAAAACTACGCTGATGCACATCCTTTTCGGTATGCCGGACATCGCCGATACCGGTGGTTTCGGTGGCAGGCTGCTTCTTGAAGGGAACGAAATCTCCTTCAAAACGCCCTTCGAGGCCCTTGATGCCGGTATCGGTATGGTGCATCAAGAATTTTCGCTCATCCCCGGTTTTACGGTCAGCGAAAATATCATGCTGGGAAGAGAACCCACGAAGTATACCGTAGCAGCAGAGCTGTTCGGCGAACGGCTTTCCGTCTTAAAGCGGGAAGTGATGAGGGAACAGGCCGCCGCCGCAATAAAAAAACTGGGAGTTTCCATCGACATTGATACTACGGTCTCTGAATTACCCGTTGGTTACAAGCAGTTTACCGAGATCGCCCGCGAAATTAACCGGGACAAGGTAAAACTTCTTGTGCTTGATGAACCGACGGCTGTGCTTACCGAGACCGAGGCGGAAATACTGCTGGAATCTCTCAAATGTCTTGCAGGTGAAGGAATCTCCATTCTTTTTATTTCCCATAGGCTTCGGGAAATAACGGACATTGCCGACAGAATAGTTGTTCTACGTGACGGAAGTATCATCAAGGACATAGTTAACGAGAATGTAAAGGTTCAAGATATCGCCGCCTGGATGGTTGGCCGTGAGGTTACCCAGTCCTCTGTCCGGCAAAAATGGGATTCCGGCCCAACCCTGTTCAGGGTCAAACATCTCTGGGTGGACATGCCCGGCGAAACGGTCCGGGATGTTTCTTTTTCCGTCAGGAAGGGGGAAATCTTTGGCATTGGGGGCCTTGCAGGTCAGGGAAAGATAGGGATTCCCAACGGCATTATGGGGCTTTTTGCCGCGGGGGGAAAGATCACCTTTGAGGGTAAGGACATACCCCCGGAAACTCCCCAAGCCAGCCTGAATGCGGGGATGGCCTTTGTCTCCGAAGATCGCCGCGGCGTAGGATTACTATTGGACGAGAGCCTGGATTGGAATATCGCCTTTGGGGCCATGCAGACCAAAGGGCTCTACCTCAAGTCGTATTTCGGAGGATTTTTTCGCCTTCGGGACGAAAAGGCCATGCGGAAACTAGCCTGGGAGTATATCAAAAAACTTGATATAAAATGTACCGGTACGGGACAGTCTGCCCGGGAACTTTCAGGAGGAAACCAGCAGAAACTCTGTCTCGCACGGGCTTTTGCACTGGAACCACGGCTCCTTTTTGTTTCAGAACCCACCAGGGGCATCGATATAGGAGCAAAAAAATTGGTTCTGGATACGCTTCTCTCCTATAACCGTGAAAAAGGGACCACCATTGTAATGATTTCCAGTGAGCTTGAGGAACTCCGTTCTGCATGCGACAGAATCGCCATCGTTGACGAAGGCCGTATCGCAGGAATACTGCCGGCTGGCTCTCCAACTACGGAATTTGGCATCCTCATGTCAGGAGGAACAGATATTGAGTAACGGTGTAACAGGGAATATCCGTGGGTTTATCGCCGGTTTCGGTTTGCCCAGGCTTATCATCTTCTTTTTTATTGTTGCGCTTTTTTTGATCGCCCCTTTTGCGGGCGTTCGTGTGGACAACTCCTTCAAAGATGTAATCGTCCGTTTTGGGCAGAACGGTATAATGGTCCTTGCTATGGTACCCATGATGCAGGCAGGCACGGGACTTAACTTCGGCCTCCCTGTGGGGATCATCGCGGGGCTTCTGGGATCCACCATCTCTATGGAGATGGAGCTGTCGGGGGCCTTTGGTTTTTTTGCGGCGATCCTCTTCAGCATGCCTTTTTCCCTGCTTTTCGGATGCCTCTACGGCATCCTCCTCAACAAAGTCAAAGGGGAGGAAATGACCATTGCTATGTATGTGGGTTTTTCCATCGTTACCTTTATGGCGATCATGTGGCTCATCCTGCCCTACAGCAACCCTACCATGGTTTGGGGTTACAAAGGGACAGGACTCCGCACTACCATAAGTATGGAAGGTTACTGGTCCCATATACTCAACAATTTTCTTGTAATTAAAATCGGAAAGAACTTTGAATTCCCTACAGGATCGATATGCTTTTTTGCGCTCATGGCCTTTTTTATGTGGCTGTTCATGCGGAGCAGGACCGGGACGGCCCTTGCTTCGGTAGGTTCCAATCCGGTTTTTGCCCGTGCCGGAGGCGTCTCCATAGACAAGATGCGGCTTATCAGCGTTATTATTTCTACTACTTATGGGGCAATCGGTATTTTGGTTTTTCAGCAGAGCTTTGGATTTGTACAGCTCTACCAGGCTCCCCTCTACATGGCTTTCCCCGCAGTGGCAGCAATACTGTTGGGAGGCGCTTCAATAAACAAGGCCACAATCCTCAATGTAGTCGTAGGAACGTTTCTTTTTCAGAGTATTCTCGCCATGACCCCTGCAGTGATAAACAGTGTACTAAAGACCGATATGTCCGAGGTGATCCGCATTCTTATTTCCAACGGGATGATCATCTATGCCCTCACCAGAAAAACTCAAGGGGCAAAATGATGAAACCCCCCCGTTTTCCCAGTGCCACTGACATGGTAAAAAAAACGCCCCGTTTCTTCGCAAACAACACGGTGGTGCTCATTTTTTTAGGGATCACCCTTGCTGCGGCTCCTGTATCCGGCTTCACTCCCCTGGCAATACTTCAGGAGATCCTGACCCGCATCGGGAGGAACTGCTTTCTGGTGTTTAGCCTCATCCTCCCCATCATGGCGGGGATGGGAATCAACTTCGGCATGGTTTTGGGGGCAATGGCAGGCCAGATCGGCCTCATATTCGCAGTGGACTGGAGCATTGTAGGGGTCCCCGGTCTTGTTTTCGCAGGCCTCATCGCCGTTCCCATTGCGGCACTCCTCGGCGCCCTTGCGGGACAGATACTGAACCGTGCCCGTGGCAGGGAAATGGTAACCGGTTATATCCTTGGTTTTTTTATGGATGGTTTTTACCAGTTTATCCTACTCTACCTTATGGGCTCCCTTATCCCCATTCAGTCCCTTAACATCACCCTTTCCCGGGGCTACGGCATACGCAATACGCTGAACCTTGATTCGGTACGGCAGTCTCTGGACAGGCTTCTTCCCCTGCGTATGGGTCCTGTCACCATTCCGCTAGCAAATTACCTTGTGATAGTAATACTGTGTCTCTTTATCATTTGGTTCAGGAGGACCAAGCTTGGACAGGACATGCGGGCCGTTGGGCAGGATCAGAAAACAGCCCATGCGGCGGGTATTCCTGTTGACAGAACCCGTATCATTGCTATTGTCATTTCTACGATTCTGGCAAGCCTGGGGCAGATCATCTTCCTCCAGAACATGGGGAACATGGCAACCTACAACGCCCACAAGCAGACCGGCTTCTTTGCGGCGGCGGCGATCCTCGTCGGCGGCGCTTCGGTGAGCAAGGCCACGATACCAAACGTCTTTATCGGGACCGTGCTGCTTCACCTTATGTATATTGTTGTTCCCCGCGCCGGAACAAATCTCTTTGGGGACGCAATGATCGGGGAATATTTTCGGGATGCCTTTAGTTATGCGGTTATTGCCCTGGCGCTGGTGATCCACGCCTGGCGCAAAAGAAGCAATACCGCGGCGGCCCGTTCCAGGCTGCGGAAAAATGCGGCGGAGGACAAGGTATGACTGCAAATTTTCGCAGAACAATTATACAAATCGTAACGGTTGTCATCTGGATAGGGCTTGGAATCATTATTTTTGTCAATTTCCGAGGTCACACCCTGATTGTCGATAACCGCAATGTAGAAGAGGCGGGGCTTGAAGCACCGGACCTTATCACCGTTACGGTCAACGAGGGGGATAGCCGTGAATTCTTCCGGGGAGACCGTGATCTTGTTAGCGTAACCGGGGGCAGCCATCGGATCCTGGTAGAGTTCAACAACGGGAGTCCTTCTTTTGAAGGGCGCTTCAGGCTGCCGGTGGTGGAGAATATGTACATCCTTTCAATACCCAAAATGATAAAGGGCATTAAGCCTTTTGTGGAGCCTTTCTATACCGAACCGGAAAGACCTCAACCGGACGATGAATGGCCTGAAGCGAAAACCGAAATCTTGCTGGGAGATATTTGAGCAGGAGGAGAAGATTTTGCGACTGCTCCGGAGGCCGAAACCTCCACCTAGAAAGAAAACAATATGCAGTGCCCCCTGGTTAAAAGCCGTGGGTTGACGAGGTGTGGTAGAATTACCTCATGTAACACGGGAGGCACTGATGAAAGCGTACTACATAAGGTGAGTTCGACAGAGAGAAAAAAGGCCGCCTGACTTTAGTCCGCTATTACGCGAATTTATTCGAATAATTCGCTGCAATTAGCGTTCCTTCGCGGATTCCATCGAACTCACGTTACATAGGGCTGGATGTCCACAGGGAAAGTTGCGGCAGCTTCGTTGCCGGCCCCTCGCTCCAGCCCTGCGGGGAGCCGCAAGACGACCTGCACGGAAGGTTGTTTCGCGAAGCATCGCGCAGGCGCTGTCGGCGCAGAATTGGAGCGAGGGGGAGCAGCGCCAAAAAAAGCGGCGCCCTGGGGCGTTATGCCTTTCGTTTTCGGAACCCGATGCTCCCCATCCTTAACGTGATGACAGGGAAATGGTTCCCTGTCAGGCGGCCTTGATCGAATCCGCAAGAATCGCCCAGGCCCTGTCGCAGTCGGTCCGGGAAACCGTAAGAGGCGGTATCATGCGGATGAGACGGTCCCCGATAAGGGTAACGAGCAGTTTCCGGTCAAGACAATTATGCTTTACCCTAAGCCCTATCGGACCGTCCAACTCAAGCCCTACCAAAAGCCCTTTACCACGAACGCTTTTCACCCGGGGAAGCGCGCGGAGTTTTTCCATAAAGTAATCCCCGGTTTCTTTTGCGGCCGCAGCCATGTGGTTATCCAGAAGCTCCGTTATCTGGGCCAACGCCGCGGCGCAGCATACCGAATTCCCGCCGTATGTGGTACCGTGCGATCCCATGGTAAAGACTTTGGCGATTTTACTGCCGGTACAGATTGCCGAGATGGGAAACCCGCCGCCTATTGCTTTGGCCATGGACAGAATATCCGGTTTAATGCCGTAATGCATATAGGCCATTACCTCCCCCGTGCGGCACCAGCCGGTTTGGATTTCATCCAAAAGAAGGAGCATGTTTTTCTCGTCGCACAGTTTCCGTATGCCCCGAAGGAATTCCGGCGTGGCCGGATGTACCCCGCCTTCCCCCTGCACAGGTTCCAGCATGATAGCGATAGTATCGCCGGTAACACGAGACGCGAAATCGTCCAGATTGTTAAATTGCGCGTAGGTAAAGCCCGGCAGCATGGGGCCGAAACCGCGCTGGCAGGCGTTGTCCGGCTGCCCCGTGGCGGAAAGTGCGCCAAAAGTACGCCCGTGAAAACTTTCTTTTGCGGTGATGATATGGTAACGGTTCGGCCCGTAAGTTTCGATACCGTATTTCCGGGCCATTTTGATCATGGCTTCGTTGGCTTCGGCGCCGGAGTTCTGGTAGAAAATCTTTTCATACCCAAGGGTCGTACAGATTTTTTCCGCCAGAAGCGCTTGCGGAATAAGGTAAGGGTAGTTGAACGTATGAATCACATCGTCAAGCTGCTCCTTTGCCGCGGCGACCACTCTGGCGTTCCGGTTTCCCGCGCTGTTTACCGCGATGCCGCCGTAAAAATCAAGGTAGGCCTCACCGGTTTCATCATAAAGATAGACACCCTCCGCCCGTTCACAAATAAAATCGTAGCGTTCATAGGTCTCGATGAGATACTTTTTAATCAGCCCCTTAATCTCGGCGGCGGTTCTGCCTGTGTCTTTCAGTTTCATACTATACCTCCATGCTACACATTTTTGGAATAACGTTATTCAAAAACTCCAGTTTCCGAACAATTCTACCATTTCACGAATGAACATACAATGGCCGCTTTCAAGTCCTCTGTCAAGCTGGGGGCCTCCAGTAGCACCAGCGGGGAAAGAAACCGTATCACCGTGCCATAGGTACCCGGACTTTCCACGAACAAGCCGGGACAAAGGGATCGCCGGCGGTCAATCAGCACTTTTGCCTTGAGGCCGGGTAGGCTCTCCTCCTGTTTTACGCCGTTCTACGCCTTCACGGGTTTCCCGCTCAACAGATTACAGGGAGAAGTCCCGGCACCGGCGTTACCGGCAATTTCGTTGCCGGCCCCTCACCCTGCCCCGCAAGGGGGTCTTCCGTCCCGCCTAGAGAGCGGAATGATAAATCGACTTGATTTCCTCAAGGCTGAATTTGACCGGATTGTTGGCTATTCCGGCAGCAGACACCTTGAAGGCATTTTCCGCCATCCAGTCTACATCTTCCGCCTTTACGCCCTGGCTGCCAAGCCCGATGTCAAGGTCGAGACCGGCAAGCAGTTCCTGTACCTGTACGACGCAATCCTTTTCATTCCAGCCGCCCAGCCGCCGGGAAATTTCCGCAAACCGGGCGGGTGCGGCGGCGATGGAACGCTCGATAACGGGTACCGTGAGGGCGGCAAGTCCCCTGCCGTGCGTCAGGTTACGCAAACCGCTTGCCGGATGTTCAAGGGCGTGGGGAGCGGTTAAACCGGCTATGCCAATACTCATGCCCCCCAACGTGCTGGCCCAACTGAGTTTTTCCCATTCGGCAGGCCCTCCCTTACCGGTATATAACGAAAGAAGGCTTTCCCGGACAAGCTCAATCCCCGTAAGGGCGTACATATCCGACACCGGTATGGCGGCGGCGGAAAGAAAAGCTTCCATACAGTGACAGAGAACATCAAAACCCACTTCGGCAAGCACTCCCCGAGGCATGGTGGTCATCAATTCGGGGTCGATGATTGACAGTTTGGCAACAATCATGGTTCCCCGCAGGGATTTTTTATCCCCTGTTTCCGGATCGGTAACCACCGCAAACCCGTTACCCTCACTGCCGGTACCGCAGGTGGTAGGCACCAGCACCACAGGGAACGCTTCCGATGAGACTTTCCGGCCATACACATAATCCATCAGGCCGCCGTCATTTTTTCCCATGAAGGCGATACACTTGGCCGCATCCATGATGCTTCCTCCGCCCACCCCCAACACAAAATCCGCCTCAAAATCCTTTAGCGCCTTGACTCCCTCATAAACCTGAGGAACCGTGGGATTCGGCTTCACCTGATCGTAGACCTGGCTTTCAAGACCCTCCGCGGCCAAAAGACCGCTTACCCTGTCAAGAAGGCCGGTTTTTTTCGTACTTCCCCAGCCGGTAACGATCAGGGCTTTTTTCCCGAATGTTCCGACCCGTTTGCCAATCTCGTTTATACAACCGGCCCCAAACAGAAGATTCACCGGCA
Organism: Treponema sp.; assembly: GCA_031258005.1. GTDB lineage: Bacteria > Spirochaetota > Spirochaetia > Treponematales > Breznakiellaceae > JAIRLU01. The sequence goes on from JAIRNP010000096.1 coordinate 9,581, forward strand.
GGTTAAAAGAAAAGCTCATACAGTTGTTCCTTCCCTAGTATACCTTGGAGTTGTCCCCTAACCGCAGATCCAGCGGAAACTGAAGTTTCCGTCGAACCAACGGTTCGCTACGTTCCGCGTAAAAAGCAACAAGCCACCGCGTATTTCGCAGGATTTGCAGAACAAGCAACCGGGTTCTCACGGACGTTAGTCCGCTACAAGTCCCGTATTGTTTCGTTGTTTTACCGGTGCCTCATAATTATTCCAGCCCAAAAGAGGCCGCAGGGACTGACCGCCTCCCTGACAGGGAGTGTTTCCAGTGTAGCCCGTTTCATGGTTCAGCTTCAAGAGCTTTTCCACCGCCTCCTACAGTCTTTTTTTCCTTCGATAGCAGCGTGAAGGAGGGATACCCCTAGCGGTATTGCGAGACGTGTGTCGGACTAGGGTCCGCAACAACCAACAGGGTTGTCGAACAGTCCAATCAAGAGGAACGGAAACGCGAAACCCTGGGTCTGATAGGACTGGAAGAAAAACCAGATTTGTTTCAAGATGTATTGGGGTATACGGGGCTTTTAGGGTACATTCGCCATAGGGAGCGGCTGATCGAACGCATGGCGCTACACATAAAAGCACAGAAAAAAAGAACATGGAACAGGCGGTATCGAGGGATCAACGGTTTTTTAATCGAGAACTTTCCTGGATAGACTTTAACGATCGGATCCTGGAAGAAGGGCTCAGGCAGGATCTCCTTCCTCTGGATCGGTTTAAGTATTTGTCTATCGTCTCCTCCAACTTCGACGAATTCTTCATGATTCGGGTAGCGGCCATGAAACGAGCCTACAAGGGACGTACCGGCGGAGCCCCTCCGGATCCGGCAGGCCTGAGTTACGAAGATCAGCTCCACATAGGAGCCGCTAAGATCCGTTCTATAATCCAAAGGCAATATGCCTGCCTTGAACAGGAGATCTTCCCTGCCCTGGCTCAGGGAGGCTTGGAACTCCTACGGCCCCATGCCTATACGCCCGCTCATTGGGAGTACCTAGACTCCTTCTTTATGCAGGATATTTACCCCCTGCTCACCCCTTTACGGCTCGAAGATACCGAAGCCCTGCCTTCGATTGAGAGTTACTCCCTCTACGGGGCCTTTCTCCTCTCTCCAGAAAGCCCGATGGAAACGGCCGGGGTGGACCGGATTTCCCTTATCCGGATTCCGCCGGTTCTGGACCGTATCATCTGGCTGCCGCAGCATCGGCAGGCCCATGAAGGCGCCGCTCCGGAGAAAACCTCTTGGGCCCTTCTGGAAGATCTGGTCCTGACCTTTGGGGCTGCCCTCTATCCCGGTTACCGGGTTAAGGAACAGATGCTCTTTAAAATTAACCGGGATGCGGATTTTTCGGTAGATGAAAAACGGGATGAAGACTTTATTGAAGCCATGGAAGAGGTGCTGGAAAGCAGGGGAACGTCTATGGCAGTACGGATGGTTTTTTCTCCAGGGAGTCAACGGCTTCAGCATGAGCTTTCCCGGCGCCTGCTTTTGGATGCCCAGGATCTCTATGAGGTACGGGGCCCGCTGAATCTGGGAAGCTTATTGGAACTGGTCCATACCCCGGGGTTTGATCATCTCCGGGAAAATCCCTGGAGAATCTATGGAAACCCCAGTTTCACCGATGTGTCTCCCGATGGGTCTCTCTGGGATAGGATACGCCAGAAGGACGTCCTCCTCCACCTTCCCTACCAGTCCTTTGATCCGGTGATCCGGTTCTTTCAGGCTGCGACCTACGATCCTCAGGTGATTGCGATTAAAACCGCCCTCTATCGGACCAGCGGTAATTCCCCCATCGTGAAAGCCCTCGAAGAGGCGGCCCTCAAGGGAAAACAGGTAACTGCGGTGGTGGAGCTTAAAGCCCGGTTTGATGAAGAACGAAATATTTCCTGGGCAAACCGGCTGGAAAAGGCCGGGGTCATTGTGATCTATGGGCTCTCCCGGCTCAAAGTCCATGCCAAGGTTTCCCTGATTATCCGCAGGGAGAACGACCGGATTAAACGGTACGTCCATCTTTCCACCGGGAACTACAACGATAAGACCGCCAAGATCTACGAGGATATCGGCATCTTTACGGCTCGAGATGAGATTGCCTTTGATGTGGGGCTGCTCTTTAACATGATTACCGGCTATTCGGTCATTCAATCCATGCAGAAATTGGTGATCGCCCCGACGAGCCTGAAGCACCGCCTCTTGGATCTGATTGATCGGGAAACCAAGCGTTCAAACCAGGAATATCCCGGCAGGATCATGGCCAAGATGAATGCCCTGGCAGATATTGAGATAATTCAGGCCTTGTACCGGGCCTCTGCAGCAGGGGTTAAGGTGTTACTCAATATCCGGGGGATCTGTATGCTGGTTCCGGGCTTACCCGGCTTATCGGATAATATCCGGGTGATAAGCATTATCGATCATTACCTGGAACATTCCCGGATTTTTTATTTTGCCAATGGCGGAGCTGAGGAGTTGTTTCTCTCCAGCGCGGACTGGATGCCTCGGAATCTGGAACGGCGGGTGGAACTCATGTTTCCGGTCTTGCAGGAAGACCTAAGGCGGCACGTGCTTGCTATCCTAGATGCCTATTTCCGGGATAACTGCCAGGCCCGAGTGCTGGGAAGCGATGGGGTATGGCGGAGACTGCGGCCCTTCTCCGATGAGAAGCCCTTCCGGGTTCAGACGGCCTTGCTCGACCATGCCCGGGAAATCTCTGAGCGTCCCTGGACTAACCGGGAGGAATTCATCGTGCGCCGCAGTCCTCCGGGGGAATCTCCAGGGGTCCATGTACCCTAAACCTTGATCCGGGAGCCAGGGGATCCATCACTTCTATGAGAACGAACCTGATACGGTACTGCTATACTCCCCATAGGGAGAGAAAATGATTTGATTCATAAAGTATCTTAAAGTATAATAAACAGCAGAGTTGTTCAATAACTTTAGTTATTGAACAACTCTATAGTACCTTAAGGAGGAAACCTATGGATACAGGACCGGTAAATACGGCTGGACCAGTAGAGAAAAAGAATTGGCAGCTTTATGGTATGGATTGGTATTTTTTTGCCATTTTTGCGCTTATTATCCTTGTAGCGACCTATCTGGGTAAACTGCCCAAAGGAATGATCGGCGCCTTCCCCTTGATGATTATTATCGGTACCCTCTTCGGTAAGATCGGTGATAATGCTCCTATCATCAAAACCTTTCTCGGAGGGGGCGCCATTGTTATTATCTTTGGGTCTGCAGCCTTGGTTACCTTCAAGGTGTTACCTGAACCCGCGGTGAAGATTATGGATTCCTTCATGGTAGGCGAAGGGTTTCTTGATTTCTATATCGCCGCATTGATCACCGGATCCATCATGGGTATGAATCGGGTATTGCTGATCCGGGCCGCGATCCGGTATCTGCCGGCCATCCTCGGCGGGGTAGGGATCGCCATTGCCCTGACCGCATTGGCGGGGGCCCTCATCGGTTACGGCGCTAAGGAGACGATTTTCTTTATTACCATCCCCATTATGGGAGGCGGTATGGGTGCGGGAGCGGTTCCCTTATCCAAGATCTTTGGAGAAGGACTGGGGCGGGATGCCGCAGAAATGCTTTCAAGAATGGTCCCTGCCGTGGCATTAGGCAATGCTCTTTCCATCGTGTGCGGAGGCCTGCTTAACTGCCTGGGAAAGATATCAAAACGGAGCTTATCCGGTAATGGCCAGCTTATGATCACCAGCAGTACCACCGCTGCCGAGGAGCTTGAGCTTGATCCCGCATACAAACGCGACCGGGATACGATAAAGCTCTCCTACATGGGGATCGGCCTCTTAATGGCCACGGGCTTCTTTGCCTTTGGGGCCTTGATCAACAAGGCGGTTCCTGCTATTCACGGCTATGCCTGGATGATTTTGTCGGTGGCCCTGGTAAAATCCCTGGGCCTGCTGCCCCAGCAGTTTGAAATTTGCTGTTACCAATGGTTCCAGTTTGTGATGAACAACCTCACCGGGGTGCTCCTGGTGGGCATCGGCGTTTCGTATACCAACTTGGTCCAGGTTGCCCAGGCCTTTACCCCCCAGTATCTCTTGCTCGTTACAATTACCGTGTTGGGGGCCATATTAGGCGCAGGGCTCGTGGGGCGATTGGTGGGATTCTTCCCCATAGAATCCGCGATTACTGCAGGGCTTTGTATGTCCAACATGGGGGGAACGGGGGATGTGGCGGTCTTGTCCGCAGCCCAGCGTATGGAGCTCATGCCCTTTGCCCAGATTTCATCCCGTATTGGAGGGGCTTTCATGCTGATCTTGTCCAGCATCTTGCTGCAACTGGTATCCGGTTTATAAGTGAGATTTGGTGTCTGACACCCACCGGAAGTTTGCAACGGGTGTCAGACACCAAATCTCTGCAAAGGTTGTATGCGTGACCTACCAAACAGGGAGTTGATTACCTGAGTACCAGTCCCTTACAAACCGGGGCGATTCTTTTGCCCATTGCCCTCAGTACCCCCGCGTCCTAGCATAAATGATCCTGCCGATGTATAACTGTAGTAACATGGAAAGGAGAAAACCTATGGTTACAACTGATGCGGATCTGCTCATTCTTGGGGCGGGTCCCGCAGGGCTTACCGCAGCCCAATATGGAGCCCGGGCTAATTTGCGGGTCCTGGTGATTGAAGAACTGGTTCCCGGCGGACAAACGCTCTTCATTGATGCTTTGGAAAATTATCCCGGCTACATGGCAGCGGAGCCTGGAGCGTTTAAATCGGGATTTGAGCTTGCCCAGGCTATGCACCGCCAGGCCACACGTTTTGGAGCTGCCTTTATCACCCAAACCGCCCAGTCCCTGCAGAAAGAAGGGGATATTTTTACGGTACGCTTGGGAACCGGTGAAACCCTTCGGGGACTTGCGGTGATTGTCGCCACCGGGGCTAAACACCGGATCCTGGATATTCCTGGCGAGATAGAATTCTCAGGCCGGGGGGTCTCCTATTGCGCAAACTGTGACGGTCCTTTCTTCAAAGGGAAGAAGCTCTTTGTGATTGGCGGTGGGGATGCGGCCTGTGATGAGGCCCAGTTCCTTTCCCGTCTGTCTCCCCAGGTGATCCTCGTTCATCGCCGGGATCGATTCCGTTCCCAGAAGGCCCTGGCTGAACGGGTATTGCACAATCCCCATATTACGGTGCGTTTCAATACCCGGCTGCTTGAGATCCGGGGGGGGGATAAAGTAAGGTCTGTACTCCTGGAAAACACCCTAACCGGGGAATCCTCCGAAGAAGGGGGGGATGCGGTTTTTATCTTTGCAGGGACTATTCCTCAGACTTCCCTGGTTCCTTCTGTCCAAAAAAATGAAAACGGCTATATCTTGACGGATCAGGAGATGGCCACTTCCATTCCCGGGATCTTCTGTGCCGGGGATGTCCGGGCCAGTCCCTTCCGCCAGGTGGTAGTTGCCGCAGGGGAGGGGGCAGTTGCAGCCCACAGCGCGGTAGCCTATATTGACCGGATTAAAGAGAAAGGGACTCTTGGTGAAGCGCGTTAGATCAAGATCTCCTATGCCGGCGATGATGGCTTTGTTCTTTTGGCTGCCCCTCCAGGGCTTCTCTCTGGACTTTACTGACCTCGGGAAGGATATCGGTTCCCATGCCGCTGCCTTGGTGGAGCGCATGTCCGATGAACAGGCCCTCGCCCAGACTTTTATGCTGGGCTGGGTAGGGGCCGTTCCTTCGCCCCTTATTCTGGACTGGATTCGGGATCGGCATATCGGGGGAGTTAAAATCTTTGGTTGGAACACCGAAGATACCACAAAACTTGCAGAAACCGTGGGGGCCCTCCAGACTGAAGCCTTACGAGGACCCTTTCATATCCCCCTCCTGGTTGCCACGGACCAGGAAGGCGGCTGGATTCGGCATGTGAAAGGGGCCACCAGTGAAACCCCGGGCAATATGGCCATCGGTGCATCAGGACGTCCCATGGATGCCTATTGGTCAGGTTATTATATAGGCCGGGAACTGGCGGTACTGGGCATTAATATGAATCTTGCCCCTACGGTAGATGTGTATACCAATCGAGATTCGGTGATCATCGGGCCCCGAGCGTTTGGCGCGGATCCGGCCCAGGTAGGAATTCTGGGAACCGCTTTTATGAAGGGGCACCATGCCGCAGGGATCATCGCTACGGCGAAACATTATCCTGGACACGGCGATACGAACCTGGATTCTCATGGGGTGCTCCCCCAGATCAACGCGTCTTTTGAGCAGCTCTGGGAACGGGAACTCATCCCCTATCGGCTCCTTACTAAGGAAGGGCTCACCGCGATTATGAGCGGTCATCTCGCTTTTCCCCGGACCCAAGCAGGGTTGACCCCGGCATCCCTTTCATCCTGGTTTTTGCAGGACCTGCTCAGAGGCAAGATAGGGTTTAAGGGAATCATCATTACCGATGACCTTATGATGAACGGGGCCACCCTGAGCGCCGGGAGCCTTTCCCAGGCTGCGAAAGAAGCCCTCCTTGCGGGAAACGATATCATCATGCTTTCCAAGACCCCCCGTTTGTATGACCCGATTTGGACCCACCTGGTGGATGCTATGCAGCAAGAACCGCAGTTTCGTGAGCGGGTTCGCGATGCGGCTCGGCGGATATTGGTGATTAAACTTACCTACCTCCGAGGGGAACAGGCGGTCCCCTGGATACCGGATCTCAAAAAGGTTGCATCCAATCTGCCGGATCCTGAAGGAACGGCTTTTTTTTTGAATCTCGCGGCCCGGAGTGTTACCTTGGTGAAGGGGACCATTGATGCTCCTGCAGATCCGGAACTCAGCGCGGAAAAACCGCAGGAGCCGAATAAGGGGAGGATCGGGGTTTTTCCCCTGATCCCTGAAAAAGCAGGGAAGGTACTTTTGGCAGGCCAGTATGAAGATTTTTTCACGATTGGAAAAAGAGCCTATCCAGGAGCTTCTGGGTATTGGTATGATCCTGAGGGAGGAACCGACTTGGTGCAGTACGCGCAAGAGGCTGATACGATTATCTTTTGTATCTCCAATGCAGAGGGCTTACCGTTCTTACAAAGCCTTCGAGGATTACACAAACGGGTGATCGTCCTCTCGGTGCTGAGTCCCGTGCATCTTGATACGGTTCCCTGGGTAGACGGGGCCCTTGCGGTTTACAGTTATGCCCGGGAATCCTTTATTGCAGGGTTTTCAGTCATCCTGGGCAGGATTCCTCCGATGGGAACCCTCCCTGTTCATTAAACGAAGTTCCATGAGTTACCCCTTTTGAGCCGTTTATGACGCAGTTCGATGTTCCCTATGCGTGGTATATACTCGAAAACAATCTCCCTCCGGCCCTGGTAGTACAGATCAGGACGTTTCTGCAAGAGCGGGAGTCCTATTGTGTGGCTGCTACGGCCCGATTTCTCCAGCGGGATATCCGGGATCAGATCTGGCTGCAGGAAAACCGGTATGCAGGAGAGAAAAGGATTTCAGGGCTTATCATCCAGAGCAAAGGCACCCTTTTTCCGGTCTTTAATGGCATCAGTCCGCGGTTTCTTAAAGATTTCCTGGTTTCTGGTCTGCAAAGCCGGCGTTTTTATGCTATCCAGGGTATCCGTAAGGATGTGGCATTACTGGAACAGGTCTTGGCCTTGAGAGGGATTTGCTCCACCATAAATATTGACTATGATTTGATGGTTCTGGATCAGGAACCGGCTTGGCTTACATCTCCCTTCCCCGAACTCATCCTCCGATACGCTGAACCAGGGGATATGGAGGACCTGTTTCACCTGCAAGCGGCGTATGAACAGGAAGAAGTGATCCCCCAAAGAAGGGTATTTAATCCGGCCCTGTGCCGCCTGACTCTGGAACATATCATGACCCATGAATACCTGCTGCTGGCCCAATGGAAATCAAAAATCCTGGGGAAGATCAACACCAGCGCCGCGTCTTTTTCCCGGTACCAGATCGGCGGGGTCTATGTCTGTCCTGATTACCGGGGTTTAGGTATCGCCTCGTACATGGGCGCTGCCTTTGTCCGAGACCTGCGTACCACCGGAAAAGGGCTTACCCTTTTTGTGAAGAAACAAAACCCCCCAGCCCGAGAAGTGTATTTCCGTATCGGGTTCAAGGTTTTGGAGGATTATCGGATAAGCTATTATGAGGGTAACGGGAATGAGTTTCAATCCTAGGGATTAAAGGGTATCGGCTACAACGGTTTTTTACTCTTTTATGGGAGAGGCTGTTGGAGAATCCCGGTTTTTCAGAAAACGACTTTTCTAATCCTTGTAAGGCCATGAATGATCATGTTTAAAAACTATCAAAATTGACTTTTCCGGCAGCCTCTTAAACGCCGCCTTGCATTGAGCGGTGACCGCCGCCTGTATGAGGCCCTCCAATTTGATCAGAACGGCGGCGGGGATACCCCATGCTAGGCCTTGGTTCCGGCGACGCTCTGCCAGTCCTTTGCCATTGCCAGTTGTCCTTCCCGGCTTGCCGGGAGCCAGTCTCTTGTGGTTGACATTATCGTTTCTCCTTATCGCGATATGGGACGGGATTGCCCCCCGCAACACCCATCCGCTTCAATACCGGAATAGCCAAGCCGGCCGTCTGTAATGAGGCCGCTTCCCTGCTCAATATTGTCCATAATAAACAGGCGGAGGGAGGGGCCTGACGCATCATCAATCAGTTTCAGCCTCGCCCGGCCGGTCGTTTTGCCTTTGACTTCAGCCGCCACGATGACCAGTTCCTTGTTTTCGGTTCCCCGGCCTCGCTTTCCCTCTGTTTCTTTGCCCCCAAGGTATGTTTCATCAACTTCGACCGTCCCGGACAACTTTTCCCTCCCTGAAAACACCAGGGCTTTCCGTATTTTATGCGGCCATGCCCATGCCGTTTTATAGCTTTTGAGCCCCAACACCTGTTGCAGCCCTTGGGCGCTTGCCCCGTTCTTTTGCGTTGTTACCCGCCATATCGCGGTGAACCATGTCCGTAACGGCCTGCGGGTGTCCTGAAATATGGTTCCAGCTGTCACCGATGTCTGGCGGCCGCATCGGGCACATTCATATAAGGTTTTTCCTACGCCCCAGTCTTTTCGGTTTCCACAGTTCGGGCGCACGAAACCTTCGGGAAAACGCAGTTTATAGAGATAATCCCGGCATTGATCTTCACTCGAAAACCGCTGGATGAACTCATCAAATGTCATGGGATATTCTACCATGACAGCATGATATTA
>JAIRNP010000122.1 GCA_031258005.1 Treponema sp.
ATGGCTTCTTCTACGACAGGGTCTGTTTCTTGGGTATTCATTGGTATCCCCTCCCTTGGGATGTCCTTAGTATACCCTGCTTTCCTCTGTTAGTCTGCCCCGAAAAAGAAGTTGCACCCAGAAATGGGTAGAGCATTTCCCCTTATCGGTGATATACTGCATCATAACGGCATTACTCCTTGGTGATGAGGTGTTTTGGTAACTCCATCATAAGGGGTATTGCCGTTTTTTAACGGAAGTTGTTCAATACCTTCAGTTATTGGACAACTCTATATAAGTTTTTTCAAAAATGCACTAAAGAAGCCCAAGGGAGGGGCAGGATATGGAAATATACGAAGAAAGTATAGAAAAAGAGGGGCTCTTTTTTATGCCCCTCCACCCGTTTTTTAACCGTGCTCTATATGAGGAGAGCATTGAATTCACGTTATAGGAGCAGGGTATGTACAATCCTTATCCGGGGCAACGCTTGAACCAGCATATACGAGGCCTCGCTATGGCAGGGCTCTTGTGCCTTTTCCTCTGTTCCGGCTCCTTCTTGGCGGCTCAAAGCAGGGGGGGGGCGAGCCGGGGAGACTACCTGACCATCAAGATCGCGGTGATGGGACCTGGGGATGAACTGTATTTCTGGTGGGGCCATATCGGCCTTATCATTGAAGATGGAATCACCGGCAAGGCCCGGTTCTATGATTATGGGCTGTTTTCTTTTGAGAAGGACCACTTTTTTGTTAATTTTGCCTTTGGCCGGCTCCTCTATAGCTGTGGCGCATCCCCTGCAGAGACCAATATCAGGACCTACATCAGAACTAACCGGGACGTAACCATCTATACGCTGGATCTGCCTCCGAAGAAACGAGCGGAAATCCAGGATTTTGCAGAAACCAACATCCTCCCGGAAAATCGGGATTATTATTACCACCATTTTCGGGATAACTGCGCCACGCGGATTCGGGACATCCTGGATCTTGCCACGGACGGGCAATTTAAGGAACGGTTTGGTGAAGCCCCGGGCCGCTACACCCTGCGTCAGCATGTCCGCCGGCACACCTGGGTTTCCCCGTTTTTTGACTGGCTCCTCAACTGCTTGATGGGACAGGATATTGATACCCCCATCAGTATTTGGGAGGAAATGTTTCTCCCCGCAGAGATTGGCAGCCGGATTGCCGATTTCTCCTATCATGACCTGGAAGGGATCGAACGGAAGCTGGTTACTGCAGTAGCAGTGCGTAACCGGGCGGTAAATCGTCCTGCGGTTTTAGATGCGCCCCCCAAGCAGTGGATCCGAGCCCTCCTTTGGGGCTTGTGTATTGCCGGGGTAATGGGGGCTATACAGGGATCCCGAAACCGCCGGCCTACCCTTTACCGCCTGCTGGGAGGGCTGAGTCAAAGTGGACTGGGGCTGTTCTTTGGGATTGCCGGTTCGATCCTGTTCTTTATGAGCTTTTTCACGAACCATGATTATACTTACCATAACAGTAATATCCTCTTTATAAATCCCCTGCTATTAGGGGCCATCCCCCCGGGGATCACCCTGGCCTTTGGTAAAGATCCTCACAAACGCATTCGGGCTGAACAGGTTTTGAAGGCTCTCTGGTGCACCGTGCTTTTTGGAAGCCTCCTTTCCATGGTGCTTAAGCTCTTCCCCGGGTTTTACCAGCAGAATCAGGTAAGCCAGGCTTTGGTAGTGCCCTTTGCCTTGATCTTAAGCGGGGTCCCCGCGTGGGTAGCGGGGGTGGTAAAACATACGCAACGAATCTCCTAGAAGTTTCTGAGAGGAGGCTTTTTTTCTTATACCCATCCGAGGCTGTTCCAAAACTTGAGGTTTTGGAACAGCCTCATCCATGAAAAAATACTTTGGGTACCGGAGGAGCGGATAAAGGGATTACTCGGTACATCAAGCCTTCACAGATTTCCTTCGGCCCGGTATAGTAAATCCATGTTCCCCCTCCTTGTCTGGACCCTCGGTATCCTGGTCTTTATGGGATGTACCGGGGATTCAAACCGAATGGCTCCCAGTCAGCAGCTCCCCCAAGCAGATACCGCCGTGCCGCCGCCGGAACCAGTTCAGGAAACGCAGGTATACCGAGAACAGGCTGCTCACCTCGCCGCCTCCTTGGATGAGCCCCTCCTTGCCGCTCAAGTGCTGATGACCGGTATTGACGGGAAGACCCCGGCATTAAGCGATGCCATGAAGGCCCTGCTGAAGAACAGTCCTCCTGGAGGGATCATGCTGTTTAAGTATAACCTGGATACAGAAAAAGAGACCATCCGGGCCTTTCTGGATGCGTGTTCTTTATATAGTAGGGTTGCGCTTTCTGAACCAGACGGGCCGCTCCAGATCCTTCCCTTCATCGCGGTGGATCATGAAGGAGGTGCGGTTCACCGGTTCGGGCCGGAGGTAACCCAGCTTCCTGAACCTGCCTGGTTTTGGGAAACCGCTCAAAAGCAGGGAAGGGATTATGCGCTTCAGGAACTTGAAGCGGCGGCCCGGCGTTCTGGGGAGGAGATTCGGGCGCTGGGGATCACCATGAACCTTGCGCCGGTAGCGGAAGTTCTGAATGAGGAAAACCGTCTTTTTTTGGAGGCCCGTTCATACGGACCGGATCCGGATTTTACGGAAGCTGCGGTGCAAGCCTTTATCCGGGGTATGGAAGCCGCTGGTATTGCCTGTGTGGTGAAACATTTTCCCGGAAATACCGGGACCGATCCCCATAAAGGCAGGGCAATCCTCGCCGTGGATGCAGAAACCCTAGACCGGATGGTTCAACCCTTTGTAGGGGTAATCCGGGATAAGCAGCCTCCGGCAATCATGGTCTCCCACATCGTAGTACCTAGGTGGGACCGGGAACGAAACGCCAGCCTTTCCCCCAGGATAATCAGGGAGTGGCTTCGAGGTCAGTTGGGATTTACCGGCATAGTCATAGGAGATGATTTTTCCATGGGCGCGGTGGCGGATTCCGGTTTAAGCCTTGAAGCTGCGGTGGTGGAAGCCCTGAATGCAGGGGTTGATATGGTAATGACCTGGCCCCGGAACCTCAGGGGAGTACATAAGGCCATTCTCAAGGCGGTTCAAGAGGGTAGGCTCTCCCGAGAACGGCTCCAGGAAGCAGCGGAACAGATACTTTTTGAAAAATTGCGGTACGGTTTGATTCAGGGGGAACAAAAGGATGGCTGATAAGGAAGCGGGTATGAAGGGACCGGCGTATGAAAGGAAGGAGCGGGGGGTATACATCAGGGAATCGGGCATTGAAACCGCACGGATCCTGTATCTGAACGAGGCATGTGTGGTGATAAACAAAAATCCTGGAGAGGCTGTTCAAGGCGCGGAAAAGGGGATGCGGGACCTCCCGCGACTCCTGAGGGAACAGCTTCAGGGAACCCCAAAAAGCCGCAGGTTCCTCCCGATAGCAGTTCACCGGCTGGATGTTCCGGTTTCAGGGTGCTGCCTTTTTGCCCGTACACCCCAGGCGCTGACGTTCTTAAACGCCCAGTTTGCCCAAGGAGCCTGTGAAAAACGGTACTGGGGAATCCTGGAAAAGCCCTCTCCTGCTCTGGGTGTTCCTGAAACCGGGGAAGCGGTGCATTGGATTAAAACCGATGGTAAACGGAATAAGAGTATTGCCTACGATGAGCCTGGGCCTGAGCGGAAGCAGGGGATACTCCGGTACCGGATTATCGGGTATGGCGACCATTATCTGTTCATGGAAATAACCCTTATAACCGGACGGCATCACCAAATCCGCGCCCAGTTGGCCAGGCTTGGGCTGCACATAAAAGGGGACCTAAAATACGGCGCCCGTCGCAGCGAAAAGTGCGGGGGTATCCGTTTGCACGCCTATTCCCTGGGGTTTCCCCATCCTTCTGAAAAAGGGGCCATGCTGCGTCTCACCGCCCTTCCCCCTTTCCAGGACCGGCTATGGAATTGTTTCTCAGTCCTTCTCACGTTTGATAAGAAGGAACAGGCTTCTTGTTGAGGGGTAGCGCTTTTTTCTTTTTGCCGCACCGCACCGCACCTTAGGTATCAAAGATAGGTGCAGCCCTATCGAAATGAGGTGGTGATCTACAAAGTATGCTGATGGATCACACATACCCATAATTGATATAAAAGAAAGCCATATTGCAGGCTTTCCAGTGATTACGGAGTTTCTTGGAGAAACAACAGGT
>JAIRNP010000124.1 GCA_031258005.1 Treponema sp.
AACGCTTCTGGACTGTTCTTACGACCTGCGGCTTACAGAATATTTCCGTAATGAATTACCTCAGAAGTTGTTTGTCTATGCATTTTGGACTCGATACATCTTCTAATTTCATAAGTCTGGCCACATAACCTGTGAACGGTTACAAATTCCTTGGAAGGGATATTACAAACCTTAAAGGAAAGGCACGACAGGATATATGCCGTCATATCCAGATCGTTTTCCAGGATGCCCGCGCAAGTCTGAATCCCAGGCGGAATGCGCTTCAGTTGGTACAAGAACCGCTGAAATATTTGCATATTCATACCCAAAAAGAACGAAATGAGAAAGCACGTTTTTATCTGGAACAAGTTGGTATTGATTCAGAAACCCAGATCCGCCGTCCACCGCAGCTAAGTACCGGTCAATGCCAGCGTATTGCAATCGCCAGGGCGCTGATACTGGAACCAGAGGTTCTTATCTGTGATGAGGCGGTTTCTTCTCTGGATATGAAGGTGCGGATGCAAATTCTGGATCTATTGGAAGAATTGCATGAAAAATTTGGCTTTTCTATCATTATGATCTCCCATGATATTAAAGTGATACGGAGCTTTTGTCAAACGGTGGCATATGGCAGGAGCGGCTTTTGCAACCGTGCTTTCCCAGCTTTTGAGTGCGATTTTGGTAATCACATCCCTCCTAAAAACAGACCTGCCGTGTCGTATAGCATGGAAAAAAATCCACTTTCACAAACCGATAGTACAAAAAATATTTTCATTGGGATTACCTGTGGGCGCTCAATCCTCACTGTACCCGGTCTCCAATATGGTGATCCAGTCAAACATCAATTCATTCGGTACAAACGCTATTGCGGCATGGACTGTCTGCGGAAAACTGGACTTTTTAATCTGGTTGATTGTGGATTCCTTCGGTTCCGCTATCTCCACTTTTGTCGCGCAGAATTGCGGAGCCCGGTTTTATGGTAGAGCAAAGAACGGGGTACTCATCTGTGTTGGCATGTCCCTGATCTGCGTCTGCTCCATTAGCGCGGTGCTATACTTTGCCTGTGGTTCCCTGGGCCGGTTGTTCATAAGCGACAATGAAGTCATTAAACTCAGCATCTACCTTATGCGGTTTTTAGCCCCGCTTTACTTTCTTTATATAGGGGGCGAGGTCCTGTCCAGCGCAATTCGCGGAACGGGTGAAACTTTTAGGCCCATGATACTGACCCTGCTGGGTACATGCGCCTGTAGGGTTATCTGGGTTTTGTTCGCTGTTCCCCTGCAACCGACATTGAAAATGGTTATCTGGAGCTATCCTGTATCGTGGATAGTAACATCCTTATCTTTTATTGTATTCTATCAGATTCATAAATCAAAGGGATTGCGTGTACCATAACCCCAATTATTTTGAGACAAAGAGCAAATAAAACCTTTATAACCGACTTTTTATCTACAAGCCGCCTTTTTGAGCTAAGGTTACTACGATTTCGACCTCCTCCGTCCGGTTGGTCAGGATTTGGGTGGTTTCCAGCATGAGGAAGGAAGCGGCCTTATCACCTGTTTTGAAGGTAATGGTAGCGTCTTCCACTGCAACGGCGATCCCCGAAGGGGCCCCCTCCGGGCTTTCAAGGGTTGTTTCGGTGATTGAATCCTGGCCGTCCGGGGAAAAACCACCACCGATTGGCCCTGCCACATTACGGAATAACGGCGCTCTTTGCGGCGGATGGAACCGGTAAAGGCCCCGGTATGGGAATGGCAAATGCCGCGCCAAAGGGGGCTACGGAATGCATGTCCCAATATGCGGATAAAGGCAGCGGAGGGTTTTTAGTCCTTCGGGGGAAAGTTTGGCGGCGGTTAAAAAATACCAGCCGCCCCCCGCCTTCTTCATTCCTCCAGATCCGAAAGCTGGGTGGAGAGGTAGCGTTCCCCGGAATCCGGGAGGATCACCACGATGGTTTTGTCCCGGCTTTCCGGACGGGCGGCGATCTTAAGCGCGGCCCACACCGCAGCCCCGGATGAAATACCGGAAAGGATACCTTCAATGCGGGCCAGGACGCGGGCGGTCTCAATGGCGTCTTCGTTGGTCACCCGGAGGATCTCGTCGATGATGGAGCGGTTAAGTACCCTGGGGACAAAGCCCGCGCCGATTCCCTGAATGCGGTGGGGCCCGGCAAAGCCCCCAGAAAGGACCGGCGAGGCATCCGGTTCCACCGCTACGATTTTCGCGGCAGGTTTCCGGGCCTTGAGGACTTCCCCCACTCCGGTGATGGTACCGCCGGTCCCGACACCGGATACAAAGATATCCACTGCCCCTTGAGTGTCGGCCCAGATTTCCTCTGCGGTGGTCCGGCGGTGGACTTCGGGGTTGGCGGGGTTCTCAAACTGGAGGGGCATGAAGCTGCCGGCGATGCGGCCCGTCAACTCTTCCGCCTTTTGCACCGCGCCTTTCATGCCGGACTTACCGGAGGTGAGCACCACCTCCGCGCCGAGCATCCGGGCGAGCTTGCGCCGCTCCACCGACATGGTTTCCGGCATGGTGAGGATGAGCTTGTAGCCCCTGGCGGCGCAGGCAAAGGCCAAACCAATGCCCGTATTCCCCGATGTAGGCTCAATCACCGTGCCGGAGGGCGTTGCCCCTCGCCTGAGTTTGCCGTCCCGTTCCGCCGCATCCAGCATGGCCGCGCCGATACGATCCTTCACGCTGGCCATGGGGTTAAAGGCTTCTAGCTTCGCCAGGACTATCCCGGGCAGATCTTTCCCTATTTTCCCCAGCCGCACCAGAGGCGTATTCCCCCGGACGGCGATGATATTGTCAAAAATTGTCCCGCGGTTTGCGGCAGCTTCATTTCCCATTTATCACTCCTTACCTCACTGGACTTGGTACGGACTAAAGTCCGCCGGACTTTTAGTCCGTACCAAATCCTTTTAAGCGGAAGTTGGACAAGCCATGGGTGTCTCCAAAAACCGAAATTTTTGAACTAGGCTACGCTATAACCCCTCACGCTTATTTATATCGAATAGTCCGCTTCCTGATTAATATCGTACTGGAACATAGCCAAAATACGCTCCTGGATTTCCACCAGTTCCGGGTCTGTTCTGGCCCGGGGGCGTTTGACCGTTACCGGAATCCGGTTGCGGATCGTACCGGGACCGGGAGAAAATACAATCACTTCATCGGAAAGGTACACTGCCTCCTGGGTGTCGTGGGTTACGAGGATCACGGTAATGGGCGTCCCGGCACCGCCGGTTTCATTCAAAAGCCGCAGGAGTTCGTCCTGGAGTTTTTCCCTGGTCAGGGCATCTACCGCGGCGAAAGGTTCGTCCATGAGGATGATCTTCGGCTCCACCGAAAGGGCCCGGGCCAAGGCCAGCCGCTGGCGCATGCCTCCAGAAAGCTGGGAGGGGTATTTATGCGCGGAAGGGGCCAGATCCACTTGGTGCAAATAGAAAAGGGCCTTCTCCTCGATTACCCCTTTCTTTAATTTCACAACGCCGGTTTTACCGGTGGAACGCGGATCCGCGTTCCGCAGTTTCAGCGCGAAGACCACGTTCTGCAGGGCGGTCATCCAGGGAAAGACTGCGTAATCCTGAAAGATCATGGCGATATCGTGTTTGGGCTGGTCCCGGAACACGCCGTTGGCCAGAGGAGAGATGAAACGGTAACGCCGGCGGTAGGCGATCTGTTCCTTCCGGGTGGCGGGCAGGGGTTCCAGGACCAGCTTGCCGTCTATGTGGATGGTACCGTCTGTCGGAGCCTGGAGCCCCGCAAGAATCTCCAGAAAGGTCGATTTTCCACAACCCGAGGGTCCAAGAAGGGAAACGATCTTTCCGTCGGGGATGGTGAGGGACACATTAAGCACCGCAGTGAGGCCTTCGGCCAGGCCCTTTTCATTGACCACCGAGAAGAATTTGCTGATACTCCGGGCTTCAATCATCCTGTATTCCCCTTATCTTCCTACTTTCCAGACGGCGAGTTTGATCTCCACATACTTGAGGATCTCAATGAGAAACCAGCCTATCCAGCCCAGGATCACCATACAGGCCATCATTTCGGGAATGACGAAGTAGTCTTTGGCCTGGCCCAGGAGGTACCCGATACCCATGCGTCCGCCGTAGGATTCGCCGATGAGGAGCATCACCAGGCCCATGGCCACCCCGGTTTTGAGGCTCATGATGATGGAGCCGAAAGCGTGCCAGAAGTAGACTTTACGCAACAGGGTGAACTCACTGGCGCCGAAGACCCGGGCGGAGGCGAGGTAGCGGGGGTCGGTGTCTTTGATGCCCTGGTAGGTGTTGAAGAGGACGGGGTAAAAGATACCGATGAACATGAGGAAGATGTGCATTTTGCTGCCGATACCGAAGAAGATAATGGTCATGGGTACCCAGGCAGGGGGCGGAATGGGGGAGAGGAGCTGCCAGAGGGGAAGGACGTAGGCCCGGATCTTGAGGTTCCAGCCCATGAGGAGGCCGATGGGGACGGCAAAAGCCACGGCGATGGCGAAGGCGGTGAAGAAGCGGCCCATACTGTAGGCGATGTGGAGTACCAGGTCTTTGTGCCAGAGCATATACCAGAAACGCTGCACTACGGTGGAGAGACTGGGAAGGAGGCTTTCGGGGATGAGCTTCCAGCGGGGAAGGAATTCCCATACCAGGAGCAGGGGAATAAGAATGGTCAGAAATTCCAAGGAGAAGAAATTCCCCAGGGAATTTTTCAGAAAGCCCCATAGTTCCTGAAAGACCCGCCGCCAACCTTTGGTCTCGTAATCTGCAGACATGATTCCCTGCCTAGGGAATGCTGTAATAACAGGCTTTGGGTGAAACAATGGCCCCTTCCTGTTTCAGCGCCTTGATCTCCTTGTCCACTTCCTTTTTATCCAACCCTGCCATGGCGGCAATCTCCGCGCTTTTCAGGGGCTTGCCGGCTTTTTTTAGAGCCGTTAAAACTTCAGAATTGACACTCATACGATACTCCTTATTTCCTACTATATTGATAGATATTATACTATAGTAAGATTATGGGTTTAGTCAAGCGGTAATTAGTGGTTGTCCATACGGTAGACACCTTCCCAGAAACATCCGGCGGCAATAACAATGTGTTTCATCCCAATTCCTATTATAGTTATGTATATATACTATGGGTAAGACAGCTCCCCACCGGAAATTCTTAAAAAAATCCCAAATTCCTTTGACAAATATCCTAAATTATTATAAGTTCTATAAAAATACTAGGATAAGGAGAGTTCCTATGAAAAAGACCGTTTTTAGCCTGCTCATCGCAGGCGCCATGGTTTTGGCCTTGACCCAAACTGCAGAGGCCAAAGGTAACGCACAAAAATCCACCACCACCCTTAGGGTAGGGGTAAATCCCGTACCGCATGGGGAACTACTGGAACTTATCAAGGACGATCTTGCCGCCCAGGGAATCGATCTGAAAATAGTGGTATTTACCGACTATGTACAACCCAATGCGGCCCTTCTGGCGGGGGATCTGGATGCCAATTTTTTCCAGCATATCCCCTACCTGGAATCCAGTGAGGAGTGGAAAAACGGCCTTTCCTTTCTCTGGGGAGTCCATGTGGAACCCTACGGGCTTTACTCGGCAAAGTACAAGAACGCGGCGGATATCCCCAACGGGGCCACTATAGCCATCAATAACGATCCCTCCAACGAGGGCCGGGCGCTGCTCCTGCTTCAAGCCAATGGCCTTATTACACTCGACCCTGCCTCGGGGTTGAGGGCAACTCCTCTGGATATTACCTTCAATCCCAAAAATCTCAAATTTCGGGAACTTGAGGCCGCCCAGCTTCCCCGATCTCTTCCGGATGTGGACGCCGCCACCATCAACGGCAACTATGCCCTGGAAGCGGGGCTCAATCCGGTTCGAGATTCCCTTTTTATTGAGGGAGCCGAGTCGCCCTATGTAAACGGATTGGTCGTTAAAAAGGGAAACGAGGGGGACCCCCGGCTTGAGGCGCTCAAAAAGGTACTGCTTACCCAGAAGGTGAAGGATTACATCGGTAATACTTATGACGGCGGAGTGGTGGCCGCCTTCTAAGCACGCCGTTTTTGAATGGCCCGCACCCTGTTTGGCCTTAAACATACCGATATAAGCACGAAGATACCCCGGGGCAAGCCCCGAGGTCTTCGTTGGATAGGAAATGTATTAGGGTTGTACAAAAACTGAAATTTTTGAACCGCTTCCGCCTAAAAAATACCCTTTTGGCATCTGCGCTGGTCAGCGCTTTGTGAAGGATGAGGGACGAAGCGAGAGAACTCCCTTCTTCCTTACCAGGTAATCCCCTTAAATTCCGGCGCGAACAGGCCGTCCCCGGGGTTTGCCTCAATGGTTCCCTGGCGGACCAGGGCATCGGCGTAGCCCTTAAGCTGAGTTGTGGCAAGCCGGGTGGTAAAGCCCAGTTTGGGGTTACTGTTGATGATGGCCTGGCGGTCCACGGACACATATTTTGCGGCAATATCTACGATATCGGTAGCCACCGGGTTGGCCAGGATGAGCTGGTCCGCCTCGGCAATGGCCTCAATGAAGACTTTGGCGTCATCCAGGCGGGTGGCGATGAAGTCTTTGTTGGCGTTGATGGTCCGGCAGGGGGGATTTTCACCCGCCAGGTTGGGATCGATTTTCCCGTCGCCATCGGCGTCGGAACTGCCGTTGAAAAGGGTTTTGTACCGGGGATTCCCCTGGGCATCTTTGGCCAGGAGGGCCAGGGCTACAAAGGGCTCTTCCAGAATGGCGCCCTTGACCTGCCCCGCGTCCAGGGCGGCAATGGCCGCGCCGGGGGCCAGGGTCACGAGTTCAAAGTCGATATTGTACTGGTTCCGCAGGGCGTCCCGGATAAGAATCACCGCGCAGCAGGTGGTGGAAAGACCGGCGATTTGCTGATCCTTGAGATCCGTGGGGGTCTTGTAGGGGGCGTCAGCCGGTACTACCAGCACCGAGGTGCAAGGAATCTTCACCTGGCCGATAATGGTAATGTTCTGGCCCTTGGCAATGGGAGTAATGACCCCGGTGGGGCAGTTAAACACGATGTCCGCCTCCCCGCCGACCACTGCCGCTACCCCGGAACTGGTCTGCTGAATCTCCACATCCAGACCCCGTTTGGAAAAAAGCCCCTTTTCATAGGCCACATACAGGTTCAGGTGATGGGTGGAGTTAGCGTCAGCCACGATCACCTTTTTACCTGATAAGGCCGGGCCCGATGGTTGGGCTGCCGGTTCCGGCGGGGCGGCGTCTCTTCTCCCTCCCGCCCAAAGGGCGGCGGAGAAAACCGCCAGAATCAGAAACCCGCATACAATGTTCTTCATAAAAAACCTCCTAAAAACTCCTAGTATTTTAGTAGATATTATAATAAAGTGATACTATCGGTTTAGTCAAGATAAATTTTGACGATATCCCGTACAGAAGGCCCTTTTGCCTTATTTCCCGGCCTTTTTAATGAGGATTTTATAGACATCGCCTTCAACCGGTTCCATAGTAAGGATCCTATGGCCCTCCTCTTTGGCGGAGCGGGGGATATTGTCCAGGGGTTCCCCTTTGAGAACACGGAGTTCAAGGATACCGCCCGGCTCCAGGGCTTCGAGGGCGATCTTTGTTTTGACAAAGGTCATAGGACAATGGTCTTTCGTGATATCAAGCAGGGTGTTATTCATAACTAGATAAAGAGCGACTGCCCCCCCGCCTGTAATTCAAGAAACGTGGCGCCCTCGATAACGCTTTTTATTTCCGGAATATAATCGTCCTTGTTAAGCCCCAGAATAAGTCCGGCGGTTTCGCAGGCGTACATATGGACCCCAAGTTTTATGGAGGCTTCAATCAGCTCATCTACATCCGCAACATTGTTTTTTTTGGCCAAGCCGCCCAGCAGGACCGGGCTCAATCCTCCGAAATTCAGACGGCTTAAAGGCAGGTTGTTTCTTCCGCCCATAAAGAAGTTAAAAAACCGGGCCAAAAAATCTTTCCCCAGCCATTTACGGCCCCGTCTTTTCTTGATGATATTGAGCCCAAAAAACGTGAAGAAAAGATTCACCTCATAGTTCAGGGCCGCGGCTCCGGATGCGATGGTGAACGCGGCAAAGGCCTTGTCGTAATCACCCGAAAAAACGATAATCGAAAATTTCTTTTTTTCAGCCATAAGAGCCTCCTTCTTACTAAAAAAACAAGACGAACCCTCATCCGGCGATCCCCCTGAGGGATGCGTCCGGTTTATCACTATTTCATATTATGTCGATAGATATTATAATATAGTAAGTTTATGAGATTAGTCAAGTTTAATACGCATTACCTCCCATAAAATCAACAACCTCGTCCTGAAGGATGCACGGAAGAAATGAAAAATCCAGCTTACTCAATCCACAGTGCGGTTTCTCTCGACGCGCCCATGTACCGGTCGTTGCCGGGAAAAACCACGGTGACCCGATAACGGCCCCGTTCGACCGGCGGAGAGGCAAGGGCCGTACCGGTGAAATCACCGGCAGCGGCATACGAAACAATCAAGGGTGGTTCTTGAGGCGGTTCGGTCCACGCCTCGATCTCTTTGGGCCTGCCATCATAGCTAAAACGCTGAACCGGATCGGCAATAATGGCAAGAAAGGCCTTCTGAATGTGGTATTCAATGGTAATACTATTTCCCCGCCGGTAGCCGTTCCCTGCAGGCCGTTCAATCCGGACATAATAATCCCCTACCTCCACCGGCGGCTCAACGCCGCCGTTCCGGTCCTGCTCCAAATCTTCTTCGGATTTGAAATAGGTGATACCAAACGGCGGGGCATTAGCTTTCGCGGCAAAAACTTCAACGGCCTGACTGCGCCCATTGTACTGGGTATGTTGGTAGGTAGCGGAGGTAATGACAGGCGCGTTTTCCAGTACCGCTTCTTTTGAGGCGCAGGAAAAAAACACGAGAGCCGTAATAACAAATAGCTTGAGCCTCTTGTAAAACCCGATCCTTCGGTTCGATGTTGGTTTTGCAGAAGCTCTTGCAGTTTCTCGCCAGTGAACCTTTGGTTCACCGGCTGCGAAACATGCATTTTTAAGCGGCGGCTCTTTCAAAACTGCAGTTTGGAAAGAGTCGCTCTTTTGCACATATTTACCCATAGTACGCTTGACCTCCCTGACATCGTTCTTGCCCGAATCCGCTGTCTGTCTTTGATACTCTTGGTTTCCCGGCGATCTGTCAATATCACGAGAGCCCCAGGGAGAGCGTTATACATTAGGATTAGTTCAATCCTCCCTGGCCTTGCGAGGGTTTTCTTGGCCCGTTATAGTTATAGCCATGGAACAACTGAAACGGACCGCCAATTGCGGAGCCTTACGAAAGCAGGATGTGGGCAAAACCGTGGTATTAAACGGCTGGGTCCACCGGAAGCGGAACCACGGAGGGATTGCCTTTATTAACCTCCGGGATCGTTACGGTATTACCCAGGTAGTGGTGGGGGAAGAATCCCCTGCAGCCCTCAGCGTCCTGACCGGTGAACTGCGGAACGAGTACTGTATCGCCGTAGAGGGGCGGGTTCGTTTGAGACCGGATGCTATGGTAAATGCCGAGATGCCTACCGGTGAAATCGAGGTGGCTGCGGAAAACCTGGTCATTCTGAACCGCAGCGAGGTCCTTCCCTTCCCGATAGATGAAGAGACCACGGCCAAAGAGGAACTCAGGCTCAAATACCGCTACCTGGACCTCCGTTCAGGGGGGATGCAGAAACGGATCCGGCTGCGCCATGAGGTGAGCTTTGCGGTCCGGGAATGGATGACCGGTCAGGGCTTCTATGAGATTGAAACCCCCACCTTTATTAAGTCCACCCCCGAAGGGGCCCGGGATTACCTGGTGCCTTCCCGGCTCTATCCCGGCAAATTCTACGCCCTTCCCCAGTCTCCCCAGTTGTATAAGCAGATCCTCATGGTGGCGGGGTTCGATAAATATTTCCAGATTGCCCGCTGTTACCGGGACGAGGATGCCCGGGGAGACCGGCAGCCTGAGTTCACCCAGATCGATATCGAGATGTCCTTTGTGGATCGGGAGGATATTCTCACCCTAACCGAGGGACTTTTAGCCTATGTGTTTAAGCAGTGCTTGAACCAGGATCTGCCCCCGCGGTTTACCCGCATAAGCTATGAAACCGCCTTGGAGCAATACGGTACGGATAAGCCGGATCTCCGTTTTGCGATGCCTTTACAGGATTTCGGCCCCTATGTAGGGGCGGGAGGGTTCCAAGCCTTCAAAGACGCCCTGGCAAAAGGGGAGGAGGATAAGCAAGCGGCCGCAGCCAGGGGGATCACCCGGGCCGGGGGCGGGGTCAAGGCCCTGGTGGTACCGGGTAAAGCCTCCTATTCCCGGAAGCAGATCGAGGAGCTTGAAGCCCATGCCAAGATCTACCAGGCCAAAGGGCTCGCCTGGATGAAGGTTGCCGGTACTGAAGCCGAACCGGTCCTGGAAGGAGGGGCGGCGAAGTTTTTTACCCCCCAGGCCAAGGCCATCACCCGGGGCTTGGGAGCCAACCCGGGAGACCTCATCCTCATGGCGGCAGATTCCCGGAGAAAGATAGCCAACATCGCCCTGGGCGCGGTGCGGTCCAAGCTGGGCCGGGATTTGGGGCTCCTGGACCCCGGGTGTTTTGCCTTTGTCTGGATCCTGGACTTTCCCCTCTTTGAATTCAATGAAGTAGAGCACCGCTGGGAAGCGGCGCATCACATGTTTTCCTATCCCCAGGACCAGTACCATGAAATTCTGGAACAGGATCCGGGTTCGGTAAAGGGGGACCTCTACGATCTGGTCCTTAATGGGTATGAGCTGGCCTCTGGTTCCATTCGTATTCATGACCCGGACCTGCAGAAACGGATATTCCGAATCCTGGGGCTGGATCCCCAGGATTCGGAACAGAAATTCGGTTTCCTCACCGAAGCCTTCAAGTTCGGCGCTCCTCCCCACGGGGGTATTGCTCCTGGTTTGGATCGGCTGGTGATGCTCATGGCCGGGGAAACCTCGATTAAAGAGGTCATTCCCTTCCCCAAAAATTCCTTTGCCCAGAGTCCCTTGGATGACAGCCCCGGCGAGGCAGCTCAGTCGCAGTTGGATGAACTGCACCTTTCCATTGTACGGACCCAGGACGGGCAGCAGTAAACCGAGCGTTCCTGGGGAAAGCTGATCAACCTACAGGAAGCCGAAGGCCGGCCCAAGAAGAACCTGTAAGAGGACGAGCCGGCTACAAACCAAGGGCTATGAGAAGTAAGAGAAAAAAATGAGAGAACATCTTGAATTGTGGCTTACCTTTATGAAAATTGGGTGCAGCACCTTTGGCGGGGGCTATGCCATGCTCCCCGTACTGGAACGGGAGCTGATCCGGAAGAGGGGCTGGACCACCATGGAAGAGGTGATGGACTACTATACCATCGCTCAGGTAACGCCCGGCATCATTGCGGTGAATACCTCCACCTTTATTGGGTTCAAAAGGAAAGGCTTTCTGGGGGGAATCCTCGCTACTTCTGGCTTTGTGTTTCCCGGGGTCCTCTTCATCATCGGTATTGCCTTGTTTTTGCAAAATTTTGCGGATTATCCCCTGGTTCAACATGCCTTTACCGGCATCCGGGTGGCCGTGGGGGCCCTTATTCTGGATACGGTCATGAAGCTCCTCAAAGGGATATTCAAAGACGGCAAAGCCCTGGTCATCTTTATCCTGAGCTTCGCCCTTTCCGCAGTGTGCAACGCTAATCCGGTGTTACTGGTTGTAGCCGCAGGGGTAGCAGGGTTTTTCCTGTACCGGCCTCAAAAAGGTGCGGCCCCTGGAAGCAAGGGAAGCCCGGTATGATCCTGTTGGTGCTGTTCGCGGAATTTTTCAAGATCGGGGTCTTTTCGATTGGCGGAGGCCTGGCGACTCTTCCCTTTCTCTATCAATTGGCAGCTACCTATGCATGGATAAGCCCTGAGATGATCGGTACTATACAGGCAGTGGCCCAATCATTACCCGGTGCCATTGGGGTCAATATGGCGGCCTATACGGGCTTTCTCTGCGCGGGGATTCCCGGGGCAGCGGCCGCGGTTCTGGCTTTGGTAAGTCCTTCCATAATCGTTATCCTCCTCATTGCCCGGATGTTCCAGGCCTTTAAGGAAAACCAGGTGGTCATAGCCGTGTTTTCCGGTCTTCGCCCTGCTGCGGGGGGACTCCTGGGTGCTGCGGGTTTTGGAGCCCTCCGGCGCTCCCTTTACCAGGGGCCTGCGCCGGTTTGGTATGAAAGCCTCCGCTGGAGGGAATGTCTCTTGTTTTTGGTTCTCTGTCTGCTGATTTTTAAGTTTAAGAAGCACCCGATCATCTACATTGCCCTGGCAGGCGCGGCAGGGATGGTTTTGGGCTTATAAGGGGAAGGGACGGCTTGAGGCTCTGAAGGCTGTTTCAGAAGGGCCGGAATTATTTTCATATTTTTCTGCCTATTCTCTAGACAAATAAATATGAATGTGCTATAGATTAGTACAAGCGGTTTTTTACGGGCTTAAGGAAGCGGCGTAAAAAGCATATACCTTCTTTGATGAGGCCCCTGAAGGCTTTGAAGAAGGGTCAGCTTTACAGGTGTCATCATGCTAAGGGGTGCATCGCAAAACACGGGGTCTTGAGGCTCTGGAAAACAGCAGTTGTGATTTTTAACTGTGTTAAAGGGTAGTGTTACTATCGTGAAAAGCGTTCATAATTCTTTATATTATAACGAGTTACCCCCCCCCCCCCCCCCCCCGTTAAATTTATACAGTATAACAAATATAGTTTTTTTGTTTATTCTCGTGTTATGCTCCTGCTCTCTTGGTATTCTTAGCGCCTTTGTGTCCTAGGGGAGGGAAGGGTGGTTTTTTATTTTTTGCAATGAGACCTGCAGGTAAATCAAGGCAGGTTTTGGCGGACATCTAACAGACATAGCAGTTAGATGTCCTTGTACATATCCGGTATGCATGTTGATGATGTTACGGCTCACAGTGTGTATCCGGTGTCTAGCTACTCGGGGTAGTATACCTATGTATCATGATTATCGTTGTATCGTGTTACAACGAGATCAGTCTGATCCGGGAATGCATGAGTAGTGTTTTTGTGTATATGATTTTTTGTTCGACCTGTATCTGGAAAATCCCTAAAACTTAGGTTGCATCAAAACCCTGTAAAAACCTGTTTCTCAAAGCGTCGTTTTTGACTATACTCAATGATCTTTATTTAGAATAGTTCACCTCTTGGTTTAATGCCATAGCACAGTATAACTATGCGTATCGAGCGGATAGCCAATAAAGCACAGGATGAAAAACATCCAGGGAATTTTTTGCTAATATGTATGAGGTAGATAGGATGTATACTACCGCGTTAATTGGGTGCGGGAGGATAAGTTTTAAACATATCGAAGGAGTTGTTTCCAATTCCGATACCATGCGGCTTATAGCGGTGTGTGATCCTGTGCTTGATCGGGCACGGGAAAAGAGGGAGGAGTATCAAAAATGCTGTACCCCTTCGGATGTCAGCGTATATGAAGATTACCGAAAGATGCTTGCAGCATGTAAGCCTGATATAGCTACTATTGCAACCGAATCAGGAAAGCATACACCCATTATTATAGATTGCTTAGATGCCGGCTGCCATGTGATCTGCGAAAAGCCTATGGCCCTTTCCACAAAAGATGCAGACGCCATGAATGAATCGGCAAAAAGAGCGGGAAAGAAACTGGCGGTTTGCTTTCAAAACCGGTTTAACCGGCCGGTTCAAAAATTACGGGCCGCCCTCGAAGCAGGCCGCTTTGGCCGGATTCTCCACGGGATGGTACAGATCCGGTGGAACCGGAACCATACCTATTATGCCGAAGCGCCCTGGCGGGGAACTTGGGCCATGGATGGCGGAACCCTGATGAACCAGTGTACCCACGGCATTGACCTCCTCCAGTGGATGTTAGGAGAAGAGGCGGTACGGGTACAGGCCAAGACTCGGCGTTTTCTGCGTTCCATTGAGGCAGAGGACTTCGGCGCGGCCATTGTAGAATTCAAGAACGGTTCGGTAGGTATTATCGAAGGGAGCGCGGATATTTATCCCACCAACCTTAATGAAACTCTTTCGATCTTCGGGGAAAAAGGGTCTGTGGTCATCGGCGGATTAGCGGTAAACAAACTGGAAGTCTGGCGTTTTGCCGATGCGGATCGCATCGGTGATACCGAAGACCGGGTTCTTAATCCTTACGAAAAAGATCCCCCCACAGTGTATGGCTTTGGGCATGACGCGCTTTTTAAGGATTTTGTGGAGGCCTTGGATACAGGCCGGGAACCGCTGGTTTCCGGTGAAAAGGGAAAAAAAGCCCTGGAAATAATCCTGGCTATTTATAAATCCCAGAAAACCGGACATGCGGTGGATCTACCCTGCGATTTTTCGACCATGGAAATGGTCGGGGAGTTTAATACATGAACGTTCCCTTTTATGACGCTACCAGGGAATACCGGGCGTATAAGCATGACTTTGATGATGCCATAGCTTCGGTAATTGCCTCGGGATCCTTTATATTAGGAAAGGAGGTCCGCGAGTTTGAAGAAGCGATCAAAGGGTATACGGGTGCGAAATACGCGGTGGGAGTGGCTAATGGAAGCGATGCGCTGGTCATCGCCTCGGATATTCTGGGCCTTAAAAAAGGCGCAGAGGTACTCACCCCGGTCTTTACTTTTTTTGCATCTGCATCCTGTATTGCCCGTCTGGGCGGAACACCGGTGTTTTGTGATGTAAATGAAGATACCTTTTCTATGGATATGGGAGACGCGGAAAAGCGGATCACCAAAAACACGAAAGGTATCATTCCGGTTCACCTTTTTTTACAGACCGCGGACATGACGGCTTGTATGGATCTGGTGGAACAATACCACCTGGCGGTACTGGAAGACGCGGCGGAAGCCTTTGGCATGGAAAGTCCCTATAAGGGCGTTTATAAACACGCGGGGACTATCGGTGATTTTGGGGTGTTTTCGTTTTTTCCGACTAAAACCTTGGGATGCTATGGTGATGGCGGAATGGTAGTTACCAATAACGAAGCATTGTACCGGAAAGTGAAAAGTTACCGGGTGCATGGTTCATCGGTACGGTATCACCATGATTATATCGGGTATAATTCCCGGCTGGATACCTTGCAGGCTGCGGTATTACAGGTTAAGTTGACGCATATAGAAAATACGATAGAACGGCGCGCCGCACATGCGGCCCAATACCGGGAATTGTTAAAAGATATTCCGGCGATAAAACTTCCGTCGATAAAAGACGGCAATCGGGAAGTGAATTATGTTTTTTGTGTCCAGGCTGAAAACAGGGACAGGCTTGAGGCGCATTTGAAGGAGCAAGGGATAGGGACATCAGTTTATTATCCAATTCCCCTGCATTTGCAGAAGTGTTTTGAATACCTTGGATATAAGGCGGGTGATTTTCCCGTTGCGGAAAGGTTGTGTGAGAGCGTTCTTGCTTTACCCATGTTTCCGGAATTGACGGAAGATGAGGTGAGTTATGTATGTGAGAGTGTGAGGGAATTTTATAGAAGATGCAGACGGGTTTCTGAAATTTAAATGGATAAAGGATAATACAAAATGTCTATTACCGATTTTACTTACAATGCGTATATTCAATTAATGCAATTGATTATTGAAAATGGATACACTATTACAGATTATCATCATTTCAATGATGTCGCGAATTCCT
>JAIRNP010000028.1 GCA_031258005.1 Treponema sp.
AAAGAACCGGAAGCATCCCTGGAACTATGCCAAGGAGCTCTATACCCAGCGGAACGAGGTGGAACGGCTGTTCCGGAGGCTCAAAGGTTTCAGGCGGATAGGAAGCCGTTATGACAAACGTGACTGCATGTTTTCCCTGTATATCTATTTTGCCTTATGGGTTATCGCCGTTTGTTCATTGATTCCACGTAGTCTGAACAGACCCTAAATAGTAAAAAAGAGAGGTCAAAATTGACTAACCCGTTAAATAAAACTATAATAGTTATATACTAAATGGAATAATGGAGGAACGAATGAAACATTTTATAATTTTATTGTGTATGGTGCTTTATGCTATGAATGTATTCGCGGGTGGACAGGCGGAATCCGGAAGAAGCGCAAGCTATGGGGCGGCTGAAACGGGACAATTTACAGAGTCATCGCAAGTAGACGTACCTTCGGCTATCAATGATTATTCGTTTCCATATACGGTGAATAATGATGAAGATATATCGGTTTTTGTTAAACTGGAAAAGAATGCGCTTCCGGTAATGGAAGAAAGAATAACCGATGCTAATTTGAATTTATTAATTGGTTTGCAGGTTAATAATAAAGATTTTTTTACAAGGAATGAAGGAAACTATATCATTTTTATTCAAAATCAGGCTTTGTTACAAAAAGATGATTGGAGGACAGCGCTAATCTCCGTAGTAACTCATATCCGGCAGGCACAAAAGACAAACGCTGTGCTGGGAGTTTTTTCTCCGCAAGACAATAGCGTAATTGAAATTCCTACGGCTGCCTCTATTCCAGGCATATTAAGTCAGATACAAAACAGCAGAAGAACCAACTATACAACAGGCAGTCTTTTTGATAAAGTCATTCAAGCCGAAGAAAAAATTGATAACGGTTATGCAACCCGGTTTGTATGGATATCAGATTCTGATCCCCTCAAAGACAGCAGTGAAATAGAAATATTTAATTTCTTTTCGGAGCTGGGAGCACAAAATCATATCAGTTTTTCATATCTCATATATAATGAACCGCCTGACTTGAGCGGCCTGAATGCCCGGCGGGTTTTGAAAAAAGAGCGTATACGGTACAGGGATATGCCTAATTGGGCGGTAATAAATGATGCTCTTATACGATTCGGAGGGGACTCATGTTTTGTACAAACAGTACATGAACTGGAAAAGACGCTGTTAAGTGATTATGAACGCTTTGTATATCCGGCTGTTGAGAATATTAAAGTATATATGACATTAAAACCCTGGGTAAGATTCCACGGATATAACTATGGAATATATAGCGAAATAAAAAGTATGGACTATGATGAACACCGGATGTTTTTATATAATTTAAATATTCAACCGGCTTATTCGCCGGCAGATATTCGACATGGCAATCAATCAGTCGAATCAGTACAAATTGACCCGTTCAGAGAGGCCTTTGAGAATGGTATAATACCTGTTGGAATTTGCACTGTTGAGTATTATTCTTTTAACGCAAAAGAAATAATTTACAAAACATATCCCATGCAAGTCAGTATTACGGAAGATCACAGAGAATATCTTAAAAGCATCGATGAAACCGTCAGTAAATATACGGTATTACAAAATACATCCACAATATTGGCTAATCTTTCCGTTTTTTCAAACAGAAAAGACATTCCTGCACTAAGTTATTACAGGACAATATTAATGGTAAATAGTCAAATACAAAAACTGCAGGAATATCACTATAAGAAAGATGATCCAATAATTGCGGAAGATATTGAAACACTAAAACAAAACCGTGATGTATTAATGGGACAGGCAAGAAGTCTACATTATATTAAATAGATAAAAAAAGTATAACTATTCAGTCGCAGAAGGCTCAATGTGTATTGTTTGTATGAATGTTTGGATTACCGCAAATGCCTGAGCCCCGCTATCGGAACGAAAACACCCTGACACCTTTTGTTTCACCTATTTTTAATATCAATAGGATTCCCGGTTGCGAAAACAATTCCCCAGGATAAGAATAAAACTACCAGAGTGCGAATCGCCGTAGCAATTTAAGTTTACATGTTCAATGCCGATTTTCGCTAAAATCGAAGTCAGCGCGGCAAAAATCGCCGACAAAAAAGCATATACTATCCACATACTATCCCCTGTGCAATCTTATTTCTATAAAAACAATAAAAAGGACTATCCAGTAATATTTCCGTCCCGAACAGTCCTTTCAGTCTCCCTTCTTGTACAGCCTAATCGTTTATCTTTTGTACCCGCAGCCTGTATGGTGTAATCTCATAGGCTTCACGGGCGGCATGGTTCTTTGCGACAAAGAATATATCGCCGCTGTCGTTTTTAAGGAGCCTTGCGCTGCGTACCAGCGTCCAAAACCAGTTGAACGAGTTGTAGGTAATTACCGGGGAATTATCAGCATAATCGCCGTCCTCCGCTATTGGATTTTTCAAGAACAGAAAACCGCTCGGCCCGTTCTCATTCGCTCCAACGCCGCCCGCCAGGGCATAGTAAACATCGCCGTTCTTTTCCGCCCTTTCAATTATCCACATCTGCCCGGTAGACTCCGTGCCAAAGGTGGTTTTTGTGAATATCGGCGTTGTCAATGTCGTTGTGCCGCCGCCGCTTAAAGAGGCAAGATCAATCTTATAGGCTTTCCCTACGGAACCGCCGGCCACCTTGCCGAAAATATATGCGCTATCGGGGTCGTCCACGCCGAAGGACATGGCCTGAACACTGCCGCTACTATCGCCGTCAAAACTCACCGTACTTTCCAAGGTAGGCGTGTTATCTCCCTGCCACTTCCAGACCCGCACTGTTCCTTTCCCCTGAACGGATTCAAGCGCATAGCTCTCATTGCTCTTTATCCAATGGCAGCCGCCGGCGCCATCCGCGGTTGTTGTACCCGCCGCCGGTTCAATGTTGAGCGCTGATCCGGTACTGATTTTGCATACCCTAGTAGCGGTACTTCCACCGACTATGATGTAATCGTCATGGACGGCAAGGGCGGAAAGATTGCCGATGCCCAAATTATTGGTAACCTGAATACTCCCTGACTTGCCGTCTGCCAGCGCATAGACGGTAATATACATTTCGCCTTTTACGGTTCCATCATTATCATTCCAGCCAATAACTACATATTTGTCTGTAAATGCCAGGCCGGGTTCCCGGTGGCTCAAAGGCTGCGCATAGGCCCCTGTGGGATTCCCAAAGGGAAATTCCGCTTCCTTCTGTAAATTTGCATTGAAGATAACAACGCTCCTGCCTTTGAATTCCGAACGACCGTATTGGTCAGCCGTTACGACCGCTATTTTCCCTTCATTATTGACGGTCCACATAGCCACATTATGACCATCGGGAACAGGCGCGGAAAGGGCCAGCGCGCCGGGGTTGTTTACATCGACAATCTTCATGTAGTACCGGCCCTGTTCCTCGTCAACATAGCCAAACCGGCTTGGGCTTGCCTTGAGAAGACTCGCGCTGGAAAGCGCGTCCACATCCTGCCAGTATTCCACCGGTCCCGATGTACGGCGGATAAGGCCGGTAGGTTCCGGGGAATCCCCCTCTTTTTTCCCGCTTGCAAAAGCCATGCCCACCGTACAGGCCAGCAACCCAAGCAGGCAAAACAAATGTCTTTTTTTCATAACAGACTCCTTAAAAATTATTAGTAAATATAAACTAACTGATAATAGTTAATCATAACAAACAATTTTTGTCAACAGCTACCTTAATCTTACCATGCGGCCTTGGCCGCGAATTTTTCCTTTTGCGAAGCTGCATTACAAATGCCGCCAGCAAAACCATCTGTGGGATCAGGGTTTCCAGGGTGGGGTATATGCCCAGAATGTCAACGGTGATGAATTCAAAGGGTAGCACGGTAACGGGTATCATATTCGCCGCCTGTAACGCCTTGACGCCCTTTCCGATAAAGGCAATGGACATCACCAAGAGGAGGGCGCTGGTTCCCGTAAAAAAAGGCTTTAACGACAGTTTTACCCCCGCTACCCGAACCAGCACATACAGCGCTACCAGCGCCGCCGCGCCAATTCCCAGCCCCAGCTAAATCATGCCTAGGGACGAAGGGTTTCCTGGCAAAAGGGATTGATAGTACAGAATGGTTTCCGCTCCTTCCGGAACACCGCAAGAAACGCCGCAAAGGTAAGGGAAAACACGCTGCCCCTGGTAACGGAACTTTCAACCTTCCCTTTTATATAGCTTGACCAAGCATCCGCTTCGGCCTTGGAAATCATCCAGTTGCTCACATAAAACAGTACCGCCACGGAAATGAGCATGGTTACGCCTTCGAGAATCTCCTGTCCTTGCCCCCGCACGGAAGCGATAAGGGTATTGAAACCCCAAGCTAAAAGGACGCTTAGGGCCAAGGCGATAAGAGAACCCCAGTACACGGCGCGGACGTTTTTTTGTCCCCCCGTTTCAGGAGATACGCGATAATGGCCCCCACAATCAGAATCGCTTCAAAGCCTTCCCGCAGTATGATCAACAGGGAACCGGCGAATACTCCCCAGGGACTTTCGTCTGTCTTGTCCAGCATGGCCGCGTCTTCGGTTATGTAGGAGGCAAGGGTATCAAGGCTTGCCCTTATCGTCTCCACCGGCAGGGCGCGGGTTATTTCTTTCTTTACCGTACTAAACTGGTATTCCACCGTACTTGCCCGTGCCCCGGAAATACGGGCCATCACGATTTTTTCAAAGCCAAGTTTTTCGTAATACTGAAAATACGCTGCGTCTACCTGTTCCTTGGCGGCTTTTGCGGCCCCCGTGCGGTACAATTCATAGGCGCGGCCAAAAACCGTTGCCATCTCCCCTGCGATTTTGCTCCAATTCCTCCCCCCGGCGGAGGGCTCCTCATGGCCGTCCAACCGCCGGGCCGTTACATTGAGGAGGTGGGTAAGATCGTTAAAGTCTTCCCGCATTTCCGTTTGGGCCTTTTCTTCGCCGAGGGATTGGATAATGTAGGCAAACCACTCGTCGATATTCCTCGCACTGGCTTCGGAAATGCGTCTTTTCACCTTGTTTTCAAAGGCCCCCCGATAGTGCCGGGTGTAGTCTTGTTCCACAAAAACCTTCGCTCCCTCAATGTCGGCGGCCACAAAACGATAGAACGCTTCGCTCAGGACAAGGCGCATTTCCCGCTCCGCCTCATCCCAGGGACCGGCATCGGCGTAAAGTCCCGTACCAGCCCAAAGGCAGAGAGCAAAAACAACAATAGCCTTATTTCGTAACTATTCAGTCGTATTAGGAGTGATTTGTACTATCAGCATCGGGTTTATCATGAGGCCCGACATGCGGGGAGTAAGGTCGGTCCTATCGACGTTGAGCATGAAACCCCAAGGCTACAGGACATGGTTAACGTTTTTCCGTTCCAAGGCTTTTGATAGTGCTGGCCTGTACCGGAACCTTATTTCCGTAGGTATGAAGATACTCCCGCCAAAAACAAGTGACGGAAAGGTCATCTTGATAGGCGACCATATAACACTAGCGAAAGCAGGCCGCAGGATGCCGGCCATAGCGAGACTGCACCAGGAATCACCGAACGCAGGGAAGGGAACTTTCCTAGAAGGCCATCTGTTCGGCTGTATCAGCATGGTGATCTCCTGTTGTAACCGGAGCATTCCGGTTATGGCGGGGATACAGGAGAGCAGGACAAAGACCGGGGGAAAGCGCATGGTCGTCCGGATGGTCAAACAGGCGGGAAACGTGGTCGAAATGATGGGGAAACCGGCTGTTGTGCTCCGTGATGCCTTCTTTTTCAGCAAAACGACCCGCATGACTGCGGCCGACTGCATCGGCAAGAACGGCCGGGCGCTCCTTGAGGGTATTACTCGTGCTAACCAGTGTGCTGTCGCCTACCGGGAACCGGAGAACGGGAGCGGGAAAAGGAAGGGAAGGAGCAGGAGGTGGTACTTACAACATGGTTCAATGAAAACAGAAAAGACGGTATAAAGACAGAACTCATGCGGTATGGGAAAAAGACGGTGGGTTATTAGCTGTGCGCGGATCTCATACGGCGTCCGACACAACAGCGGGTCAGGTTTGTCATGACTAGTATCGGGAACAGTCATGTTATGCTCATGTCCTCAAGCCGTGATATTGATTGTGAAACAATCATCTCGTTATATGCCCGGCGATGTAAGATAGCAGGATTATTTGGGGAATTGCAGAACCGACCGGGAGGATTGGCGTACCATTTTTGGACGTATTCGCTTGAGAAGCGGAAGAAGGGGGTATTACCGGTTCTGCCCAAAGCTACGGGGATGCTTCACGATATTGAGCTGACCAAGAGGTCGAGAGAAACCTCTGTGTTTTGTCATTGTCTGAGCTATGTAATTTTGATAGGACTTGGGATGCCCCGAAGTGACGGGCTATGGGGACGGTTTACCGGATGGCTTCGGGTAGTGCGGACGGCATATCCGTCGATATGGGTCACGAAACAGGTTGTTTCGGAGGATTTTCAACGGTTTTTACCCCAATTGAAGCATCTAAAGGTGTTCTGCACTATTATTGAATCCATGCGTACTGATGCTTTTCTCTATAAAGCTGCCTGAGAACTTGCGACTCACACGTATGTTAATACTATTTTACTAGTGTGAACAGGCCCTAGTCCCCCTGCTGATAAACCGCCGCAGCCTGCCTGCGGGAGCAGGGAAACCCGTTGGGCGGGAGAAGCGGCACGTTATAGACGGGGAAGTAGGGCGGGTGATAACCGAATACCAGGCGGAGATAGGGGAGAACGAACGGGGGGAAGGGGTAAGCGCAGGGTTTCCGAAAGGACCGGTTCAAGCGGCGCGGTATGGGGACCGCGTGAAAGCCCATGCGGTCTAGAGGTCGGTAGAGCAGATAGTTCCCTGTGAGCGGGTGAGTGAGCATGTAGCGAACC
The DNA here is from genome assembly GCA_031258005.1 of Treponema sp. Taxonomy (GTDB): domain Bacteria; phylum Spirochaetota; class Spirochaetia; order Treponematales; family Breznakiellaceae; genus JAIRLU01. The sequence continues at coordinate 6,882 of JAIRNP010000028.1, forward strand.
ATAGGTTCGCTACAGCCGGAACGGTAAGCCCTTCATAAAAACCGGTAACCTGTTCATAAGAACCGTAAGAAACCCATAGAAAGCATGAGGACAATGGGAGCTCAGGTCCTCAGCCCCCTTTTAAGGCGCCTTACAATTCCAGATCCCGGGTAGCGACCTTGACCGCCATATAGTCCGCAAAGGCTGCCAGGGACATAGGAGCATTTCCCAGTTGTCTCCCATCCCGCAGGCGTACGGAAACCGTAGCCTCTTCCATTTCCCGTTGACCCACTACCAGCATATAGGGAATCTTGCGGTTCTGGCACGCGCGGATCTTCGCGTTCATCCGGCTATCCTCCAGTTCCACCGTAACCCGCAGGTCCCGGCCTCTGAGTTCTGCAGCCACCTGTTTCGCATAGTCATAGAAACCTGGAGCTACGGGAATCACCGCGGCCTGTTCCGGGGCAATCCACACCGGAAAAGCACCGCCGAAATGTTCGATGAGCACGCCGAAGAACCGTTCCAGAGAACCCAGCAAGGCCCGGTGTATCATGTAGGGCCGCTTATGCTGACCATCTGAGTCCACATAGGTCATATCAAACCGTTCAGGCTCATTGAAGTCAAACTGGATGGTGGTCATCTGCCATTCCCTGCGGAGGGCATCCTTGATCTTGAGATCTATCTTGGGACCGTAGAAAGCCCCCCCTCCCTCATCCAGTTCGTAGGGCAGCCCTTCGGCTTCCACGGCCTTGCGGAGGGATTCCAGGGCCGCGTCCCACCGGCTCTGTTCCCCCACGGACTCCGCAGGTTTGGTAGCCAGGTATGCCTTGATATCCTTGAAGCCAAAAACTTGCCATATTTTGAGACTGAACCGCAGGACTTTCCGGATTTCCCCTTCCATTTGTTCGGGGGTACAGAAGATATGAGCGTCGTCCTGGGTAAAGCCTCGGACCCGCAGGAGGCCGTGGAGCACCCCGGAACGCTCATACCGGTACACCGTACCCAGTTCCGCCCAGCGTAAGGGCAGGTCCCGGTAACTATGGCCCTGGTTCTTGTAGATCATGATATGGAAGGGGCAGTTCATGGGCTTGATGAGGTAATCCTGCCGGTCGATTTCCATAGGGGAATACATGTTTTCCTTATAGAAGCCCAGATGGCCTGAGGTTTCCCAGAGCCAGGATTTACCGATATGGGGGGTGTAGAGGATTTCGTACCCGTTCCTGAAATGCTCGGTGCGCCAGAAATCTTCGATGGCCACCCGCATACGGCCTCCCTTGGGATGCCAGTAGATAAGCCCGGCTCCGGCCTCCTCATGGGTAGAGTAGAGGTCCAGTTCCTTTCCCAGCCGACGGTGATCCCGTTTTTCCACTTCTTCCAGGAAGGCCAGGTATGCCTTGAGGTCTTTGGAGGTTTCCCAAGCAGTACCGTAGATACGGGTGAGCATAGGCCGGTTTTCATTGCCCCGCCAATAGGAGCCGGCGATGCTTTGGAGCTTAAAGGCCCTGGAATTGATCTCCCGGGTATTAGCCAGGTGCGGTCCCCGGCACAGATCCGCCCAGACCGCTTCTCCCGCGGCGTTTCGCTGTTCATAGATGGTGATGGGGATGTTCTCCGGCAAATCCGCTATCAATTCCCACTTAAAAGGCTCTTCCGCAAAACGCTGCTTTGCTTCTTCCCGGCTTAGGGTGAGCCGGACAAAATCCTGTTTTTCCTCAATGATACGCCGCATTTCCGCTTCAATACGGGGAAGATCTTCCACCCCTAGGGGCTGAGGAAACTGAAAATCATAATAAAAACCGTTTTCCACTGCGGGGCCGATGGCAACCCGGGTTCCCGGAAAGAGCCGGGTTACTGCCTGGGCCATAACATGGCTCACCGAATGCCGGATAAGGGCAAGCCTTTCACGGGCATCCGGTTTTTCGTTCTTGGGGAGTTTTTGTATGTCGGACATGGTACCTTTCATCTCCATCAAAACTGGTGCCTTCAGAGCTTTTCCCAAAACCCGGTTAGTTGCGAACCTAGGGTTCGAGGGAAAAGCTTCCGAAAAAGCGGTCTGAAGTCCGCTTTTTCATATACATCTAAGGTAGCTGGACAATTTGTTTGTCTCCCAAAAACTGAAGTTTTGGGAAAGCCTCTTCAGTATCTATTTTTTTCTCGCCCCGCGTCAAGCAGCCGATTCCTCAGGCCGGGCCATCTCAATGCATCCTTGCGGGTTGGCCTTGAGCATGCTCAAAGTTCGTACCAAAGTTCTTTTAAGACATCACTTGTCCGCAGCGGCTGCAGGCCTCAGGCTTTGCCCCCGGATTGCGGATATACCGCGGACCTTAGTCCGAAGGGAACGGTAACCCTGGTTTCGCCCTTTTCTATGCTCCTCCGCTGATACGGCACGATTATTTCAAGTCAACCCATTCATAAAGTAAAAAACAGGGGGAATTTTCCGATTTTACTTGATTTATCATTAGGGTCAAGATAGGATTAAAGATAGGATTTATGTATGTTTCTGTCCGTTTCGAATATTGTTTCCCCTATATGTATCCTAAAAGAAAAGGAAGCCCAGCTAGTTGAAGAAATTGAGACCTATCTTGATGCGAGATACCCTGAAGAGAGTAAACTCGTCAAGGATCGGTTCCGGTGTCTCCAGGGGCTGGGAGAGGCAATTTCCCACTATCCTTCGGTGCGGGCCATCCAAATCATGGGAGGAGCGCATCGAAGTGAGGAAAATCTCATTGAAGCCCTTTCAAGTTTTTCTTCTACGTCCCACTTATTCCATATTCCCACCAGGGTAGTGGCTACCCGTAGTTTTTTGGTAGCTAAATTTCATGCTTTTTCCATGCTTTCCATGCTGGTGCGGGATATACCAGCATTCTATCTTCCCCTGCGGCGGGTGATGCTGTCGATTGTGTGTACCCTCATGGCGGAAGAGGTCTATTTTTCCTGTTTAGAGGATGCCTCCTTCTCCCATGATACTAAAATCAGCCTGGCAAATGACCTGATTTCCCTCTGGGATAGCGGCAGGGATCCTCGATCGATCCGGTATCTCCCGGCATTAGAGTCCTTATGGACAGCCCGGGATGCGGCGCCTCCCATCTTTGGAACCATGGAAGGGTCCAGTGAATTGATCCGTATTTCCATGGATATGGGGGAAGACTGGCATACCTTCCTGATAGAAGAGACGGATCATACTGAAACCCGATGGGCCCTGGAGGAATTCCTCTTCGGTCTTTCTTATGAGGAGATACTCAAGGTTCGTTCCCGACTGGCCCGTTTTGGCATCTCCGCGGTGGGACGGGATGAGGTCCGTTCCTATATTGGCAGTCAGCCTGCCTATCGTACGGTAAAGGATGCGGATCCCCGGACCATTTATGATTTTTATATGGATCGCCGGGATGCCGCGGTTTTCCGTAAGCGTATCGGCTTACCAGGACCGCAACGGACCTTAGAAGAAATTTACTTAAAATACCTCATCACCATTGAATGACCGCTTCTTCCCCTGCTGGGATGGGTACGGTTCCTCATCGAACAGAGCCCAGGGAAAACCTTATTGCTGATCGTATACCTCATTTTCATCATAGATATACTCAAGGCCAATGCCGGCTTTTTGGAACATGCTTTCCGAATCCCCGGCATCATGGTAGCGGCGCTGGCAAACCACCCGGCGGATGCCGCAGTTAATGATGAGCATGGCGCAGGTTCTACAAGGGGTCATGCGGCAATACAAGGTGGCTCCTGCTATAGCAATACCTCGTTTTGCCGCTTGGCAGATGGCGTTTTGTTCTGCGTGAACCGTCCGCACGCAATGGGTGGTAAGGCTTCCGTCCTCGTGGATCATCTTTTTAAGCTGATGTCCCACTTCATCGCAGTGCGGCAGGCCCGCCGGAGCGCCGACATACCCGGTTACCAGGATCTGGTTATCTTTGGCAATGACACAGCCTGAACGCCCCCGTCCGCAGGTGGCCCGCTTGGAAATGGCGTCGCAAACCTCCATAAAATATTCGTCCCAGCTGGGACGCTGATAGGGTGTTTCTTCCATTAAGTATTTTTCTCCAACCTATTGAGCGCCGCCGCCCAACTGTCCGCAGGCTCCGGCAATACCCCGGCCCTTTCGCAGCCGCCGGGTTACCTTGAGTCCCCGCCGTTCAAGCCGCTGGATATACCCGGCGATTTCTCCGCTTGAAGGTTCCCGCAGGGCTTGGCCTTCAAAGACCATACCTTCCACCGGATTCCAGGGGATGAGGTTTACCACCACATCCAGACCCGCAGCAAATGCAGCAAGGGCATCACTATCCTCTTGCCGGGTATTGATCCCCCCCAAAAGAACCGCCTCCAAAGTGATACGCTGCCCTTGCTGCTGCTGATAATCATACAAAACAGCTTTGAGAGAGGGAAGAGGGTTACTCCTGGTTACGGGCATGAGCCGGGAACGGAGGCTGCTGTCCCCGGTGGTGAGGGAAAGGGCAAGCCGTACCTCAGGCCCTGCAGCCGTCAGATTTCGAATGCCTGCAATGATGCCGCTGGTGGATAGGGTAATGCGCCGCTTTGACAAGCCAAGCCCCCGGCTATCCGTCAGCACTTCCAGGCTCTTACGGAGTTCCGGGAGGTTCAAGAGGGGTTCCCCCATGCCCATGAACACGATGTTGGCAATCTCTGGCTCTATCGAACGGAGATGCAGGAACTGTTCCAGGATTTCCCCGGAAGTCAAGTTGCGGGTAAGTCCCCGGGTTCCGGTCTTACAGAAGGCGCAAGCCAGGGGGCATCCTGCCTGGGTAGAAAGACAGGCGGTTTTACGATGTCCCCCGTCGGTGAGGAGGACCGCCTCAATACGTTCCCCGTCATGCAGGCGGATATACAACTTGACCGTACCGTCAGGATCCTCGGCACGCCCGGTAATGGCGCTGGAATAGAGGGAGAACCGTTGTTCCAGGTTTTCCCGTAAGGGGATGGCGAGGTTAGTCATCTCCTGAAATGAAGAGGCCCCTTGAGCGATCCACCGAAACACCTGTTCCGCCCGAAATTTCGGGAGGGGGTTAAGGATTTCCGCTAAGGCCCCAAGAGGCAGCCCTGAAAGGACCGGTTTAACCTGATGCACAAGAACCTGCAGGATCTTTTAGGATTTAAGTTTTTCACAGAATTCCATAATAGGGGTATTACGGATTCCCATCCGCTGAAAGGCTTCCAGGGTCTCAATAGCTTTCAATTTTTCCCCTTTTTGTAGGAAACAATCGGTCAATTCAAGATACAGCCGGTGATTTTTCGTGTCCTGTTGAATGAGCCGCTGGAGGGATTCAATAGCTTCCTCGTACTTACCCTGGGCCTTGGCCACCACGGCCAATCCCAGGACCGCATAGGTATCAAATTCGATGTTCAAGGCCCGCTGGTAATACTGCACCGCCTGATCATAATCCCCCAAATTCCGGTAAGCATCCCCGGCGCGGGTGAGGATAACCTTATTCCGCGGATCCTGTTCCAGGATCCGGTTCCAGTATTCCAGGGAACGGTTTTGCTGATTCATACCCCGATAACAGTCTGCCAGGCCAAAGAGGGCGTAAAAATTATAGGGGTCTTTGTATAGGGCCTGCTCAAAAAAAGCCATACCCCGGTCAAAGGTTTTTAATTTCCGGTGGCAATTCCCAATCGAGGTAAGGACCCGGATGTCTACATTGTCTTTACCAATCTCCAGCATCTTTTCCCAATAGAATAGGGCATCCCGGTATTCTTTAAAATCATAGTGCAGATGGCCCAAGCCAATAATGGCATAGGGGTTTCGATCTTCCATTTCCAAGACCCGCAGGTACACCGCCTTGGAATGTTTAAAGTCCCGGACCTTGCGGTACGCATCGGCAACCCGGGTAAGCACGGTGATGTTCTTATCATCGTGGTGCAGGTACTGTTCCCAGATTTCTATGGCCTTGTGGTATTGGCTGAGGGCCTTATAACAATCCGCCAGGCCAAAGAGGGCGTAGTTATTCCCCGGATGCTGGATCAAACACCGCTGATAAAAGGTAATCGCCTCTTTAAAGGTGCCCCGTTTCCGGGCCGCATCCCCCATCCCTACCAGGGCATAGTTATTATTATCATCTATTACCAGGATCTTATTAAAACAGGCTATAGCTTCCAGAATTCTATCTTCTTTTAACGATTGATACCCTTTTTTCGATAATTCTGAAATCTCTCCCAGAGCCGGTTCACCGATTCCCGACACCCCTATAGAAACACCGGTTTCCTCAAACCTCAAGTCTCCACCATTGCCCTTCCTATGGAACAATCCAACGCCCTGTACAGGGTAGCTTTTTTGCTTTGTTTCATCACTCATTGGGAAGATCCCCTTCTTCATGTATTAAATTTTTTATTAAAACAGAGAATTGCATAGCAATTGATTCAAATTTAGTGTGATCCGGTGCAATCCAATACATACGAAGGGCATCCACATACCGGTCTTGGGATTTATAATAATCCCCGACCCGTGAAAGTCCATCGGAATAACCGGTGGTTAGAAATATCTTCTTGGCTCCTTCTATATCTCCTGCATTATACAGCATATTTCCTTTACGATTAAGCGCTGCTTTTTGGGCTCTGTCAATTTTGGATTTTTGAGTGGTTTTTATAACTATGTTCTGATCATCAAATTTATCAAAAATTTTTTTATAATCCATGCTAGCCTAGACTTTCAATATTATAGTGGACTTGTTCAACAACCCGGTTGGTTGTTGAACAAGTCTCGTAGATTGGGCGGATTTCTGCAAGAAATTCGCCCAATCTACCGTTTTTTATCGGAAGTTGTTCAATAACTGAAGTTATTGAACAACTCTAGTATTATTATTAAATAATATCGATAAAATTACAATAGGTTTTACGTTATTATTTCTCTCCCTATATTTATATGCCTGTGCCGTGGAGCAGGCATCCCCGGTTTACCGCCATACAAAGAAGTCCACCACTGACCGGCCGTATCGTTTTGACTCCTCCAGCATTACCTTTTCGACGGAGAAGGCTCCACCCAGGTCTTCCAAATAGGGATCTTCTTGGGGACGGTGCAGAAGGAGCCGCGAGCCGGTCTGAATCAGCGGGGAAGCGGCGATGGCCCTCACTAATTCCCCCTTAAACCGGTAAGCAAAGGGGGGATCGCAAAAAATAACCCCAAAGCTCCTGCGAGCCCGGTGGATATAGTGTTCCGCGGCCATGAACCGGCACTGGATCCTGACCGGCGCAATGGCTACATTTTTGATCAAGGTTTTCCATTTCAAGGGGTCCTTTTCCACCGCTTCAATAGGGTTTGCTCCCCGGGAAGCCGCTTCCAAGGCGATAATACCAGACCCGGAAAACATATCAAGAAACGCGCATTGATCCAAATCCCCCAGTTTGGCAAATACCGATTCCCGCATCCGATCCATGGCGGGACGGATGATCCCCTGAGGAACCTGCACCTGTCGTCCCCGCAGAGAACCACCGGAAATACGCATAGGTCATTACTCTTTTAAGAGGGCACTGAGTTCCTCGCTGCTGACCAAAGGTTCCAGGATCGACTGGTCGGTTTTGTTTTGGAAATCATCCATGAGTTCTTTTCGGGTCATGCTATGGGCTTGTAAAAAGATGATTTTTTCTCGCAGGACCGGGAACCGGAGGACTGAAATATTCCCGGAACCGGTTAAAAATTTGATTAAAATCTGTGAAAAATGACATTCTATATCGTATAAATTAACGAGCTGTTCGTTCCGTTCTATCAGATGGGGGTTTTCCAAGAGCCCATCCAAAAGCAACCCCAGGATATCATCAATAAAATCAATATCTTCCATGGTTTTTTTCAAAAATAATTCCGGGTCCGGTTCAAGGACAAGCATATCCTGGACCATCCTGAGCCTGATATTAATAAGAAAAATATTATCTTCAAAATTAATATGTTTATTCATATCCCCTTAACTTTATCATCGGTACATTTCGGGCATATACCTGTGGATTTTTTGACTTTTCTGTGCTTTATTCAGGTTTTATGTGGATGCGTATCCGTTCATCCTGCTCAGTTTGCAGGATCATCAATATCTGGGGTGCCTCAAAGGGAAGGGAAAGGCCATAGCCTTCTTCCTCATCGGAGTTGAAAAAAATCCGATGGCTTATTACCGGCGGAGACTCCCTAACTTCCGTACCGGAAGGGGGAAGATCGAGGGGGGTGATGGCCATATCAACGGCTCCGGTATATACCCCTGTATCAGGAGCGGTCTTGGTAATCCTCAGATAGGTAGCCCCTTGAAAGCGCTGGGCTGAAACCTTCAGGGTATTACCCCCTAAACTAATCCTCTGGATTCTTGAAGAAGGAGTTGGGTGCTTAGCACTCACCTTTGAGTAGATCATCCCGAACCCAGCGCATACGAGGATAGGTATGAGCAGCATGGTATAGGCCCGATTGGAGGTGAGGGAACCGAATAGGGAGGGACTGGTCTTGGGTATATCCCGGTTCATTTCGCGTACCGCCGGAGAAGCCCGTTCGAGCCGGTGTGCTCGGGAGTAATAAAAAACCACATCCCTGTCCAGATGCTTGGGGGGATCCGGTAATGGCTTATCTTCCATAAAATATTAACCTCCTAAACCCTACACGTCCTTCATGTAGAGCCGCACAACGAAGATAACCAGGCCGCCCCTGCAATGGCTGCGGCCTTTTCCGCCAACCCTAAGGGATCCATAAACCGGTTCCCTAGGGATCGGCCGGTTTCAATGAGCAGCGTCGCTGCTGCCAGGGCGCAAGTATACCCGTCAAAACAGGCGTTCCGTTTCATCCGGGCAGCGATGGCCCCACAAAATCCTGCAAGCAGGTCTCCCGCACCGCCGGTAGCTAACACCGGAACCATACCGTCCACCACGGCCAAGCGTCCGTCGTGGCAGGCGATGAACAGTACATGTCCCTTGAAGAGAATCACCGCCTGTTTTTCCCGGGCGAGTTTTTTGAGCAAGGTACCCGGATGGGCTAGAACCGTTTCTACGGACACCCCGGCTAAGGCGGCGCATTCACCGGGATGAGGGGTGAGGATGGCGTTTCCGTGGAAAGCCCCATCCTTAGCGAGGGAGATAGCCTCTGCATCTAAGATGAGGGGGATCCCTTCCCATTCCCGAACCAAGGCCCGATGAAATAACATGGCTCGATCCGGCGTTTTTCCCCAACCAGGACCGAGGAGCAGGGCGTCAGGATAAAACCGCGTTTCCTTGCCAGGGGTATAGACCACACTGTCTTCTGCCCCTGCAGGGACCACCATGACCCCTCCTGCAGAAGCGGCCAGGATGGGATAGATGGAGGTATCCGCTATGAGCCTAACCAATCCTGCTCCCGCCGCCTGAGCCCCTGCCGCGGCAATCCGGGCAGCTCCGGTACTCCCCGGTGAACCTGCATGGATTTCCACCACCCCCCGCTGATGTTTATAAACATCCGGTTTAACCGGAGGAATCCGAGACTGAGCATGCTCCCAAGTGATGAGTTCCGCTCCTTCAAAGGTATTGATAAGGGCCGGAGGAAAGATCCCCCCTACGGGCAAGATGGTTCCCCCATAAGGCCGGGCAGGAGGATTATAGAGGGCGGCCTTAACCGGTTCTATGGCAAGGCTGAGATCCGCTTTGAGGATGTGCATGGACTGCTCCCAGGAATCGAAATTCCCTGAGGGCAGGTCTATAGAAACCACCCAAGGCCGCCTGGGGGACCCCGGGCTATCATAATCCGCCTGAGTGAGGGCGTTGACGGCCTGTACCATATCTGCAGCAGTTCCCCTCAGGGGCCCGGTAAGCCCGGTTCCCGCGATACCGTCGATGATGATATCCTGCTGGCCGAGGAATTGCCGGGGATCCTGGAGCTGCTTCCAGGTAAGCATCGAAACCCCCAGTTTGCTGAGGGAACGAAGCGCCTCAGCGTGAGGACTGCGTTCCTCCTCATCAGGGAGGCGATGGAGCACTACAGTCTGCAAAGATGCTCCCGCTACGCCGTTCATGAGCAGCGTTCTGAGCATGACCATGGCATCCGCGGCGTTATTACCGGAACCTGCGAGAACAAGCATACGAGGGGAAGGACCCTGAGACAAGGCAGGATAGGATTGGAGCACGGCCGCGGCACAAGCCCGGCCTGCAGCCTCTACCAGCGCAAAGGGATTAAGTCCCCAAGAGGAAGAAGCCGCTGCATCAAGGGCTTGGGCAGTTTTCGCCGTAACCAGTTTTACCGGACGAGCAAGGGGGGTTCCGCGGGGTGGTATCATCATAAAGGAGTATCTCCTATCAATTTATCGGTTCGCCACCAGACGAGCTTTATGTCCCAATTATCCACTAAGAGGCCTGAAAGGATCCCGTCCTCGGCCAAATCAAAGGCGTTGAACTGTAATTCATCGGGATCTACCTGAATGAATCCCCGGTGTTGTTCACCGTCGGCTGCAGAACCAAGGGCGAGAATCAGGATAGCATACCCGGCCTCTACGGGAACGTACAAGAACACCCGTTCCTTTCGGATGACCCCCAACAGCGAATAAAACAGCTTTACCGGGGTCTTACGGCCGCTTTCGGTTAGGGTGGATTCAAAAAAGGGAACTTCGATAGTTCCCTCATAGGAACCGTCTTCCACCCGCATAACCCAAATCACCGAGCTATCCGGCTCGCTGCCGGATCGGGTGTTGGTGGATTCATCGTAGGTATCCCGGTAATAATCCATCTTGAGGTACAACTTTCGCTCATCCGGGGCTACCGCAATAGCATCCAAAGAAACGAATACAATATCCCGCTCCGGTGGAATGGGGAGGGCGGTGTTTTGCAGTTTAACCACATACCGGGAGGTCCCATCCGCGTTGAACCAATAGATATTCCAGCCTGTGGGAAGGCGACATACCACGGCCAGTTCGTCCTGGACCGAGGTGTACAGTCCTTCGATTTTCGGGAAGGGGCTGCCTCCAATACCCTCCTGGCCCAGATACCGCACAAAGCGGCCATATTCGTCAAAATGCAGGATCACCTTATCCAGGATGGCCTTTGAATCAGGATCAAAACGGTGCCCTTCATCGGGAAGCTGGTCTTCCACATACAGATGTTTCCGGGAATCCACGGTGATTTTTCCTGGATCCTGGAGCGGATAGGTAAGGGCCCAGCGGGTTACAATTTCACCTTCCTTCAAAGGCAGCAGGGTTAGGGGCAGGGGATTGGTCTGGTCATTATAAATCATAAACAACAGATCCCCATAGGAATTATACCGGACAATTTTTTCCCCATTACCATCGGAAATATAAAAAAGGCCCTCCCGCATGGCGAGTTCGGTCCTGCGGATACCCTGATCCCCTTCCAGGTTATAGAGGGCTATTTGATCTTCCATGCGTCCGATTTCCAGGGTGAACAGGTTTTCCCGGATAATAGCAGGGAAAGGTTCCTGAGTACAGGCCCCTGCCAAGAGGCTCAAGAGGGTACTTATCAGTATCCATGCTTTCACGGATAGGCGCATAAAGGAACCTTAGACGCCTCAAGGGAACTTGTCAATGGACTTGTATCGGACTAAAGTCCGATACAAGTCTCGCAAAATACTCCGTATGTTGCTGTTTTTAAGCGGAAGTTGTTCAAAAACCTCGGTTTTTGAACAACTCTAATCTATAGTGAAGGGGGATACTAAAAGGCAGAACGAAGGACGCGGAAACCAAGATCGCTATACCCTTTGGAAGGGTCCCCTCCATGCCGATAGGTCGAACCTAGGCACTGGGCTTTACTGTTCCAACTGCCCCCACGGGTTACCCGAACCGGATCTGGGAAAAGCGCCCTGGTCCCGGTTTCATATCCCCCGTACCAATCCCAGCACCACTCCCACACATTACCGGCCATATCATACAAACCACGGCTATTGGGAACTTTCAATGCTACTTCATGGGTTTTATTATCGCTGTTTTCAGTATACCAGGCAAGGGAATCCAGGTCCTCTCCTTCGGGATAAATACCCCCTGCAGTATCCGGTTTTCTCTCCCGGGCCGCATATTCCCATTCCGCCTCGGTAGGCAAACGGTATCCGTTAGCCCCAGCATCTGCGCGTATCTGATCCTCCCTCCAGGTGTATACCGGGGTTAATCCTTCCTTTTGGCTTAATTTGTTGCAATACTCTACCGCATCATACCAGGTTACCTGTTCTACCGGCAGGGCCTCCCCTTTGAAACGACTGGGGTTGTCCCGCATAAGCGCCTCATATTCTTTTTGGGTTACCTCGGTCTTTCCAATCATAAAACTCCGGATTCGTACCTCATGGATCGGTTTTTCATCTTCCTCACCCAGGGTATTCCCCATGTGAAAGACCCCTCCCTCAACCCATACCAGGTGTTCCGGAACCGGTCTTACCACATGGTCTTCCTGAGCTTGTTCCTGATATGAGGCATCAGGAACCGGGACCTGGATTCTCTCCTGAGCAGGAAGGTTCCTGGCATTCTCTGCTTGGGCTGGTTCAGTGGTCTTTTCCTTGGCTGAAGATGGTTTATTCTTCATATCTATAGCACCTTCTCCATAAACCAAAGCAGTGAGGAGTAAACCCAGACAGATCAACCCAGGGATTTTCATACGGTAATTATGATACCATAAAGGGGGTATTTTTCAACGGATCTTACAGGGCAACGGCAACCGGACTATCGGAGTTGGCAGAAGGTTATCCTGCTGTACACACTACTTATGCTGACACAGAGGTTTGAATAGTATATACTTATACTTACATGCATTACCAGGCTGTCAACAACCCCAGGGTCTCAGGAGAAGAGCGGCTTTCCGCACTCAAGGCAGCGGCAGCGGAAAAGCCGGGTCCGGTGAAAACCACCGGGGGAATCAATAACCATATCCATACCAGCTATAGTTTCAGCCCCTATACGCCGAACATGGCGGCCTTAAAGGCTTGGGACGCCGGGTTTGAAGCGGCAGGTTCGGTGGATCCCCGATGGGGCCTCTTCTCCTCGGAAAACCCTCTTGCAGGGGAGTCTTTAGTATCGGGGCTTGCAATCTACGCTGCTGCAGGAAGCGCGCTGGATCTCCAGCATCCTGAAGCAGCAACAATACAATAGCGGAAAATTTACTCCATGGGAGGCTTGTATATGGAAAGGGCTGAACGAAAACTGGCGGATCCCGCCGCTATGGCACTGCTTATCCGAGGGCTGTATATCCATACCGGCAGATACCCCTGGGTGCTTATGCAGAGCCCTCCGGGAGAAACCGAGATACCCCAGGAGGCATTGATCATTGATATCGCCCCTGCACGGTACGATCACCAATACGTGGATATCGAGTATGCCGCCAAGATCTTACAGGATGCCTATACCGCCTGGGAATTCGACCGGGCTCCGGCAGGGGCAGAAGCATTGGCACGGTCTGAGACGGGTAAAAAGGCGCCTTCCTGTGTGGTGGTACAAGATGCTGATACGGTCCAGGGGGTTTATTGGATCGACCGGGACTTTGATGCGGCTAAAGAGCGGATGGAGGCAAAAAACGATGCGCTTTTAACGGAAAAAGTATCCCTTCCCCCGTTGGGTTTCAACGCCGCTCATCGGGCTGGGGTGGTGAAAAACAAGATTGCCCTGGTAACCGGCGGGGCTCAAGGTATTGGAGCAATCATCGCGCAAAGTCTCGCGGCTTCAGGGGCCCTGGTGTTTATTGCGGATCGCAACCTGGAGGGTGCGGAAACCCTGGCGGCCCAGATCAATGCCAAGGAGAAACGGACCGCGGCAATTCCCGTGGCGGTGGATGTAGCGGATGAAGCCTCGGTGAAGGCCCTGTTTAAGACCTTGATACAAAACGTCGGAGGACTGGATATCTGCATCAGCAATGCAGGGGTGCTCAAGGCAGGAAGCGTTCTGGAACAGAGCCTGCAAGATTTTTCCTTTGTTACGGATATCAATTATACCGGGTTCTTTCTCATAGCGAAATACGCCGGTTTATTGTTCAGGGAGCAGCACCGGACCGCTCTTCACTGGAAAACCGACATCATCCAGATCAATTCCAAGTCCGGCCTTGAGGGGTCAAATAAAAACGGCGCCTATGCCGGGGGAAAATTCGGCGGCATTGGATTGACCAAGAGTTTTGCCCTGGAACTGGCGGACTATAACATCAAGGTAAATGCCGTCTGTCCCGGCAATTTTTTTGATGGTTCTCTCTGGTCTGACCCGGAAAAGGGCCTTTTCGTCCAATATCTGAGAGCGGGCAAGGTACCGGGGGCCAAGCACATCGCGGATGTAAAGGCCTATTATGAAGCCAAGGTTCCGATGAAACGGGGCTGTACCGGTCAGGATGTGATGCGAGCCATCTACTATATTATAGAGCAGGAGTATGAAACCGGTCAGGCGGTCCCGGTTACCGGCGGCCAAGTGATGTTACACTAGTACACGGTACCATCTAAAGCTTTACTCTACAATCTCAGGATAAAGCCGCTTGAGTTTGATGCGGGCATCGGCTGTGGTAAACTGCCAATCCACTCCTTTTTGTTTCCGGTTTCGTTGCATATGCCACGCCGAAAGTTCCACGTTAAGCCTCTGGATACTCCCAATACGCCGCGCCCCTAGACACCGTGCCGCCAGTGCGGACCATTCCACTTCGGCAAAGTCCAGCCAGCTTCCATGCTTGGGCGTATAATGGATTTCCCGGCTCTAACGCTTACCTTTGCCGCCAGCGGGAAAGCGGTTCGGTGAACATACGGCAAGTCCCGTTACGATGCTATTCGGTATCAACCTGGACCTTACCCCAACTGGTAGACATAAAGATAAGCGGGAATTATACCAGATGAGGAGAAAAAGATGGGAAAGCAAGACAAAGCACGGCGGGTATACACCACGGAATTGAAAGCCGAG